>CBFHXU010000050.1:0-17337 GCA_965659875.1 uncultured Opitutaceae bacterium
GGTGGAGTCCGACTGGCAGAAGCAAATCGTATGGCTTGTCCTAGGTATCGTCATCTACGCAGGGACCTCCTTGATCGACTACCGGTTTTGGCTGCGGGTGGTTCACTGGTTCTATGTAGCTTCCATTCTGTTGCTCATTCTGGTGCTCATCCCGGGGATCGGCACCGAGGCCTACGGGGCGCAGCGCTGGCTCCGGGTAGGACCGATTGGATTTCAGCCTTCAGACCCCGCCAAAATCGCCGTTCTCTTGGCCGCCGCGACTATTTTGATGCGCGAAAAGGTGGGATCGGTGAGCCAATCTCTGGGCGTGTTGGGAAAGTTGGCACTTGCCGTGGGAATCCCCGTCCTCCTTATCCTGCAACAGCCGGATATCAAACCGGCGCTGATCCTGCCCCCCATGGTTTTCTCAATGCTCTACATCTCCCGCCTCTCGACGCGGTTCTTTGTAGGTGCTTTGGGCGCCTTTTCGCTCCTCGTGGGCATCGTGGCCTGGGACGGCGCCCGCTACGTTAAGTTCATGGAGAACAACAACTACTCCTACGTAAACGACCGCGGTAAATACGAACCGCACAGCTGGCTCCCGCTCGGGGACTACCAGCGCAATCGTATCATTTCTTTCACCAATCCCGACAAAATCGACCCGATGGGCATCAGCTGGAATCAACGCCAGTCGCTCATTTCGGTGGGAAGTGGTGGGTTGCTCGGCAAAGGCTGGACCGAGGGCACCCAAGCCCAACTCGGTTACCTGCCTCGTGCCGTCGCACACAACGACTTTATCTTTTCGGTAATTGCCGAAGAGAAAGGACTTTTGGGAAGCCTCACGGTTCTCAGCTTGTTTGGTCTGATGCTGTTTAACGGCATTCGCATCGCGGGCCTCGCCCGCGACCGTTTCGGCACCCTCCTCGCCCTCGGCGTCACGGTGTTGTTCTCGGTGCATGTGTTTGTAAACATCGCCATGACTGTCGGGCTGGTGCCCATCACGGGCATACCACTTCCCTTCATTAGCTACGGTGGTTCCTTCCTGCTCAGTTGCTGTCTGCTGCAAGGACTCGTCCAGAGCGTCTATCGTTTCCGAAAGGACTTCACGTGAAACTGAACCTTTCGAACGATATCGCACGCCGGTTCGATTCCCCTTGCGCCTCATCTGCTGCCAACGGAACTGCCGTCCAACCCAAGGACAAAACCCGACATGAGCGATCAGAATTCATCCCGAAAGCGTGGCAAAGCCGCCGATTCGGACTCCCGATATGACGAAGAACTGGCCAAACCGCCCCAGCAGCACAAAGCCCCCGCCACCGACCGTAAAGGTCTGAAGAAAGGGGCCGAAGAACGTTCCAAAAAACGCCCTTTGCTCCAAAAAATCGTCGCCGCCTTCCAGAAGGAGAAAACCTCCTTCCGCGAACTCATCATCAACGCCGAACCGCTCGAAAAGCGGGTCGCCCTACTCGTCGATGGCGTACTCGAAAAATACGAAATCGAGCGTGAATCCGACAACCGGATGGTCGGCGGCATCTATAAAGGCCGGATCAAGAATCTGGATCCCGGCCTCAAGGCCGCCTTTGTCGACATCGGCTACAACAAGAACGCCTTCCTGCACTATTGGGACATGCTGCCCGCCGCCGCCGACTCCTCCGTCGAGGTCGTCCGCGTGAACAGCAAAAAGAAAAAGAAGAAGGCGGGCGACGAACCCACCGTTAAGGACATCCCCAAGCTCTACCCCGCCGGATCCGAGATCGTGATTCAGGTCACCAAGGGTCCCATCGGCACCAAGGGTCCGCGCACCACGACCAACCTTTCCCTCCCTGGTCGCTTCCTAGTCCTAATGCCTTACAGCGACCAGTGCGGCATCTCCCGCAAAATCGAGGACAACCGCGAACGCCAACGCCTCAAACGCCTCATCAACGAGCTCACCATCCCCGAAGGCATGGGCGTCATCGTCCGCACCGCCGGTGAAGGCAAAAAAGCCCGTTACTTCGTCCGCGACCTCCACCTGCTCCTCAAAACCTGGGCCCAGATCCAAGCCCGTGAAAGCAGCGAACGCTCGCCCGCCTGTCTCTACCAGGAACCCGACATCGTCGAACGCACCGTGCGTGATTTCCTCACCGAGCAAGTCGATCGCGTGCTCGTGGACGACAAGAGTGACCACACCCGCGCCCAAGCCGCGGTTGCCCAAATCTCCGCTCGTTCCAAGGGCAAGATCGCGCTCTACAACGACAACATTCCGATCTTCGAACGCTTTAATATCGAACGACAGATCGAACAGACCGCGTTGCGCAAAGTCGGCCTGCCGTCCGGTGGTGAAATCGTCATCGACGAAACCGAAGCGTTGATCTCCGTCGACGTGAACACCGGTTCGCACAAGAACCGCGGCGGTGAAGATAAGAACGTCATCTACGCCGTGAATTTGGAGGCCGCCACCGAGATCTCCCGCCAGATTCGTCTGCGCAACCTCGGTGGACTCATCATCATCGACTTCATCGACATGAAGGAGCGCCGTCACCGCAACGCGGTTTACGAACGCATGAACGAATTGATGGGACAAGATCGGGCAAAGACTCACGTGCTGCCCATTTCGCAGCTCGGGATTCTGCAAATGACGCGTCAGCGTCAACAGGAGTCCCTCTCGTCCAATCTCTTCACCGACTGTCCCTACTGTCGGGGACGCGGCATCGTGAAATCCGCGACCACCATTTCGGTCGAGCTCCAACGTCGCCTCTCCTCGATCGTGCGCCGTCTCCAACTCAACGATCCGGACAAGGGGCATGCCCTCCGCGTGTTGGTGCACCCCTCGATTCTGGAACGACTCCGCGAAGAAGACGCCGAACTGCTCGTCCGCATGGAACGCGACTTCGGGGTCAAGCTGGCCTTCCGCGCGGACCTCAGTTTCCACGTCGAGAACTTCAAGATCGTCGACGCCGTGACTGGCGAAGAATACCGGTAATCGATTCACCAAGTTTCTACCGCAAAAAGCGCGCACCACTCGGAGCGCGCTTTCTTGGGCCAAGAGCAGTGGGGAAACTCTGAGATCTATCGTCTTGGTCGTTTAACCTGCTCAACTGCGGCGGGCTCTTGGGCCAAGAGCGTCTTCATTTGTGCCAGTGCCCTGGGATTGGAAGAGGCTACGTTTCTCGTCTCCTGGGGGTCTTCCTGATAATCGTAGAGCTCGTAGACCGCATCGTCGGTCGACGCTCCAAAGGGCAGCCATTCGACGAGGCGATAGCGTTCCGAACGGATGGCCCGGCCATTGCGGTTGCCTCGGTTGTAAGTGTGGTAGGCGTAGTCGCGAATCGTTTTCCCCGGATTCTCGAGAACCGGGGAAAGGTCGATGCCGTCAATCGGCTGGGAAGTTTGAGGGTTAGGCAAACCCGCCAACGCGGAGAGCGTCGGATAAAGATCAACCGTCTCGGTGAGCTGCCGCGCGTTGCGGCCCGCGTTGAGTTCATCCGGAGTGCGGATGATGATCGGGATGCGCACGGCCTGCTCGTAATTCGTATGCTTGGTCCACACGCCGTGGTCGCCGAGATGGTAACCGTGATCACCCCACAACACCACGATGGTATTGTCCGCGAATCCGGTTTCTTCCAACCCATCCAACACTTTGCCGAGCTGTGCGTCCATGTAAGTCACACTCGCATAGTAGCCGTGGATCAACTGGCGGGTCAGGTCGGGTTCATAGGGCGTGCCGTCGGTGCGGGGAATGGGTTTAAACGCTGCGATCTCGCCATTCTTTTTGCCGGCAAAGTCAGGGGCTCCTTCCGGCGGTTTTTCATATTCCGGCATCGGCAACTCGGCGCGGTCATACATGTCCCAATATTTCTTCGGCGCGGAGAATGGCAGGTGCGGCCGCACAAAACCTACGGCCAGAAAAAACGGTTTGTCTTCGTTGCGCTTAAGCCAATGCAATCGGTCCACCGCCGTCGCCGCGGTGCGGCCATCGGCGTAGGCTTCGTCGAGCACGTCTGCCGCTTCCCAGGCTGCGCCTCGCGGACGATGCTCACCCGTCTCGTCGCGGGCACCTTGGTTGGTAAACAGGCCTTCTTCCCGCGTCAGTTCGCGGTGGTTACTCTCGGGCAACACGTAATCGATCACTTTGTCCGGATGATGCGGCACACTCCAGGACGCGTCGTCGTTGGTATTGCCATGGCCGATATGGTAAACCTTGCCCATCGAGTGTGCCACGTAGCCGTGGTTAATGAAATGCTGGGGTAGCGTCACCGCGTCCGGGTAAATTTCCCGAAACTGGGTGCCGAAACTGTAAAATCCAGTGGATGTCGATCGGCTGCCCAACATGAGGTTGTAGCGCGACGCCATACACACCGCTTGGTTGCAGTAGGCATTTTCAAACCGCACGCCCTGCGCCGCCAAGCGGTCTAAATTCGGCGTAATCGCCACGTCGTCGCCAAACGAGCGAATGGTCGGCTTAAGGTCATCGACCAGGATCAACAGCACGTTGGGCCGGTCCCCGGCTTGGAGTGAAATAGCGCCGATACTCGCGCCGACGATTACCGAAAGTAAGATTTTTTTGAATACGAACATGAATAGGGAAATAAACTAATTGTGATCAGAAGGCACATTACGGGTGGCAGGCTTGGGGTAGACTCCTACGCCTTCAGCCCAATCAGCCCACCGCTGCGCCAGTTTGTCGGCTACCTTCCGATGTTTACCGATCAAGTCATTGGTCTCCGTGCGGTCGGCCTCGAGGTCGTAGAGCTCCCATTTGGTCGCATCGACTTCACCCGGCACAGACACCTTGGACCCCACCAGTTTCCACTTTCCGTCCAATACCGCCGCATTGTCTTCGTGTTCAAAAAACAGGGGTTCGCCGCGCGCCAGTGAACGTCCGGCGAAGGCAGGCGTGAGCGACTTCCCCGGCAAGGGAGGAATCGGGCGGCCGTTAAATTCTTCAGGGTAGGTCGCACCGGCAAGTTCGTAGAGGGTCGGCGCCAAATCAATCAACGTCGCCGGCTCGCCATACCACCCGGACCGGGGTGTGATACCGCGCGGCCAATGCGCGATAAACGGCGTCGAGATACCGCCCTCATGGGTGAAGTGCTTGAACTTGCGGAAGGGGGTATTGGACGCGTTGGCCCAGACCTCGCCATAGGCTGGGCCCGCCCCGTAGGTGGCTTCCCAGGTCGCCAAATCAAACGGATCTGTTTTACCGCCCAAGCGGCCGCCTTCTTGGCACGCGCCATTGTCCGACAAAAATAGGATCAACGTATTTTCCAATTTCCCGGCAGCCTCCAAATCCTCCACCAAGCGACCGATGTTTTGGTCCATGCGGTCAACCATCGCCGCGTAGTTAGCCATGCGCAGATCCATCTCGCGCTGCTTCTCCGGGCTCATCTCATCCCACGTCTTGAAAGATCGATCGCTCAACTCCCAATCCGCATCGATCAACCCTAACTCGCGTTGCCGCTGCAGCCGGGTTTCACGCAGTTGGTCCCAACCGGCCATGTATTTACCGACGTATTTTTGCACCTCTTCCTGATGCGCGTGCAACGGCCAGTGGGGAGCGGTGTAAGCGAGATAAAGGAAGAATGGCCGATCATCCGCCGAGGCCTCTTCGCGAATAAACTTCATCGCATAATCCGTGAACGCATCCGTCGTATAGTAACGCCGATCCGTCGTGCTCTCGGGGTTTTCCACGGGTTCATTTTGATAGGTGATTCCCCGCGGTGCCTTCGGGGTGAAAAAATTCGAGGCACCGGGGAGGTTGCCATAAAATTTATCAAAGCCCCGTTGCAGCGGCCACCGGCTCTTATCGTGTATCCCCAGATGCCACTTTCCGGCGAGAAACGTCGCGTAGCCACTTTCCCCCAAGACTTCGGCCAACGTTACACAATCCCGATTCAAGAACCCCCGATAGGATGGAAACTCCGGACCGTGATCCATCCTCCTTTCCTGCGGTGGATTCGTCATCCAGCCAATACCCGTCTGGTGCGGATGCAGTCCCGTCATAAGAGAAGCGCGGGACGGACAGCAACGCGCACTGTTGTAGAAACGGGAGAACTTCATTCCTCCCGCGGCCAATCTATCGAGCGTCGGCGTCTCGATCTCACCGCCATAAGCTCCGATATCGGAGAATCCCATATCGTCGGCCAAAATGATGATCACGTTCGGTCGATCATCAGTAGCGGAAAGTGCAACCGCTCCTGAGAGGGCCAACAAAATGGTGATACGTTTCAAGAACGTGGTCAGAGGCATTCGGCCAACGTTGGGCAAATTTACTGAAACCACAAACCACGAAATCAAGGACCGTCATTCCCGCAGGATTTT
Source organism: uncultured Opitutaceae bacterium (assembly GCA_965659875.1). Taxonomy (GTDB): domain Bacteria; phylum Verrucomicrobiota; class Verrucomicrobiia; order Opitutales; family Opitutaceae; genus Actomonas. Next base: position 6,280 of record CBFHXU010000050.1, read on the forward strand.
CTCGCGTAATTCACGACAAAGTTGTCTAGTTTACCCAAATGTCGCCGTTTTCTCAGCGTTTCCATCCCACTCTTCCCGCAACATTGATTACTGCGCTGCTCTGTTTGCTGCCGGCATCGATGTTCGCCGCTGAGGAGAATTACGAAAACGAGCCGATCAACTATTCGAAGACCGCACCCGAAGATGCGGTGACCCGACTGCAGCAACGCCTGGCCGCAGCCGATATTCAACTCCCCGGCGACGAGAAAGAGATCCTACGCCTCCTGCTGGTGGAGCTCGATGTGCCGATCTCGAGTCAACTGCTCGTGTTCTCGCGCACCAGTCTGCAGCTCGACCGCATCAGCCCCACCAACCCCCGCGCCATTTACTACTCGGACACCTGCTACGTGGGCTGGGTGCCGGGCGGTCTGATCGAAATCACCGCCATCGATCCGCAACTCGGACCCACGTTCTACGCGGTCGATCCCCGCAATCCGGGTCGCCGCAACGGACTCAAATTCCAACGCGATTCCGATTGCCTGCGTTGCCACGGCGGACACTTCATTCGCGGCGTTCCCGGCGTGTTGGCCCGCTCGGTGTTCCCCGACGCCACCGGTGAGCCGATTTTCAAATTCGGTTCCACCTTGGTCGACTATCGCACGCCGTTCGAAGAACGCTGGGGCGGTTGGTATGTGACCGGCCAGCACGGCCGTGCTCAACATCGCGGCAACATCATCGCCACGGAAGCTGACAACCAGATCATCTTCCCCACCGCCGAAGGCGCCAACGTCACCGACCTTTCGCCCTACTTCGATACCGACCGTTATCTCGCGCCGACCAGCGACATCGTTTCGTTCCTCGTTTTTGAGCACCAAATTGCGGTGCAGAACGCAATCACCAAGGCTTCAATCGAAGCGCGCCGCATGCTTCACTATCAGGCGGGCCTGCAAGAGGCGTTCAAGGAACCCGTCACCGAGGAGCCCGCATACGATAGCGTGAAATCCGTCTTCGCCAGCGTCACCCGCGAAGTCGTTGATGCGTTACTCTCGAAAGATGAAGCCACCCTCCCCTTTGGCATCAAAGGCATCCCCGAATTTGGCCGCGACTACGCAGGCGAGTCCGTAAAATCACGCGACGGGAAATCCCTGCGCGAGCTCACCGTGCGGCGACAACTTTACCGGTATCGCTGCAGCCCGTTGATCTACACGCCGATGTTTCAAGCAATGCCGGCCCCGCTCAAACGTCAGATTTACGAGACGCTCAAGGCAGCCCTGGACTCCGACACCGAGGACGAGCGCTACGACTACATCGGCGAAGACGAACGCACCGCCATCCGCACGATCCTCGCCGAAACGCTGCCCGAATTCCGTTCCATTCTGGAGCAGACTTAACCTACGCTGCCGGCGATGAATTTTATTTCACTTCGCCTCACCCATCTGGCGGGTCTGCTAGGTTTAGCGGGTCTCACTGCTGTCAGCAACGTCGCGATTGCCGAGACCGAGTATGCGCTCATCGAAAACCAACCCTACTACGACGAGTCCCATCGGGCGGCGGACGACTATGTCGCTGAACGTTGCGTGTTGGATCTCTACCACCCGACCAATGCCGACGGCTATGCCACGGTGGTTTGGCTTCACGGGGGCGGTTTGCAGAATGGCAACAAATCCGTCGCGGAGCGTTTGCAAAATCAGGGTATCGCGGTCGCGGCCGTAAACTACCGCCTTTCGCCGCGAGCCACTTCTCCCGCCTATTTGGAAGACTCTGCGGCGGCGGTTGCCTGGGTGTTCGACAACATCGAAAAACTGGGCGGCGATCCGCGGAAAATTTTCGTCTCGGGAAGTTCCGCCGGCGGCTACCTCACCGCTATGCTCGGCTTGGATAAGTCTTGGCTCGCCGCCCACGATATCGACGCCGATCGCATCGCCGGGTTGATTCCATTGGCCGGGCAAACCCTCACGCATTTCACCATCCGGACCGAACGCGGTCTGCCCCGTGAACGTCCCGTCATCGACGAACTGGCGCCCCTGCACCACATCCGAGCCGATGCCCCGCCGATCTTGCTCGTGACCGGGGACCGCGAACTGGAGATGCTCGGCCGCTACGAGGAAAACGCCTACTTCTACCGCATGCTGAAAGTTGCGGGACACCCCGATGTGCGTTTGATGGAGCTCGATGGTTACGGCCACGCACCCCGGGAGCCCTTTTACCCGCTCCTGCTCAAGGAGATTCACCGGGTGCTAGAGCCGTAGGAGTGAGTAAAAATACACGATCACCGGGTCAACCAACCTTGTATATCCGGATTTAGAGACCCGATTTACAAGGTTAGCCCCTGACGTCGATGTCTTCCGGAATAAGGAATATCTCATTTCACAATAAGACCTAAAAATGACCTTGGAGCCTCGGCAGTTCTGCGCTCAGGCTTCGCTCACGCATGAGTTCTGCCGCATCCACTCACGGTGACCTGAGCGCTCCCAAGGCCGCGATGGTCATTGGCGCGCTGGGCGTCGTTTTTGGCGACATCGGCACGAGTCCGCTCTACGCCCTGCGCGAAGCCGTGCATCATCTGCCGGAGGCCGAGCGAGCGGGCGCAGTCTATGGAGTGCTTTCGCTCATCTTTTGGTCGCTCATCAGTGTGGTAAGCATCAAATACGCGACCGTAGTAATGCGCGCTCACAACCAGGGCGAAGGCGGTATTTTTGCACTGCTCGCATTGAGTGGTTTGGAGCACTGGAAACCCAAGCAACGGGTGCCGGGGGCCATCATCATCGTATTGATCGGGGCGGCCATGTTGTGCGGTGAGGGTGTGATCACCCCGGCCATTTCGGTGCTCAGCGCGACGGAAGGGCTGGAGGTGATCATCCCCGCCGCGCACGAATACGTCATTCCGCTGTGCGTGGCGATTTTGGTGGCGCTCTTTTGGGTCCAGCGCAAAGGCACCCACGTCATCGGGTCGATGTTCGGCCCCATCATGTTGGTTTGGTTCAGCACGCTGGGTCTGCTCGGTCTCTGGCGGATTTGGGAGGCGCCTCAAATCCTGGGCGCGATCAACCCCTGGCATGGTTGGCAACTTCTGAGCACCCATCCTGGTGCCATCGTGGGAATCCTGGGCGGCGTCGTTTTGGCCATCACCGGAGTGGAAGCGCTCTACGCCGACATGGGACACTTTGGTCGCAAAGCGATCCTCCGAGCTTGGTATGGCGTCGTGCTCCCCGGGCTGGTGCTCAACTATTTTGGCCAAGGTGCCCACGTCGTCGCCCACCCCACCGATGTGGGAAACCCCTTCCTCACGCTCGCGCCCGAAGGCCCCTTGCGCATTGGACTGGTGCTGCTTTCGGTGGTTGCGGCGATCATCGCAAGTCAGGCGCTGATATCGGGCACCTATTCGCTGATCCGGCAGGCAATCCAACTCGGTTATTTTCCGCGCTTGAAGGTGCTCCACACCAACCCCGAACAACGCGGTCAGATCTATGTGCCGATGGTGAATTTCGGATTGGCCGCCGGAAGCATTGCGACGGTGTTGCACTTCGGCAGTTCGTCCGCGCTGGCGGCCGCCTACGGCATCGCGGTCACCGGCACAATGGCCGTAACGACGTTCACTCTGTTCTTCGTCGCCACCCGCACGTGGAAATGGGCCACACCACTCGCGGCAGCCATGTGTCTCGGGTTCTGGGCCATCGACCTCGGCTTCTTTGCGGCCAATTTACCCAAGTTTTTTGAAGGTGGCTGGGTGCCATTGGCATTCGGTGCCATCCTGCTCGCGACCATGCTGACCTGGAAAGCAGGCCGGGTTGAAATCGCCGACAAAATTTACGGCCAAGCGACTCAGGGACTCGAGCTCTCCGAAATCGCCAAGAGCTCCCACATCACCCGCGTATCCGGCAGCGCGGTGTTCATGGTCGCATCGCCCACAGGAATTCCCCTCGCCTTGCTCCATCATCTCAAAGCCAACAAGACCCTGCAAAAAACGGTGGTGCTATTGACCATCACTACAGAGGAGGTGCCGACTCATCCCGATGAGAATAGACTCACCCTCGAAGAACACGGCGAAGGCGTGTGGCGCGCGATCGGCCGTTACGGTTATATGGAGTCACCCGATGTGGCCGACCTCTGCTCACGGATCGTCGCCCGCGGCGTGCCGCTCAAGGACAATGCCACGACCTTCTATTTCAACCGCGAGATGATCCTCACGGGAGGCGATGCGCCGATGTTCGCTTGGCAAAAAGCTTACTACGCTTTCCTCTCCCGCAACGCCCAGCCAGTGAAAGACTATTACCAGGTGATGCCCACCCAGATCATCGAAATCGGTATGCCCATGCAGCTTTAATTCCCGACTCAGATGTCAACCGAACCCGACTTCGAAAAACCGCGTAAACACTATGTGATGCGCACCGAAGAAAAGTTCACGCGCGACAACCCCAAGCCGGGTGAAGAAAATCCGACGGAAAAAAACGATGTCTGGGCCTGGCGTCAGGATCAGCGTAAAATCGAGGAACAGGCCGGCACGGATGAGCTCACTGCACCGCCCGAATACCGTCAAAAACGGCGCCGTGATTTCATCATTTTGCTCCTCCTGACCAATGGATTCTTCGGTGGGATGATGTATTTGAATTCAAACAACCCGTTTATACTCATGTTCGGCTTAGCCGGTATCATCATCGGCAGCGTAGGTGGCTACTGGGTGCTCTACCAGATCATGCGGAAGTATTGAATTTCCCTCAGTAAGGGACGGTTTCACTCCGTCACTTCGAATCGTTTGGCTTCGCGGTTCTTTTGCACGGAGCCGGCCGGAAAGAGTTGGCCGTTCATCGCAATGTAAACCCCCGGCGGCAGTGACTGCAGTCCGCCCACCGCACACCCCACATTAAAGAGGGCGTCGTTTTGACGAAAACGAGCCGGCAGCATCGATCCCGTGAAGACGATCGTCTTGCCTGCGATCCCTTCCAGCGCGGCCGCAGTTTCGGTCATGGTATCGGTGCCGTGGGTGATGAGAATTCTGTTTTCCGGGGCAGCTTCGACGCGCTCGCGGATCAATTTTCGATCGGCCTCATCGAGTTCCAGGCTGTCTTTGCGCAGCACGCTTTCGACTTCGTAGTCGAAGGTCACATTGGCCTCGTGCAGCAACACCCCGATCTGCGGGTCGCCAATTTCGTAGGCACTCGTCGCGTCAAAATACACTTTATCGATGGTGCCGCCGGTGGCGAGGACGCGAATGCTGAGGTTGGAAGAAGCTGACATTTGACGAAGCTATCTTCGTCAATCGTCTGCGCGAACCCATTTTACCACCGAATAAGGGAATCGCCTTGGACATTGCCAATTCCCTCAACATTTCGTCCAACTGAGAGGCGCCGTATCGCGCCACCACCTGTGAAAGCACTTATTCCCGTCGTCACTTCGTTTCTGGAAACCCGCACCAGCCGGCAAAATCTGCTGGCGTTGTTCAAGCTGCTCGGGGTGCTTTTGCTGCTAGTTACGGCATATAGTACGATCTTCCACTACTTGATGGAGCGGGAGGGTCAGAACTACAGTTGGATCACGGGGTTCTATTGGACGCTCACCGTCATGAGCACGTTGGGGTTTGGCGATATTACCTTCCATACTGATCTCGGGCGGTTTTTCTCCATCATCGTGCTGGGCACCGGGGTGGTCTTCTTGTTGGTGCTCCTGCCCTTCACCTTTATTGAGTTTTTCTATGCTCCATGGATGCGGGCCCAGGCTGCGGCCCGGGCCCCCGGGGAACTTCCGTTGAGCACCCACCGCCACGTGATCATGACCCAACATGGTCCGGTCACGAAGATTTTGATCCGGATGCTCGAAAAGCACGGCTACCCTTATTTCTTCCTGGTTCCCACCGTGCCCGAAGCGCTCGAAATGCACGATCGTGACCTACCGGTTGTGGTGGGCGATCTGAGTGATCCCGACACCTACGAGAAGGTGCGCATCGACCAGGCGGCGCTCGTCGTCACGACCCGTTCCGACATCATCAATACCAACGTCACGTTTTCGGTGCGCGAGACAAACGAGAAGATTCCCATCATCGCCACCGCTCGCTCCAGTGCCGCTCGCGATGCGCTCGAACTCGCCGGAGTTTCCGAGATTCTGTCGCTCGAGGAAATCATGGGACAGGCCCTCGCTCGGCGGGTCGTCGATGCAGGATCTTGCGCCCAAATCATCGGACGTCTCGAGGAGTTGGTCATCGCCGAAGCGACGGGCTACAACACCAACCTCGTAGGCAAATCCGTCGCCGAGTGTAATATGCGGGCCCAATCCGGAGTCACCGTCGTTGGAGTTTGGCAGCACGGCAAACTCGTGCCTCCCGACCCCAGCACCAACATCGATGAACACACCTTCTTCATTCTCAGCGGCACCCAGCAACAGATCGACACCTACAACGAGGTCTTTGGCCAAATCCGCAGTGAAGACGACATTAAGCCGAGTGTTTTGATCATAGGGGGGAGTCGGGTCGGTAGCGCCACCGCTCGGGCACTCAATGAGCGTGAAATCCCGTGGACGATTATCGAAAAAGAAGCCGACCGCATCCTATACCCGGAACGTAGCTTCGTTGGAGACGCCTCCGAATTTGACCTTTTGGTCAAAGCCGGGATGCATCGCGCCACCACCATCATCATCACCACCCACGATGATGACACCAACACCTTCCTGACCATCTTCTATCGCAAGCTTCGGCCCAAGGCCCAGCTCATCAGTCGTTGCACTCATGAAGCCAACGTTTCGCGCCTGCATCGCGCCGGAGCTGACCTCGTGCTCTCCTACGCGGACATGGGGGCAAATATGATTTTTAATGAGCTCAAAGGTAAGGAAAATCTCCTACTGGCTGAAGGTGTGAGTGTATTCTCGTCCCCCGTGCCACGCGCTCTGGCTGGCATGACTCTGGCTGAATCCTCCGTGCCGAGCCAAACCGGTTGCTCCATCGTGGCAATCGACGACGGAGAACACCACCACACCGATCTCAAGCCCGACACCCTCCTCCCGGAAGGCGGCACGATGACGCTGATCGGATCGATTGAAGCGGAAGAAAAATTCCTCGCAAAGTTCGCCGATCAAACGGCGACTTTGTAGGCGAGACCTTGACGCAGAATCAGATCGAGTAGCGTCTCGTAGTCGGTGCCGGCGGTCTCCACCGCCTCCGCAAAATCTTCGCCATAGGCGAGGCAGGGGTTGGGGTTGGCCTCGAGGAGATAAAACTCTCCCGCCTCCGACATCCGAAAATCCAACCGGGCATATCCGGTGAGAAACAAAGCTTGGTAGACTCGCTTCGAGAGTCGCGTCAGCCGTCGCGATTGTTCGTCCGTCAAATCAGCCGCCTGCGTCATCAAGCCGACCTGTTCCTGGTGGGCGTAATTCCATTTGAGTTTGCTCGTCGCGATGTTGGGCACACCCGCGGGGAGATTTTTCATAATGAGTTCCCACGGCATGAAAGTCTTCACCCGCTCGTTACCCACCACACTCATGTAGATCTCGCGTCCGGCAATATACTCTTCGGCAATGGCAGCCCGTCCCGTCTGCCGATGAATTAATTCCACCCGTTCGACAAGCGCCCTGTCATCGTGGACCACCGAAGCCCGGGAAATCCCCACCGAGCCTTCATCAACCAATGACTTCACAAGCAGAGGAAATTTCAGGGACGCCAATCTCCGAATTTTGCGGCCGATCCGGAACACGCCAAACTGCGGGACGGGAATGCGGTGATGGGCAAGAATCTGTTTCGAAAGCGCCTTGTCATGGGCCAGCGTCAGTCCCCGAGGATTGCAGCCCGTGTAAGGAACTTTTTGGAGTTCAAGATAGCTCACCAAATGTTGATCAAAAAGAGGCTGTCCGTCGAATTCTTCCATCATGTTGAACACAATGTCCGGTTGCACCCGATCAAGTGCTTCCCGCAACACACTCAGGTCTCCGTAGATGCCGACCGGATGCACCTCGTGGCCCATCTGCTCGAGCGTGGTCTTGACGTCATACTCCATCTTCCAGGGATGAATCTGCTCTTCCGAAAGCCCCTCAATCGAATCAGGGGGCACCAACGCTTCATGCATCAAAGCGAGGATACGCTGCGGTCGTAATCGGCGGGCACTCATAACGCGATCGAGAGGTATCGACGATGGGCGACTTGCATCGAATTGACCGTCAGCATGAGGAGAAGCTTCTCCCGGGTTTCGCGCGGTGCAACTTTCAACCGCAACTTCAATACCCGCGAGCGTTCGATCATGATCTGCAACAATTGATTGATAGAATACGCCGACATACCTGACGCCTCCGCGACCACCCGACTGATATCGCGTCGATGATGTCGGAGCCAGGCAGCGGCCGCCGGACGACGTGTGACGGTCGCTGACGAAGCGAATACTCTCCGCAGATCTTCATCGTAATACCCCGGCCAGTCGACCGCGTAATGCTCATGCTTTTGCGCATAATGCTCCGCCAACGTCGTGTTGATTTTACTCGCCGGTTCAACTTGTCGGCGCGTGCGCACCGCCGGAACTTCCGACGCGATCTCCGTCATCAAATTATCGACGTATTCGAGTTTGCGCAGGGCCGGCCAATCCTGGAATCGGCTCCGCCAGGCAGATCCCGGCGTCAGCCATATCGCGAACGTCTCCGCAAAATCCTCCGCCGGATGAGCCTGCGCATACCAGCCTCCAAGGTGCTGCACAAAATTGCGGTCATCCGGTCGCGGCCGGTAGGAATCGGGATAGGGCTCACGGATGGAGCCAAAGGTTTCCCGCCACGCTTTGCGGCGGTGCAGGCGATAGGCATTGTCAATCGCGTGTCCAGCCTCGTGTCGCAATATCCGCATGCATTCGGCTTCCGAGCTCCCTTCAGCGACCAGCATTTGTCGCCGTTCGAGTGCTGCAAGTCTGGGGTGAGCGAGGTAAAAAGGCACTGCGATGCCGGGAATACCATCCGGCGTAAACCATTCGTGCGAAAGCCAGTGATGGGGGCGAAACCGCAAGCCGGCCATTTTGAGTTCCATATGGAGTCGGCGCATGCGGTCTTCAATGACTGTGTCGCGACTCGATAGACGCAGATCACATATCCGCAGGCTCAGCAACCGTTCCTCGGAGCAACTCTGCCAACGTTTGACCAATGGGCGTTTCACATCGGGCCGCCTGCGGAGTCTGGCAACTTCCGTCGTGTCACGAGCGGGCCATCAATTACGTTTTTTTCGTCCACGCTTTTGCGGATCAGTCACTTCTCCGACGCGCTCCCACTGCTCCTGCTTCTTCTCGTCGAACTTGTAAGATACCGCCATCGCCACCGCGGTGGGTTCTCCCTCTGCATTGAGGTGGGGCGAAAAATCCAAACTCACGGTCGCGGCCAAAGCGGAGGCGATGAAGTGCGGATCTTCGCCGATCAACACTTCGGGGTTCACGACGTCGCCATACTCATCGACGACAAAATTGATGACGACCTCTTCCCGTTTGCCCGTGCCGTTGAGCTGCGGCGGGTAATAAGGCTCGATCCAGGCCGAAGGTTCGGGCCATTCACCGAGATCATCGGCTTCGGTCGGTTCGGTTTCGAATCGTTTGAATACGTTACGGCCCGCCCACTTGCTGAGATGATCGTCCGACCTCACAACGAACATCACCGGCATTTTAACGCGTTGGTTGACCGGCTGACCATCCCGCCGAGCCGGCGAGAATCGCCACCGGGACAAAACCTTTTTGACCGACTCGCCAAACGCTGGGTGGGTGGCATAAGAGACATCGGGGTCCTCCACGGCACCGTGGCGCGTAACTTTAAACACCACTTCGACCTGACCTTCGACTCCCGCCGAGTGCAAATCCTTCGGGTATTCCGGTTCGATCGGACGGGTCAAGCGTGGAGGCACAAAGTTCTCGGCCGCAATCAGACCAGCCAAGCCAACGACGCAGCCGAGGACTGCGCCGCGAATCAATTTTTTCGGAATCAGATTACTCAATGACGGTATGCGTTCGGGATACTTCGCCTTTTTCGTAATGGGACATCGCTTCGTCCATCAGCTCGTTAATCCTAGTTTGTCGTTGCGGGAAACTGGGGTGGTTGGCGAGCCATCCATTGGCCGTGGGGCCGCCTTTGGAGGCGATATCCTCTTCCATGCGTTGCAGCAAGCGCAGGGATTGGCGCGGGTCATACCCAGCCTTGGCCATATAAATTAAGCCGATGTGATCGGCTTCAAGTTCTTTGCCGCGATCAAACGCGGACTGGGTGATCGCGGTGACGCCACCGCCGGCCGCCGAACCGACGCTCGGAACATAAATACCGGTGCCGCCAATCGTCGTGCCGATACCGACCGAAGTCGCCACTCCCAGCGGCTTGAGCATCCAACCCTGCGAATACTTTTCGTGCGTGTGGCGCGCGGCGACATGGGCGATCTCATGGGCGATTACGGAGGCCAATTGGTCCTCGTTTTCGCAAAAATCAATTAAGCCGGAAAATACACCCACTTTACCCCCGGGCATAGCAAAGGCATTCATGACCCCCGGCGCGTTAAAAACCGCAAACTCCCATTCGGCGTGGGGCACATCCCAGAACACCGTTTGCGAAAGACGCCGCCCGATTTGCTCAACAATCCGGATTTGGGCCGGATTTCGTGACGCCCGCTGCATCTTCTTGATCGCCTCAAATTCCTCAGCCGCCTTCTTGGATATATCCTGGTCGTCGACCAGGCTGATGGCGTTGCGACCGGTTACCGGAACTTCCTGGCAGCCCATCGTCGCCAGAAGCGCCCCGGCAACAAGGGCGGGGACGAAAAGGGAGCGAAGAGGAAGGCGAATCGACATACGGTGGAACCAGAGAGGATTAGGCGAGAAACGAGGGAGCTAAGAATGACCAGCCTCGCACGACAAATGTTCCACTCAGATCCATCATGGCAAGTTCGAGGCCCATTTTGCCCGCCTACGCTCCCAAATAAACGTCCTTCACCCATTGAAAATGCCCCAGAATGGGTCAGAATTCCAAAATCTGCATTCAGACTGAACAAAACCCGATCCGGGCAGTCCAAACTCTCCTGCCCAACAACTTTTCAATCCGCTCGATCCGAACATGTCAGATAAACAGCCCCCCAAACACCACGTCATAGACTGG
>CBFHXU010000051.1:0-16520 GCA_965659875.1 uncultured Opitutaceae bacterium
TCGTATTGTCTTTTAACTATTTCCTAATCGTTTGAGTCGATGTCGCTCTCCTTCAACTACCACCATCTTCGCTATTTTCACGCGGTGGCCCACGAAGGCGGATTAAGACAGGCAGCCGCCAAGCTCCACGTCTCGCCGCCTTCAATCTCGGCCCAAATCAAAGAGTTGGAGGACAGCTTTGGCGAAAAACTCTTCCGCCGCCAGGGACGGGCCAATGTGCTGACCGACGCCGGACAAATCGCCCTGCGCTACGCCGATGAAATATTTGCCCTCGGGGAGGAGCTGAGTAACGCGATCGAACGTCGCCCTTCCGCCAAAGCCATGCGCCTCCACGTAGGAATCGCCGATGCGTTGCCCAAGCTGGTTACCCACGAAATACTTCGCCCCATCTTTTCCGACGACGATTCGATTCACGTCATCTGCCGGGAAGGCAAGGTGGACGACCTTCTCGGTCAGCTCGCATCGCATCGGCTCGACATCGTGCTCGCCGACGAACCCGCCTCCAGCGGCCATGCATTCCGGGCCTTCAATCACAAGCTCGGAGAGTCCCCCATTACATTTTGTGCAACACCGGACCTGGCGAAGAAACTCAAGAGAGGATTCCCCGAGTCCCTGCACGAAGCCCCTTCGCTACTTCCCGCCGAGTCGACCGCCTTGCGACGGGCGCTGGACAATTGGTTCCGTGAAGTCGGCGTGCGTCCCCGCGTCGTGGCGGATTTCGAAGACGCCGCCTTGATGAAAGTTTTCGCCGCAGATGGCAAAGGCTTCATCGCCATCCCCACCATCGTGATCAAAGAGGCGGTCGATCGCTACGGCTTCAAAGTAATCGGTCAGACCAAGAGCTGCACCGATCAGTTTTTCGCCATCACCACCGAGCGCCAAATCACCCACCCTGCCGTCAACGTTATCACCGATAAAGCCCGGGCGCTTTTTGGTCGCAGTAAAAACTGATCCTTAGCGATTCCGCCAATACGTAAGGCCGTCGCGGAAGACGATGTCGGGGAGCTCTTCCGTGCGAGCCCGTAGGAAGTCCTGGGCGTCCTTCACGCCGGCAGCGCCATCGAGCTCGCCCGAGGGGCGCTCGAAGAACTGGGATACCGCGCACATCGCGCCAACCGCCTGGCCCAAGCCTTCGCCGAATTTGACCGGGAGGCGGCCATCGAAATCGCTGCCGTGCACAAAGACGAAACTGCCTTCGCAACCCAAGTCCGCCGCAGCATCACCGAGATTGAAGACCAATTCGAAGAGGACCGCCTAAGCATCGCCCCCTCCGTCGACGACGCCTGGGATAATACCCAACTCCGCAAAAACGGGGTCAGGTCGTGATTTCTTAATTTGTTGGGCACAAGCCGCTCATCGAGACGATGTGACTCATTTCCAGCAGATAATTATATAAACACGACCTGACCCCGTTATTCGGAGATCCAGTAGACGTGGTTGCTGAGGACGTCGTGGAGGGCATCGCCGCGGACGCCGTCGGTGTAAATAAAACTGGGATTCCCGGAGATTTGGTTAAATCCGGTGGAGCGTTCGATGTTGGGCATCCATCGAGGGGAGTCGGCGTTGGGCTTATCGAGCACTTCGGATTGAAGGGTTTTGCCCTGATCACGGGAAGAGAATCGCACGACTTCGGTGCTAATTTCTCCCCACTCATGCGTGTCCGACTGCAGGCGCATCACCGTGCCGACGATAGTAGGGTTGTTGTCAGCGCTAAATGAAATGCCGCCGTGCATAAATAGGTCCCATTCCCGGAACGTGGGCGGTAACTCGGGATTGAGGTGCCGATGACTCCACTGGCCCTCCTCATCCGGAGTGGCCCAATAGGACTGGCTTTGGTTTTCGGTTTTAACCCCGTAGACAAGATGAGGTCGACCGTCTGCATCCACCGCCATCGATCCGACATGCAAGCTTTGACCATGAGAGGTGCGGCCGCCAGAAAGGGAATCAAAGGTTTCCGGAGTAGCGGGCAAAGCGACTGCCTCGCCGTTGGCCTTGCGCCATGTCACGCCGCCATCATCGCTCGCCAGGTAGCCCACCGTAGTGATCGAAACCATCGGATCTTCACCGGGCACTTCGTAAATTCGGGCGGCGAGATGAAGCGTTTTATGATCCGGCCCCCACGCGAGAGAGCCGGTGAACTGAGTATAAACCAAATGACGCGAGCGCAAAATCGATCGCTGCCGCGTCCAATCAGCGCCCGGGGCCTTCGTCCACATCTCGAGTTCCCAGGGCTTCTCTTTGAAGCTGCGGCGCGCGGTCATGATCAGCGTGCCATCCGCCGCACACACCAATGAGGGATACGTGAGATCGACCCCGAATTCGGAATACTCAGTCCATGCCGAAGAGTCGTTCGGCCGCACCGACTTCCGATAACGAAACGGATGGTGATGCGAGTAGTAGATCACGTGCAAATAACCCTCGGCATCCACCGTCATCGCCGGCCCACCGTGATTGTCAGTTGCGTCGCCAATATCGGTTACCGGCGACCACTCACCGGAAGTATTATCGCGGGTGCGGATTCGCACGCTAAATCCTCCGGCCGGTGGGGTATCGAGCCACGCGGCATGGGTCTTTCCCTCGAAGGTAATTATCTTGGGTGATTCAACGTAGGCGGTCGCCCGACCCGATCCTTCGCTCGAGAGGAGAAATCGTTCTTCGCCCGACATGACCGAAGCCACGAACAAGTAGATTGCCAACATCGCCACGAGGCGAATTTCCCCGCAGAACAATCGGCGCAGCCAAATAATTGAAGCAGATGAGGGCGACACGGAAAGGGGTATGTCCTTCATGCCTCACGGTCCGCTAGTTCACCAAAACGCACAAGCGTGGATCTGAAATTTGAACAGAAACCTGCAATGATATTTCATTGGCCTCGCCCGCCCCTACTCGCCAAGTTTCGTAACTGTGAATCGCCTCTTACCCCGCCTACTCGCACTCATGTGCGTCGCTGTATTTTGCTTCTCGGCCGCCGCTGAAACCAAACGCCCTCCGAATATCGTCATCATCTTTTTGGACGATTCCGGCTGGTCTGATTTTAAACCTTTCGGCGATCCGAACTACGAGACGCCCAACGTGGAAAAGCTCGCCGCCGAAGGCACACGCTTTGACAACGTCTACGTGCCGCAGGCCGTCTGTTCGGCCTCCCGCGCCGCGCTGCTCAGCGGAACCGTCCCGGGTCGCAACAAGGTCTTCGGTGCTCACGGTCCCTTCGGTCACGGACTGACGCCCGATATCAAGATACTGCCCGAGCTCCTCAAACCGCGCGGCTACGCCACCGCCCACTTCGGCAAGTGGCACATCGGCGACCTTCCCGAGACCCGTCCTCTCGCCCGTGGCTTCGACGAGCACGCCGGGCTCATGTATTCCAACGACATGTGGCGCTACCATCCGGGCGATCCCGAGCACTGGGGCAAACATCCACTGCAGTTCTGGGACAACGGCAAGGTCACCATCGCAGACATGGAAAAGTCCGACCAAGAAAACCTCACCGTTTGGGCCACCGAAAACTCCGTCGACTTCATCAACCGTCACCAAGAAGAGCCTTTCTTCCTCTATCTCGCCCACTCCATGCCCCACGTTCCGCTGTTCGTAAGTGAACGCTTCGCGGGCAAATCGCCCATGGGACTCTACGGCGACGTCATGATGGAACTGGATTGGTCCGTCGGTGAAGTCATGAAGGCGCTCGATGCTCATGATATCGCAGACAACACGATCGTGATCTTCACGTCCGACAACGGTCCATGGCACAGTTATGGCAACCACGCCGGCGCGACCCCGTTTCGCGAAGCCAAGGCCACAGGATTCGATGGCGGTTTGCGTAGCGCCACCGTGGTCCGTTACCCCGCCGCGATTCCAGCCGGCCACCGTTCGACTACTCTCTTCAACACGATCGACTTCATGCCGACTCTAGTGAATCTCGCCGGCGCGGAACTGCCCGACCACGAGATTGACGGGCGCGATATCTGGCCGATTCTCGCCAGCCACCCCCTCGCCACCAACCCGCACCGTTACTATCCGTTTTCAACCGGAAAAACCTTCGAGGGCATCATCACAGGGGATGGACGTTGGAAACTCCACTTGCCGCACAGCTACCGCCACTTGATAAAATCCGGAAATGACGGTCAGGACGGAAAATTTCAAAAATGGGAAATCGGCCTGTCGCTTTACGACCTGAAGAATGATCCCAACGAAACCATCAATCTGGTTGATAAAAAGCCCGCCATCACCGCCGAGCTCTTGTCGTGGGCCGAGGCTCATCGCGACAGGTTTTACGCCAAAGCAGAATAATAGAACCATGTCATGATTGACTCCATTCCGCTGCATTCGCCTATCGTCAAACAAGCCACCATCGCGGCTCCGCGCGCTTTGGTTTGGCACGCGGTAACGGATCAACGGGAACTGGCCACGTGGTTCGGCCGCGACGCTCGCGTGGAACTGCGCGTTGGTGGACCTTACGAAATTCTGTTTCTGATGGACAACCCACCGGGTCTCCAGGGCGGCGAAGGAAGCACCGTGCTGAGTTTCGAACCCGAGCAGTTCTTGGAATTCTCGTGGAATGCTCCGCCGGACTTCGGTCGCTTGCGGGACATTCGAACCCGTGCGCGGATCGAACTCGAGGAAGCCGAATCATCCGCAGGTACGGCGGTCACCCTCACCCATGACCAATGGGGCCCGGAGCCCGAATGGGCGGCGGTGCGAACCTACTTTGATCGCGCTTGGGACCACGTCATATCCGACCTTAATTCTCATTTCTCTTTATCATGAAAAACCCTTCGATCGCATTCCTGATATTCTTCCTTTTCAGCGGCGCTCTCTTGGCGGACGAGCCGACCGTCACCATCCAAGGCGACCACCTCACGGTCGTTTTAGAAACAGAAGGCGCGCAGCTCAAGAGCATCCAACACACCTCCACCGGAACCGAATACCTCTGGCAGGGTGATCCCGAGTATTGGGCCGAGCGGGCACCCAACATGTTCCCGGTCTGTGTGCGCTTCAAAGACCATCAATTCACCTACCAGAATCAGCCCTACGAAATGCCGTTTCTCGGCCTGGCCGTGACTCACCATTTTGATACGACGCAGCACCGCTCCGACTTCGTGCGACAGACGATGGTATCGAGCTCGGCCACGCGGGTGCACTACCCGTTCCCCTTCCAGCTCGATATCGAGTCCGAGGTCAACGGCCTCACCCTCACGCAGCGCTACGTCATCACGAATCACGGCACTACCCCGATGTATTACGCGCTCGGCGGCCACCCTGGTTTCAACACGCCGCTCACCCATGGTCGCACCCGCAATGATTACGAGATCGTGTTCTCCGAACGCATGACGACCCACCGCACCGAGATCGCGGACGGCCTGCAGCAGTCCCACCGAATCCCTTTCCTCAAAAACGAGGACCGCCTCCGCCTCGGCGATGAACGGGTGCCCCCCAGCGGCATGTTCTTACGCGAACCCCCCTCACGCCAAATCGGCATCGCGCGCACCGGCAAAAACCCTTACGTCGTCGTAGACCTCGGTGATTTCCCCAATACCAACTTATGGACCCCGCCCGGCATGCCCTACGCCTGTATCGAACCCATGGTGGGCCACCACGATTTGCAGGAAACGCTAGAGTCCATCGAAGCAAAACCCTTCCTGATCAAACACCCTGCCGGCGAAACCCGCACCTACGCCTACACCATCACCATCGTGCCGGAAGAAGGCACCCCAGCACTCTCCCCATGACCGCGACGCCCTCCCCTCTCTCGAAATGGCTTCGCTTTTCGCTCACGATCCTCTTCGCAACTTCCCTGAGTTCCTACGCTCAGACCGAAGAGGAAACCTCCCCCGAAACCGGAAAGCAGCGGGTCGCCCGACCGCTATCGGCAATGGGTGGAAAACCAGCCTGGTCGCGCGTGAACATCGTCATCGTTGAGGCCACTCACTACGCTCTCAGCGCCCCGACCACCTACGAAAACCGCATCGTCAACGATCTCACGCGGCCTCGCGTGCGCTTCGAAGGTCACGCACCGGCTGGGATAGGTGGGCGACCATCGACAGAGATACCGGCACCTACCGCCGTGACAACGAACCCGTGACCGAACGCGCCGCCAATCGGGTCGCTGCTGACAACGCATGGTGGTCGGCCAATATTTACCGCACCCTTCGGCGGTTGGCGCGGAACGATTCAGCGCTGACGCCGCAAGCGGTGGGTGAAGATCGTCTCGAAATCTTCGAAGATGGCGAATTGCTCAACTGGTTTCGACTCAACGCAGACGGAGCTCCGGTTCTCTACGGCAACTCCGATCCCGACGCGACCGGCA
The DNA here is from genome assembly GCA_965659875.1 of uncultured Opitutaceae bacterium. GTDB lineage: Bacteria > Verrucomicrobiota > Verrucomicrobiia > Opitutales > Opitutaceae > Actomonas. Next base: position 6,305 of record CBFHXU010000051.1, read on the forward strand.
CCCTGTTCGGTCCCTTGCAGTCAAACCCCAGTGGCATCCGCTATCCCACTTGGGGCGCCGGCGAGAACGGCGCATTCCGCTACCAGATCAAAAGCTTCTCCGTCAACCCGCTCATCGACGCGACTGCGTTCGCGATTCCCGAACCCAACTAGGATCGACGTTTAATCCACCTCCTGCCGAAGCACGAATCCTTTGTTCGTGCCACCCACGATCACCGATCTTCCCGCGTGTTTCGCGAGGATGACATGGTCGAACCAATCGCCTTCCGCCCCGGTAGCGACCTCGCCCCAATCCATCCACGTGCGACCGCCATCGTCCGTGTAGTGCATGCGTTTGGAATCGCGGTAAGTCGTGAAGATCGCTCGGCCTCTGCCTAAACTCACAAAGTCATCCGCCGAATCGCCGACGTGGCCCATACCGTCCCATGAGTCACCGTTGTCCTCGCTGCGAAAAATATGCCCTGACTCGGTGCCAATCAGGACCACATCATCACCCAAATAATCGATCGCGTAGAGGAACGAGTCCATCAGCTTGCCGCAATCCCGCCACGAGCGACCATCGTCGGTGCTCTTGTAGATATTCCCTTCCCAACCATTGATGATAATTCCGTCACCGACGTGCTGCAGGCGGTAAATTGCTTGGGGCGAAATCGGCGCACTGACCGTCCACGTCGCACCTCCATCCGTCGAACGCGATACCCGCCCCCCCATCGGCATCGGTATCCGCCACCAGAATCGTGCCGGCAAAATTGGTGCCGCTGTCGGAGTCGTTGATCCGACCCATGTCGCGCCAGGTCAGTCCATCATCCTCGGTTTTCCAGAGATGAACTTTGGCGCCGGTTAGAATGTATCCTACGTCGCCCGCGCCCGCAGCGACACACGTGACATAATCATCTGCACCGACATTGGCTACGAGGTCCCAAGTCCGGCCAAGATCGGCACTGCGATAAACATTGCTGGGCGTGGGCAACCGCGTGCCTAACACCACGACGCCGCCACCAAAGTCAGCGATGGCATCGATTCGCCCACCCGGTTCGACCTCAGTCCGTTCCCACCCTTCCGGACTGGCGGCGAACGATGAAACAACGAAACAGCATAACAGCACAAAAGGTCGCATAGCTCGAGAACCCTGCAACTCACGTTCCCTACAGGCAAGCCGCCCCGCCATCCCCCCCCCATCTCCCTCCCCCTTCTTAATTCCCCCCAACCCCGCCGTGTCCCGCACGGAAACGTTGTCACTTAGTAAGTGACAATGGTTTGTTTATAGTTCACCAGCTGGTGTTTATGGATTCGGTTTTATTCGTGCTGAGTTGACTGCCAGCCCACGTGTTGGTCGCCATCGGGATCGATCACCATGCAGCTGCCAGGACTATGAATGAACTCGTCGATCTCCGGCGCCCGTTCGAGTCCGTTGGCTTTCAATTGGGGCGGAATCTTGCGCACGAAATCGTAATCTTCGATCGGCTCGGCCTGACTGTTCCAGCCTGGGTTAAAGGTCATCGTATTTTGAGAAACCTGCCCAGGAAGAGCCCAATGGTCGTTTCACCATTGCGCAGGATGAGCCAGTTTTATGCCGCGTTTCCTACGACCTGTTCGAAGCCTAACTTTTCATAAAACGCCCGCGAATTGGCGATGGTTTTGGCGGGGAGAGTATTCTAAAATGCACCGAGTTCCAAGCGCCGAGACCACGAACAAAACTACCATCCGCGAGGCTTCCAGTTTACTCCGTGACGACTTCAATTCGGCCCCAATAGCCGAATTCATTGTGCCAATCGTTGGCCCGATTCTCGATTACGATTTCAGCCGTGCTGCCCGCAAATTCACTCAGGTCCACGGCGACTTCCAACCACTCGTCTCCGACGGTTTCGTAACTCACAATTTGGTTCAGCAATTGTTTGCGCGCGACAGATACCACCAATTGCCAATCACCGTGTGGATGATAACTCGCCCGAATATTGAGCGTCGTTTTCATGCCGGCCGGGACATCGAGGTTACGGACCAACTGGGCGCCGCGTTTCTCACTCACGGGGTGTGTTTGCAAGGCAATTTCGTTGCGGAAGCTGCTCAACATCTCGATCGCATCTCCTCGATTTAAACGGAACCCCGGCGCCACTTTCTGGATGAGTTCATCGTAATTGGTGTCGGCGATTTTGGTGCCGCCCAACATCCGTCGCGCCACAAACTCCTGTAGGTTTCCGGCTCCGCTGTTCACTGCCAAAGAGAGCGCTCTCTCGCTGTTGCCCGGAACCATGGGTTCGAGGGCAAACCACAACATCCGCGGGATATTCGCATCTTCACGATCCTCCTCCCGTGAAGCCAACGCCTCCAGCAGCGGCCACCGCTCCCGGAACGACATCCGTTGCAAAACGGAAGCCAAATACAACCGCACCACCGGAGACGGGTCCGTCTTCGCCAACTGCAAAAACTTACGTCGAGTAGCATCGGAGAACTCACGATCTTCACCCATCAGCTGCACCGCCCAGGCGCGGCAATATTCATCCTCGTGATCAAGCAGCTTATGGAACGCTTCCTGTCCGTCCGCACCGTCAAAGTAACCGGTGACCCAACCGGCCCACATCATACGTAAGCGTTTGCCGCTGGTCGTCGCCTCATTGAATTGCTTCACCAATTTTTTGTGCACCGTGCGCTTGTCCAACCAGCCTTCCGCCGCACGTTGTTGCAGCAGCGTGCGGGCATGGCGCACATACCAATCGTTGGTGTGCAACTGCATCTCGGCCAATTCGACATCGCTCATATCGCGTAGATTCGGCCGCGCGATCGGAGCGACCCCTTCCGGCATGATGCGGTAGATGCGACCACTGTCGGGGAAGTTGATGGCGTTGCCGCAAATATCGGTGTCGTGCCAATCCAGAATATACACCCCGCCTTCCGGTCCGATTTCCACGCTAAAACCCACCCACGCCAAATCGTTGGTCGGCATGAAATCTTCGCCGTGATGGCCGATGAAGCCCGAGCCACTGCGCGACATCTCATCCGTCAGCACCGCATGTTGATGGATGTTACACATGAACAACTGATCCCGGTATTTCTCCGGGAACGTATCCGCCAGGTAGAACCGCGCCCCACCATGCGCGGAGCGATGCTCGTGGTCTCGAATCGTTTTAATGTCGTCGTAGATGAAGGGATTCACATGCGGCCGGCTTTGCTTGTGATACACTCCACCCTGGGAAACGTGGAATAAATGCGGGATCACGCAGCAGGTTGCGAATCCCTGTCCTTCGTCGTTAAAATCAAAGCCCCATGGGTTCGATAATCCGCGGGCAAAGATTTCGAAATCGCCCTTCACCGGATGATACCGCCAAATCCCCGCATCGATGAATTGCCGGCCGTCTTCGCTCGCGCCCGGCTTACCCACGTTCGAATGAGTGAACACGCCGTGGCATCCATACAGCCAGCCATCCGGCCCCCAGATGAAGCTGTTCAATGTTTCATGGCGGTCGTCGATGCCCCAGCCATCGAGCAGGATCTCCGCCGGGCCATCGGGCACGTCGTCGCCATCGCGATCCGGGATAAAACTCAAGTTGGGAGGCGAACCGAGAAACACGCCGCCGAATCCCACAGCGATACCCGAGCTGAAGGTGATGTCATCGGCAAACAGGGTCTTCTTATCGAACACTCCATCGCCGTCGGTATCCTCTAGAATCTTGATCCGACTCACCTCCTCAAAAGTATGCGAACGACGGTTGATGTAGTTGAGATTTTCCACCACCCACATCCTCCCCCGATCATCGAAACAGAACGCAATGGGTTCCGCGATGTCCGGTTCAGCGGCGAAAATGGACACTTCAAATCCCTCCGGGATGTCCATCTTGGCGACCGCCTCGGTCGGAGTGAGAAATGGGGCATTACTCGTCTTGGCTTCCTGCGCGATCGCGACAGATGTGAGGCCCGCGCTCAGAGCCAACGTCGCCAACGTGCGGCGGTTGAGAATCGAGAGATTTAGTATTGAGATCATTGTTCGGGGAGAAAAATTCAGGGAGTAAACTCCACCTGTTCGGTGGTTTTGAGATAAGCGATCAGGTTGATCACTTGATTGTCATTGAGCGTGGACAACAGCCCCTCCGGCATCATCGAAATATCCGCGACCACCCGGGAAGCGACATCGGCTAAGGCAATCACGTGCTGTTCTCCGACGGCGTTCAGCGTGAGTCGTTGACTATCTTCCGCAATGACCGTACCCGCGAGGACCCGCCCATCGTTCAAAGAGAGCATTACCATTTTGTAGCTGTCCGGAACATCATCATTGGGATCCAGGATGTTCAGCAGAATGTAATCGAGATCGGCACGATTCGAACCGGTCAGGTCCGGTCCAATCTTACCCCCCGCTCCATACATCATATGGCAGGCCCCACAGGTGCGTTCATAAATGCCGCGGCCCTGAAATACATTAGCACGATTGGCTCGATCGGAGGTAAGTAATTTACGATAACGGGCAAATTGGGCGCTCTTATCCTCCGACAGCCCGCCCACCTGACCATACACCGCCGTGAACGTCTTCCCGAGCAAAGACTCCAGAGAGCGTGCCACGTACGTCGGCACATCCTGCTTCTGGATTCGCCCGTCTTGCATCGCGGCCACCAACGCCTCAGCTGATGTCAGGCGCGTGGCCAATGTTTCCACCACCGTTCGACGCGATAACTCATTGAAGGAGTCATACCGCCCCAGCAACAGATCTGTCGCGCCCGGGTGAGCGATCGCACCCAGCGCCCGAATCACCTCAATTTGCAAGGCCGAGTCATCCAACAACTGCTCCAGCACCAAGCCCAGACCGGGATGCAGCTGCGCAACTAGAATTCGCAACGACGTCTGGCGATCGGCCAAGGATGCCGCCTTGTCCCGCAGGCGAGACAAGGCGCGTTCTGCGGCGCGATAGTCGCCCATTATCTGAGCAACTTCTTCCGCCAGCAGGCGGAGTTCTGAATTCGAGCTTTGCAGCAATCCTCCCCCCACTTGTTCCCACGCCGTGGGAGCCGAAATATCGTTCCGTCCCGCCAGACCATCGCGCATGCCCTGCAGGATTCGCAGTTGAGTCGTTTCGTCCGACGTCTGTTGCAGTGTCCGGACCAAGAGGTCCAGCGCCACTTCTTCTCGGGTCATGTTCACGATAGGTTGTCCGCCATACTCCTCCCAGTCCCGATTCATGGCGTCGGGGTCCAGATCTCCTCCGTAGACCATCAGTCGATGTTGATACACCGCCGTATCATCTTTATCGATACTCCACGCCCCCAGTCGCGCCGGGGCCGGACCAATGCCCATCTGACCATCCACCCGCCATGCTTGAGGGAAGTTGCGATTCTGCGGATGATCCATAACGGCAATGTGGCCCCAATCGTCGCGGCCATCGATATCCATACCCACGTCTACCCAGGCCACACGTTGTCCCTCTCCCTCGCCATTAATGTGGCCCGCACTGTTCACCACGCGACCACTCGTCGTGCCTCGACGCCATGGCATCCGGATAAACAATCCACCATAGGCGTATTTCGCCATTTTAAGATCTACGACTGCCCGTCCTGACCAGGTCAGGTCCAACCGATACCGGCCGTCTTCCGCCATCATAACCCAGTGCTGCGTTTCCATCATCACGGGATCTCCCGCTTCGTCATTCAGGGCATAGACGGTTTCCCACTCCACGGAGTCACCTGATGCCGTGATCACGCGATAACCGTTTCGTGACCAATAGCCCTCCGCCGGATGATGGAAGTAATCACGGCCATTAACGCGCGTAAATCCCCAGTAGATCCCCGTCTGGTGAAGGTGATGGCCAGGGCTGTATTCCGTCAAAACACCCTTGCCATCCGGTGCCACCAGAGGATGCAGATAAGGCCGATGATCGGCGCGCGCGTGCTGCACCAAAATCGCTTCCGAGCCGCCCTCGCGAAACACCGAGATCGTCTGAGCAGCTTCATCCTGCTCGACGCGCAGTGGATCCGCCTGAGCGACCACCGCACTCAACGCCACTATACAAATAGTCCTTAGTATCATCATAATCGTTCTCATTCTCAAAATTCAGATCTCAGTTAGTCTTCGAGCTCGCTCGCGGTCCGCGCACGTAGTCCGGATTGGGTCCCGGCATGCGGGCACTGACAGAATTTCGCCAGGCGTGTAACTTCGCCCGTAGCTCAGCCGTCTTGGCGGGCTCATGCAACGCCAGGTCATTTTGTTCACCGATGTCATCGTTGAGATCAAATAACTGCACCGCATTAGTCTCGAAATACTCCAACAGCTTGTAGTCTCCCGCGCGGACCGCTCCCGCCGGACTCTGCATCCCGTGATTACTGTAGTGCGGAAAATGCCAATATATCGCCTCGCGATCCAACTCGCCGTTGCCAGCCACCAATGGCACCAGACTCACCCCGTCTTGGTGTTGCTCTGGCATCGCGGGTAGACCCGCCATCTCCAGAATTGTGGGATAAAAATCCGTGCTGATGATTGGCTCGTCGTTCTCCACTCCCGATTGGCCGCGCCCCGGCCATTTTACGATACACGGCACGCGAATACCACCTTCGTAAAGCCAGCCTTTCGCGCCTCGGAGGGGCAAGTTAGAGGTGGAGAATGCCCGATCCAACTCCGCTTCGGTAATGCTCCGATTCGGATTGCCCAGATTCATGCCGGACATGCCTCCATTGTCGGCGAAGAAGATCACAATAGTATCGTCCGCCAGATTAAGTGATTCGAGTTTCGCCAGAATGCGGCCCAAACTCTGGTCCACCGCTTCGACCATGCCGGCAAACTCCACGTTATCTTGGTGCTGCTTGATCTTCACCGTGCGCTGCGGCAAGACCCGGTAGCCCGCATAAGCCTCGTCGTGGATGAGTCGATCCAACTCATCTCGGCTCAGCGGTTTGGGATCGTCCGGGTTGCCCTCCAGAATAAATCGGTCCGTCTGCGGAGCGGGATTGGCCGCGAGTTTTGCCTTATACTTATCGACCAGATCTTTCCGCCCTTCGATCGGGTCATGCACCGCAAAATGGGCCATATAGAGGAAGAACGGTTGGTCTTGATTTCGCTCCATGAAGCCGAGCGCTTCATCGGTCAGTCGATCGGTAAGATACTCCCCTTCCGGCGCGGGTAAGCCGTCCAGATTGTAGGGCGCGTAAAACGTACGATTCGGCGCGCCTCGGCTCCAGTTCTGCGGCGCGTGTTCGTCGAACCCATGAGCGTCCGGCGTAGACGGCGCTTCGCCCAAGTGCCATTTTCCCAAAGCCGCGGTCCGATAACCATGTGACCGCATCGCCTCCGCCAAGGTCGTTTCCTCAAAGTCCAACTCTTGCACGCTGCGAACATTTTTTAGCCGCTGGAAATCAAAATCTCGCCGCCCCCGCAACCAATCCGTCAGCCCGGTCCGCGCGGGATATTTTCCAGTCAGGATACTCGACCGTGTCGGCGAACACACATGGCATGCCGCGTAGGCCGACGTGAATTTCACCCCTTCCGTCGCAAAACGATCAATGTGCGGCGTCTCATGGAACGAGCTGCCGAACGTGCCAACATCCGTCCAACCCAAATCATCCACCAGAAAGAAGACGACGTTGGGCGGGCGCGCCTCCAACGATGAGACCAGCCACAGACCGAGGATCAACAAAGACAATGTAGAGATGCGTTTCTTATTCATGGGGTGTTGGGTCGCCGGTTCTCCGTGGGCAATGCGCTCTGCAGTTCGGCGATCACGTCGGCGTGTTGAGGTTGGGCGGCAAGATTATGCCACTCGTGAGGATCTTTCCAATGATCGTAAAGCTCTTCGCCGCCATCCACGTAGCGAATGTAGCGCCACCGCTCGGTGCGCACGGCATGATTTTGATAGCCGAACGTTGTCAACACCGGCCGAGCCCACGCCCTATCCGGATCGCGCAAAAGGGGCACCAAACTTTGGCCATCGAGTCCGGATCGCGCGGGCACGCCGCAGAGCTCGGTCAAGGTCGGGTAAAGATCGATCAGGCTGACCATACGGGCACTTTGTTGTCCTTCGCTGAGCCGCTCCGGCGTCACCACGATCAGAGGAGTGCGGGTGCTCGTTTCCCACAAAGCGTGTTTACGCCAGTGCTGTTTCTCTCCGAGGTGCCAACCATGATCCCCCCACAGCACGACGATGGTATTGTCAGCATGCGGACCGCGATCCAGGGCATCCAGTAACCGACCGATTTGCGCATCTACAAAACTGATGGTCGCGAGGTAACCGCGCACGGCGTGCGACCACTGTCCATGTTTAAGCACAATGTCATGGTCTTCTCCATGGGTCGCAAAATTTCGGGCATTCGAAACGTCATGCACTTCACGAGCAAAGCGGAGTCCCCAGGCCGGCAAGTCGTCCCGATCATTCGCCAAGGTTTCCGGTAACTGGATACGCTCTATCGGGTGCAGATCGAAATACTTCTGCGGCGCATACCAAGGCAGGTGGGGTTTGGTGAATCCGCAGGCGAGAAAGAAGGGCTGGTCGGAAGATTTACCTAACTCGTCGATGGCCCAGTTCACGACTTTCCCGTCATACATGTCATCGTCGTCACCGGGAACCGCTCCCCAAGGTGCCCAGGGTGAATCCGGCGGGTCAATCGGTCGCGAACGCACCCGCTCCGGTTTGTGGTAGTAGTCCCACGCATCCGCATCGCCTTCGCGTCCGGCGCCATGAAAAATTTTCCCGCCACCTTTGGCGGTGTAACCGTGAGTGCGCAGATGGGCCATGAGTGTCACCGCATCGGGCAACTGGTCCCGTAAGAGTTCGCCGTTGCCATACACGCCGGATGTTGCCGGCTGGATACCCGTCAACAAACTGATGCGCGACGGGTTGCAAAGTGGGGCGGAGCAATAGGCCCGCGTGAACGATACCCCGCGTTGCGCGAGCCGGTCAATGTGGGGCGTTTTCGCCTGAGGATGCCCGCCCAGATGTCCCACCCAGTCATTGAGGTCGTCCACCGCGATGAACAGCACGTTCGGCCGCGACGCATCCGGAGCCGCTCCCCCGGTGCAAGGGATCAGCAAACTCGTCAGCAACAGATATCCGGCCAGCGACTTCATTGAGGTTTTTCGTCCACCGCCCAGTTCTCGGTAATTATCCGACCGTAATACGGATAGTAGTCCCACTCCACTTTTCCACCGACCACCCGCGGGTCGTTTGCTGCGGTCAATCGGTCGAACAGCCGTTCCCTCATCTCGGCTTGAACCTGCTCATAGGCCGGTGATCCCGCCACGTTTTTCATCTGCTCCGGATCGTTGCGAAGATCGTAAAGCTCCTCTGCCGGACGCATGCCGAAGGAGAGCTCCGCCAGCTCAGCCACTCCGTGCACGTCTCGATTCTCCATCAGGAAGGTTTTGGTGGGAGAGGAATCGATCTCGCCATACGGAAGGGCCCGCGCACACACCGATGCATCCGGCGAGCCCGATGGCCACCGGGTCGGTTCGAAATTGTGGATATACAAATAGTCTTCGGTGCGGATTGCCCGACACGGATAACCCTTCCCTCCCGCCCGACAGCCATCGTGCCGCTCCATCGCAATGTAGGCCGCGTCACGCTCTTTGGTTTCTCGGTCGGCAAAGATGTCCGCCATGCTCTGGGCGCTCATCATGCTCGGAATCTTCAACCCCGCCGCCTGCAAAAAAGTCGGCGCAAGGTCGCTAAGGTTGACAAAGGCGTTCACCACCCGGCCCGCTTTCTGGATGCCGGCCGGCCACCGAATCGCCAACGGCACGCGCGACCCCAAATCATACAAACTCGCCTTGGCGCGAGGAAACGGCATGCCGTGATCACTCGTAACCACGATGATGGTATTTTCCAACAACCCCCTCTGCTCCAACATGGCAATCGCCCGCGCCACCATAGAATCGAAGTGCTCCACTTCGACCAAGTAGTCCGCGATATCGCTACGCACGAGTTCATTGTCCGGAAATACAGCGGGGACCACAATTTGGCTCAGGTCCTTGCCCGTTTTTACTCCCGCTCCATCCTCGAAGGCTCGGTGCGATTCATGCGTGCCCAACCAAAAGCAGAACGACTGATCATCGGAAACCTCTCCCAAAAAATCCTCGAAATTTCCTGCGTAATCCTTGGGGGACATCGCTCTGAATTTCGGCTTTAAAGTGCGATCCATGAATAGCTCTCCTGCCGGATTCTCGGTTCGCCCGCCCGGCTCCAATCGTCCGGGACTCCACGCTTTGCCCGTCGCCCCAACCTTGTAGCCCGCCTTCCGCAATTCATCCGTATA
>CBFHXU010000052.1:0-16420 GCA_965659875.1 uncultured Opitutaceae bacterium
TGGGATGATACGAAACGTAGCAAGGTTGATGATACATCACCTTGTCGCCCGGATTCAAAAAGGCGCGAAACGCCAGATCCAAAGCTTCCGACACCCCGACCGTAACGATGACTTGATCATCCGGTCGGTAGTCCACGCCGAAGTTTCTGGTGACATAGCGGGAGATTTCCCGGCGCAACTCGAGGAGCCCCAGATTCGACGTATAATAGGTCCGGCCTTTTTCGAGGCCGTAGATGGCGGCTTCGCGGATATGCCAAGGCGTCGCAAAGTCGGGTTCGCCCACACCGAGCGAGATGACCTCCTGGCCTTTCATCTTGGCCACGAGTTCAAAAAAGTCGCGAATGCCGCTTTTAGGTAGCGAAGCCACGTGGCTCGCCACCCATGAGGAAGGATTAGCTTTCATCGTGAGCCGGGGTTATGGGGCGACCTCTAGTCGGCTATCGGAGCTGTCCTCGTCATCCAGCATGAATCCCTGATCCTTGTAATAGCGAAGCAGGAAATGCGTGGCGGTGGACAACACCCCTTCGATGGTCGAAAGCCGTTCGGAAACAAATCCGGCTACTTTCTGCAACGAGCTTCCGCGCACGATCACGAGGAGATCGTAGCCCCCTGATACGAGCATGCAGGTATGGACCTCGTCGAAACGGCTGATCCGCTCCGCCAGACGATTAAAACCACCATCCCGTTCCGGAGTGATCCGAACTTCGATCAGTGCTTCCACCGCTGCTTCTGCCGCCGCCTCACGAGAAAGATCGAGCACGGGACGCCAGCCGAGGAAGATTTTATCCTTTTTCAGCTGATCCAAGTGCTGTTCGACATCGGCTTCCGACAAACCCGCGACTTGCGCCATTTGCGCAGTCGTGAGGCGTCCGCCCTCGAGTAACAGCTTTAGAACAGGGTTCATAGGGGGACCACCTTCTCAGACGAATCTCCCACTAATCCATCAAAATATTCGCCCATTTTGGGCCGGAGCGGGTATGAGTTGATCAAAAAAGCTGTTCTGTCGCCGCCGGAATGCGTTCTACTGCTCCCTTACGCATGTTCGAATCTCTCAGCGATAAACTTTCCGGCACTCTACGTAATCTGCGTGGCGTGGGTAAACTTTCCGAAGAAAACATGGCGGAGGCGCTCAAAGAGGTGCGCACCGCCTTGCTCGCGGCTGACGTCCACTTTAAGGTGGCTCGCCAGTTCGTCGACCGCATCCAAGAAAAGGTCGTCGGCCAGGAGGTATTGGAGGGCGTCACGCCGGGGCAGCAGATTATCAAAATCATCTCCGACGAATTGGAGTCCCTGTTGGGCGAAGGAGAAACCCAGCTCAATCCGAAGAAACCGCTCAAGGTCCTCATGGTGGGTCTGCATGGTTCGGGTAAGACCACCTCAACGGCCAAACTTGCTACACTTCTCAAGAAGAAAGAATACGCCCATCCTCACGTCGTCGCCTGTGATGTTTACCGTCCCGCAGCGATCGGCCAACTTGAGGTATTGGCGAAGGCCAACGGACTTGGTTTCACCGCCGATCGAAACTCCAAAGATGTGCCTGCTATCGGTCGAGCCGGTTTGACTGCGGGTAAATCGGCGAATTCGGATCTCATTATTTTTGATACCGCGGGCCGCTTGCAAATTGATGAGGATCTCATCGCGGAAGTGAAAAAGCTGCGCGACGTCGTCCAGCCCGACGAGATCTTCCTCGTGGCCGACGGGGCATTGGGACAAGAGGCGGTCAATGTCGCCAAAGCCTTCCACGAAGCCCTTTCTCTGACCGGACTGATCCTGACGAAGATGGATGGCGACGCCCGCGGTGGGGCCGCCCTTTCGATCAAAACCATCACCGAGGTTCCCATCAAATTTGTGGGTCTTGGCGAAAAGGTGGAAGACTTCGAAATCTTCCACCCCGATCGCCTCGCCTCCCGCATTCTCGGCATGGGTGACGTCGTCTCCTTGGTCGAAAAAGCCCAGGACAATATCGATCAAGGCGAAGCGGAGCGCATGGCGGAGAAACTCGCCAAAGGAGACTTTAATCTCGAGGACTTCATGGCCCAGATGCAGCAAGTCAAAAAGATGGGCAGCGTTTCCAGCTTGGCTTCGATGCTTCCCGGCATGAACAACGTCAAACTCGACGATAATGCCGACAAAGGCATGGCCCGTAATGAGGCGATCCTGCAGTCCATGACCAAACAGGAACGCCGCAAACCGATGATCTTGAACGGCAGCCGTCGCATGCGCATCGCGAATGGCGCCGGCGTCAAGGTTGTCGAAGTCAATCAACTGCTGAAGCAATTCCAGCAGATGCAGAAGATGATGAAGATGATGAAGGGGGCCAAGGGCCGCAAAATGATGAAGAAGATGCAGGCCATGCAAGGAGCCGGCGGAGGCATGCCCGGAATGGGCGGTGGTGGCGGCGGAATGCCCGGTGGTATGGGCGGCGGTACTCCCGGCCTAGGCAAATGGTAGGCCGACGCCTTCGGCGTCGGAAGTGATAAGCTTCAAGTAACAAGCTTGCCCGCCTCAGGCGGGTAACAAGTAACTGACCTTCTCCGAACGGAAATATGATCAGGTGGAGTTGGAGACGCCAATGCGGTATATAGATCCTTTCTTTCCGAACTTGGCTAAACAGGTCTGGACTTTTATGTTATAACATACGTTATACCATGTATGTCCCATCGCACCAAAGTTCGTAAAATAGGCAATTCCCTCGGCGTCATTCTACCCAAGGAGACGCTGAATGACCTGCAGGTAGAAGAAGGCCAAGCGCTCTACGTTTCAAAGGGAGCTGATGGGAGTTTGCGACTCGCCCCGCATGATGAGGAATTCGAACGTCAGATGGCAATCGGTGGTGATCTCATGAAGCGATACCGAAACGCCCTACGGGAATTGGCGAAGTGACGGATCCGATATGGATCTTACGGGAGACCGTTTTATCCCTTCAGCTTCAATCGTTGTCATTGTTCGGAGGGCTCGAAGGTATTAGAGATGAATCCATGCTCGATTCGGCGCTGAAGCGCCCGGTAAATCTCCAAGGTTACCAGCCGAATGCTTCCGTGCATGAATTGGCGGAGGCCTACGCTTTTGGTTTGGTGAAGAATCACCCGTTTTTAGATGTCAACAAACGGATCGCCTTTCTGTCATGCGCTTTGTTTTTGGAAGCTAATGGTTGGCGTTTCCAAGGCAGTGAAGCTGAGGCAGTGCTGAAAACTCTCGCCTTGGCTGCATCTGAACTGGATGAGGCAGGATTCGCGGCTTGGCTTGAGGCCAACTCTTCTCCTGCTTCCTAAGCGCTGATGTCCGCCTCTTCTTATAAGCCGTCCCTCGCTTCGGCGGTGATCATTGCCAATATGATCGGGACGGGCGTCTTCACCTCCTTGGGGTATCAGCTGCTCGATATTAAATCCGGCTTTGTGCTGATCATGCTCTGGGTGGTCGGTGGCATCACGGCCCTTTGTGGCGCATTGACCTATGCCGAACTCGGCGCCGCACTCCCCCGTTCCGGCGGCGAATATAATTTCCTCACCCGCATCTACCATCCCATCGTCGGGTTTATCTCGGGTTGGATTTCGGCGACGATTGGATTTGCCGCGCCGGTGGCATTGGCTGCGATCACGTTTGGGAGCTACCTCTCGGCGGCCATTCCGGCCCTGTCATCCACTTGGTTGGCGATTGGGCTGGTTATCGTCGTGACCGCCGCTCATGTCGGTCGACGTCAACGCAGCAGTAATTTCCAAAGCGTCTTCACGGCCGCCAAGATTGGGTTGATCATCGGGTTCTGCCTACTGTGTAGTTTCATGGTCGATGAGGTGCAGCCGGTCAGTTTTCTACCGCAGGCCGGAGACGGCGCGCTCCTCATTGGCAGCGCCTTCGCGGTGTCGTTGATCTACGTCAACTACGCCTACACGGGTTGGAACTCGGTCACCTATTTGATCAATGAGGTCGTCGATGCCCAGCGCAACCTGCCCAAGATTTTGATCACGAGCACGCTGACCGTGATGATTCTCTACGTGGCGCTGAATTTCACCTTCCTCCTGGTCGCACCGATGGAGGCGATGGAAGGCCAGGTCGAGGTCGGCTATATTGCCGCTCAACACGTTTTTGGTGAGACGGGTGCATCCGCGATCAGCTTTGTGCTTTCCCTGCTGCTTATCTCGACGGTGAGTGCCATGACTATCGCCGGTCCTCGCGTGCTGCAGGTGATTGGTGAAGATTACTCCGTCTTCAAACGTCTCGCCCGAAAGAACGAAGACGGCATCCCTTCCCTCGCCATTCTGGTGCAGTCAGCGATCGCGATCATCTTCGTGCTTAGCTCTTCGTTTCAAAGCATCCTGCTCTTTTCCGGATTTATTCTCTGCCTCAATACGGTGGCGGCAGTAAGCGGAATATTTGTACTGCGTTGGCGCCAGCCCGACTTGAAACGTCCTTACCGCACCTGGCTCTATCCGGTGCCGCCGTTGATCTATCTCGGGCTGATGTTCTGGACCCTGTTCTACATCACCAAGTCCCAGCCGAAAGAAGCGATGATCGCCATCGGCATTATCGTGGTGGGGACGATCGCTTATACGTTGGCGCGTAAGTTCGAGACGAAGTCACCTTGAATTTTGACAAGTTTCTAAAGCCTGAATCAGGCGGTTTCGGCAAAACCGCCCTACCCACCTTGGCCATTGTCGGTAGGGCGTGCTCGCCGAGCGCGCCGTCTCAGTCTTGGGGGGATTTCGCTTGGGCGAGCATCGCTTTCGGCACCGGCACCAAAGCCCCGAGCAATGCCATCAAAAACCCGATCAACGCCAACACGTAGAACAAGGGGCGGAGTTCATCCGCAGTGATTCCGAGCTGATGCTCCACACTGGCGTCAAACAGTGCGTGCATGGCCCAGAGGTTGATACCGGCGAGCAATACCATCGTGACGCCGATGCCGATCACCGACATGCGCACCATTCTGATCAACCAGCGCGGCATCGCTTCGGTCAGCTTTCAGGAAACAGATCCGGATTGATCCCCGGAATCAGACGCATGGCGTTTTTGTAATAGACCTTCTTCAGCACCTCATCGGAGAGACCCAAACCATAGAGACGCCAGAAGGCGTGCCGTTTGCGGTAGTAAGGGAAATACTCGTCGGCAGTCTCCAGAACCCGAAAGTAAGTGTAATACTCCTCCGGGGCCCAGGTATCCTTTCCCATCAGAATGCGATCCTGATATTTTTCAAAAAATGCCGCCGCGTAGCGGGGTTGGCGCCCCGGATCGTAAATAATCGCGCCCATTTCGACGACGATGTTGGGCAACTCATCCAGATACGCCGCGAGTCGATCGAGGTCGTTCGCCATCCACATGAAGTGAGCGACGATGAAGGTCGTATGAGGATGCCGCTTATAGACGTTGACCTGCTCTTTGATGAGTTGATCAAAACTCGGCTCCCCCGTGCGTTTGCGGCGCGGACGTTGTTTGAGCTCCAACCAACGTTCGTTGTTTCCGTCGTGCGGCAGCCAGAATTGCGCAGGGTCACCCACGTGGATCAACACCGGTACGTCCAACTCCCCGGCTTTCGCCCACAAGGGATCCAATCGCGGATCGTCGACCCGTACGCGACCGAGTGGATCAAATACATGCATGCCGAGATTTTTGAAAATCTTGAGCCCCTGCGCCCCCGCTTTCACATCCGCTTCAAACTGCGCTGCCGCGCGTTCCGGATAGTCCGGATCATCCATCCCGTCGTAGGATGGATTGGCAAACACGGCGAACCGATCGGGGTAGCGTTGTTTGGAATTTCGCAGAATGGTTTTGAGCCCCTCACCGCTGCCACCGGAGAGATTTACCATCGTGGCCATGTTGAGCTTGTCCATCTCTGCCACCACTTGATCGACCCCCTCCTTGGACATGCCGCGGCCGCGTTGATGATTGTGCACGTCAATAAACGGGAACCGTGCGCTCGTGACCGGGTTTTCCGGCACCACCAAGGTCGATTCCGGGTTGTATTCTTCGAAACCCATTTCCTGGGCGAGAACGAATGGGGCGATTCCGCCCCCGATTAATGAAGCGGTCAGTAGGGTTCGGAGATGTTTCATGTGGGGTAACTACAAGGTGGAGGTTAAGAGAGCTTACTTTGGATCAATTTGCTGGCCGCGCCGAAATCGATGAGGCCCGCGTCCGGATGACTTTTGAGCACGCCCATGACCTTGCCCATTTCACGTTTGGTCTCGGCTCCGGTTTGGGCAATGGCTTCGCCAACGATGCTTTCGAGTTTCTCACCCGTGATCTGAGCCGGGAGGTAAACTTCCAACCAGGCGATTTCCTTGAGATTGTTTTGCACCAGATCGTCACGGCCCGCTTTGGCGAATTCGGTGTTGGCGTCCTGCATGTTTTTGACCGCCTTGCGCAAAGTTGAGACCACCAAGGCATCATCGATGGTGGCGTTGGTGTCCATTTCGGCCCGCTTAATGGCGGCATCGGCAGTGCGGAGTCCGGTGGTTTTTTCGGAGTCACGGGCTTTCATCGACGTGATTATATCAGCGCGCAGTTGTTCGTAGAGGGAGGACATGTCTAAGAATTGAACGATCCGGGGCAAAAGCGCCACCGGGAACTTGCATGAGTTTCCGGTGGTCATGCTTATTCCTACTATGGTGAATCTCCGCCCCATTATCCCTTCATTTCTCATACTTGTTTGGCTCAGCGCCGGAGAAGTGTGGGCTGACTATGCGGATCCTCTGCCGCTGGAGAATGCGATTTTGGCTTACAGTGCCGATGAACGCGGCTGGGCCTACGACGAAGTGGTCACGGCCTATAATCGCAAAGGTAAGATATCCGAGGTGAGGGCCACACGCGTGGACCCGTCCCGGCCATGGGACCAACGGGAGCTGTTGATCAGCACCGAGCAGGGCCCTGCCACCGATCGTCAAAAGAAGAAGTTTCAAAAGGGGCGGGAAAAAGAACGGCGGCGAATCGAACTCGGCTTGGAAGATCGGCGTCGACTGCGTGATCGGATGAACTTCCCCCTTTCCGTCATCGACGCGGAGAATGAGCAAACCTGCGAGTATCACGTGCCTTTGCTGCCCGATGAAGAAACGGGGTTTCCGACGGATAAAATTCGCATGGTGGTCAATTTGGACCCCACCGACGAGACCCTCCAAAAGATTGACGCCCGCCTCACCGAAGCCGTGCGCCACAAGGCCGTCGCGAAAGTGAAGGACTTACACCTCACGATCGAATTTTCCCGCCCCCTGCCTGACGAGGAGGCGGTCGCGTTAATCAAGCTGCGCGGTCAAGCCGCCGCCTCGGTGCTGTTCTTTCCCGTCGGAGGTGAAGTTCAGTTGGAGCGGAGTAACTTTCGCCGCGTTACCCCCTACGACGATCGCTTCGAGGTCCAAGTGGGTCCGGCAACCACGTTGGACTTCTAGGATGCTACGGCAGCCACGGGAAGCGACGCGCGTCGGGTTTGCGTTTTTCCCGTTGAGCCGAGTGAAACTCCTTCGCCTCTTCGCTCATATAGTAGAGTAAAGTCGCATTGCCCGCGAGTTCTTGCAGGCCGGCCTGCCCATCGACATCGGCGTTGAACGCGGCCTTGAGGCAACGGATCGCCAGGGGACTGTGGCCTAGAATCTCACGCCCCCATTTCACGCCTTCTGCTTCGAGATCGTCCACGGGAACCACGGTGTTCACCAAACCCATCTCCAATGCCTCTTGGGCATTATACTGGCGACAAAGATACCAAATTTCCCGGGCCTTCTTTTGCCCGACAATGCGCGCGAGGTAACTCGCACCGAAGCCTCCATCAAAACTCCCCATGGCGGGGCCGACTTGGCCACAAATTGCATTGTCCGCCGCAATGGAAAGATCACAGACTAGGTGGAGCACGTGTCCGCCGCCGATTGCATATCCCGCTACGAGCGCGATCACGACTTTGGGCATCGATCGAATGAGTTTCTGCACATCGAGGATGTTGAGCCGCGGCACCCCGTCTGCCCCCACATAACCGGCATGGCCGCGTACGCTTTGATCGCCCCCCGCGCAAAAGGCATACTTGCCGTCCGTGTGGGGGCCGGCACCAGTGATCAATACCACGCCAATGGTCGTATCATCGCGGGCGTCAGCCAGAGCTTCATAGAGCTCGAAAACGGTCTCGGGTCGAAATGCATTTCGCTTCTGCGGACGATTGATCGTGATCTTCGCGATACCATCGATTTTTTCGTAAACAATATCTTCGTAGGATTTTACCGGCTGCCAGTCGAACGAGCTCATCTAGCCATACTGCGAACGAATTTGCCTCCGCGTCAACGAACGCCCGGTGCTTTCCCGCTCGTATCGGGGCAGAAATTCGCCCAAAAGGAAGCCATGCCCTTCCCCATTATTCGACCTTTGGCTTTTCTTTTCACCCTTTTCGCCGTTCATTCTCTCGGAGCAGCTCAATCCACGCCTCAACTCAAATGGGAGCTGTCCGGATTCAATGCCCCTGAATCCGTGGCTTACGATGCGCAGCGTGACTGCTTCTACGTATCCAATCTCGCTACGCGGGGCAAAGACCGCACTCCCGGCGACGGATTCATCAGCAAAGTCAGTCGCACCGGGCAGATGGTGGAACTCAAGTGGGCGACGGGCTTGGAAGATCCCAAGGGTCTCGCGGTGGCGAACGGTCGTCTCTATGTCGGCGACACCCCCGCCATGTTCGAAATCGATCTGGAAACGGGCAATGTCATTGCCCGCCATGCTCCCGAAGACGGCGGCAGCGGCGCCTTCAACGACTGCACCGCTGATCCTCAGGGCAACGTGTATGTTTATAGCTCCCGGCTCTCGACCGTGTATCGTCTCCACGCGGGGAAATTTGAGGCCTGGAAGGCAATCGATACCAACGTCACTGGTGGACTCAACGGACTACGGGCCGAAACGGACCGGCTGCTGTTGGGCGGTTGGACCATCAAGGATAGCAACGGCGATCAACAACTCGGGCATATTTCAACCGTTCGATTTGCCGACAAGAAGGTCTCTCGAATCGGCCAAACTCCCGTGGCTCACGTTGACGGCCTGGAGCCGGATGGCGCCGGCGGTTACACGGTGACAGATTGGCCCGATGGTGATGTGAAGCACGTCGACGGTAAGGGTAATGTCAGCACGCTGATGACGCTGGTGAAAGGCACCGCTGATCATGAATACCTCATCGAGGATGGCCTGCTGATCATCCCTTCCATGCTGGAAGATCGCATTCGCGCCTACCGCTGGGCACCCGAGCTTCCTTAAACGCGAGCCAAGTCACGCAAAAGGCGCTTGCGGGTCGCGGCGTCTTTTTTGCCGTCGGTTCGGATTTCCCAAACCCGCATTCCGGGCGCTCCGATCTCTGCCTGCAGGGTTGAATCGGAAACATCGCTCACCCGGCGATGAGTGACCTTATGGGCGGCACACAATTGGGCAAAGTCGACCGTTGGCGGGGTGCCAAAGAACCGCTCAAAGGGCGGCTCGAACTCGGCAATCGGCAGGTGCTCAAATATCCGTCCACCTGAATTATTGATCAGAATCACGGTCAGCGCCCCATCCAGTTCCCGAGCACTCATGAGTCCGTTGGCGTCGTGCAAAAATGCGAGATCACCCGTAAGTAATACCGTGGGACGGCCCGAAGCGTGGGCGACTCCCAGGGCGGTGGAAAGCGTCCCGTCTATCCCATTGGCCCCCCGACTCGCATACACCTGAATGCCTCGATTGGTCGTGGGCCAAAAATACTCGAGGTCACGAACAGGCATGCTGCTGGCAACAACCAGATTTGAATCAGCGGGTACTATCGCAGACAATGCATGAGTGGTCTTCCCTTCAAACCCGGCGGATGCGTCCGAAGCCATCCATGTTTCCAATTTTGTCCGCACGCGATCTTCGGCCGCCGTCCACTCGTCGGCATACGTCTGACTCGGTTCGCGGGGGCTCTCGATGGCCAAGTTTAAGGGAGATGCCGTGATTTCCCGCGTCCGGCCCTGCACGGCATCCCGACTCCCCGGCCGTTCCGATATCATCAGCATCTCTGACTGACTCTCCTCCAGCCACGACCGCAATACCTTGCTCGTGGGCCAGCTCTCCAAGCAAACCACGAAGCGCGGGGTTAAGTCGCGGGCAACTTTAGTGTCCCGCAAAATAATATCGTAGGTGGAAACCACATTCGTCCCCGCGGAGGCATGCTGCCGCAGGGGCGAAAGCGCATCCGCCAAAATCGGCCATCCGCTGGCAGACGATAGCCCCAGAACATGAGCGGCATAGGCGGCTGGATCCTCCGGCATCGCCGGACCGGCCACAATGATCCCCCGTTGCGTAGTCAGGCGTTGGCGCAGACGTGCCTTCGAACGCTCCCATTCGGGCGCTGGCGCCAATTCGAAGAAATCAGTCGGCAGGGTTGCCAACCACTTCTCCGCTGCCCCTCCATCGGGAACAGGTGGTAAAGGATCCCGGAACGGGAGGTTCAAATGAACGGGACCGTCCTGTTGCGAACGCGTGAAAGCCTGCCGGATGATTTGCCGAAGATAGTTAAATCTCCCCTCATCCAATTCCGGCAATGCCAACTCGTGATACCAGGTGGCGTAGTTGCCGAATAAGCGGTGTTGGTCGATGGTTTGACCCGACGCACAGTCACGCATTTCGGGCGGGCGATCGGCCGTAACAGCAATCAGCGGAACTCCCGTCTCCTTCGCTTCAACCATGGCCGGCAAATAATGAGCTCCGGCACTGCCACTCGTGCATAGCAGCACGACGGGGGTGCGGCTGCTGCGGGCCATGCCCAGTCCGAAGAACGCGGCGGATCTCTCGTCCACCACGGGGATCGCGTCGATTCCGGGATGCTGGGCCAAGGCCATCGCGAGAGGCGTGGAGCGGGAGCCCGGCGAAACCACGGCACGTTTTAAGCCACTGCGCGCCCAAGTCTCCACCAGGGTGGATGCCCAGAGGCTGTTCAGGTTTCGTGCATCCAGGTTATTCATACGCCGGACCTCAACCCTTCCAACAATGCGCGAAATTTCAAATCGGTTTCCGCGAGTTCATTATCGGGATCGGACCCCTCGACAATGCCCGCGCCCGCGTAAACCCGAGCGGTGGCACCGTTCAACAGCGCCGAGCGAATGCCCACCATGAATTCCCCCCCCCCGCGGGCATTCATCCAGCCCAAGGCACCGGCATAAAGGCCGCGCGGAAAACCTTCGATGGAACGAATCGACTTCACCGCCGCCTCGCGAGGCGAACCGCCCACCGCCGGCGTAGGATGTAGAACTGCCAAGGCGTCCAACAGTTGCACCTGTTCCGTAAGCACCGCCCGCACCGGAGTGTGGAGGTGCTGCAGATTGGCAAGCTTCCGGAGCTGAGGTGAGGCCGTAAATTCTGGGGTGAGGCCGAGATCGGTCAATCGCCGCACGATTGATTCGAGCACCAAACGATGTTCATGCTGGTCCTTCTGGCTCGACTGAAGCTCAACTCCCCGGGCCGCATCCGCGGCTGCGCCGCGACCGCGCTGTATTGTGCCCGCCAATACGTCGGCTTCCAGCATACCCTGACTCACCCGCACCAAACGCTCCGGACTCGCACCGATGAAACTGTGGCCTCGCCCGTTTGCGATGGAGAATGAGAAGCACTCCGGGAAACGCTCCCGCAGACCATTGAGTGCTTCCAGTGGCGGCAAGGGCATGTCGCTCGCAAGGTCCACGGCGCGGGCGAGTACGATTTTATTAAACTCCCCGGCTTGTATTTTGGACAATCCGGCGGCCACGGCCCGGCGATAATCATGGGATTCGGTTTGAGTGAATGAGGTCGGAATCTCTGCGGCACCACTCGCTTTACGCGAATCCACTCCGAAAACGGAAAACCGTTGGTGGGCGCGCAAGACACGTCCCGCCACGGCGGCGACATCGGATTCGGCACCCACCACAAAGTTGGCCACCGCAGTAGTGGAATTACCGGCACGGGCAACTTGCCAATGGGGTACGAATGCGGTGAGGGCTGGAAACGGTTCGTCGGGTTCCGACTCCTCGGCAAAAGCCGCCGCGATAAAAATATGCGGGCCGCCGAAGGGGGCGGCAACGCTGCCGACGCCAATGGCGTTATCAAACGTTTCGTCGGCAAACTGTTGTAGTTTCGTAAACCGGTCCGGTCCTTCGGTCGTGAGTTCCAAGGCGACTTCCGCCCCGGCGATGGCCGTGCTCTCCGAGGGGTGCTCGGCGTAAAAGTGAGGATGCTCCGGCTCGTAGATCGTTTCGAGCACCGCCAAGGGGTCGAGGGCATCCACGGTGATGCTGATACTGACCAACTGATCGTGGTTTTTAGTGGCGGCGACTTGGCGGCACTGCTCCAAAAACTCCAACAAGGCCTCCGGGGAGGCATTTTCCGTTGGATTGATGGACAGGACTTTCATCGTTTCTTACGTCCTCGATTATTGTGACGAGAACGGTCGCCGGCAGCTCAGGATTTCTTCTCCGGCCGAGGGAAAAGAATGCAATTTTTGGCGACGGTATTCCCGGTCAGGCGATGGTCCCAGACCAGTTCGGCCTGCCAATCGTTACCCGCTTCATAGCCGAGCACACCACGGATCTTATCGACCGAGCCGGGCGTAACCGCCTGCAACAAGGTCGAGCCCAGGCGCAAGGCCTCCGCCATGTGTGCTAGAGCCGTGCGCAAAAGCGCTTGATCGGCCGGATCTTCGGATTTGCCCAATTTCCAGGGCGCCCGTTGCTCAATATAAGCATTGGTCGCGGTGATGAAACTCATGGCGCGTTCGAGCCCCACGTTGAACTGAAATTGTTCGAAGAGCGGCACGATTTCCTCCCGGGTTTTATCCCAGGCGCCCCGGAGGGACGCTTCCGGTTCTCCCCCCTCGGCGGTTTCGGGAACCGTGGCATCCGCAAACCGGTTGGTCATATTGAGGGTACGGTTGACGAGATTTCCCAAGTTGTTTGCGAGCTCGCTATTGTAGCGCACGAGGAACTGATCCATCGAAAAATCACTATCCTGCCCCACGCTCATTTCTCGAATCAGGAAGTAGCGCAGTGCATCGACGCCGAACTGATCCACGAATTCGGCCGGTTCAACAAAGTTACCGGTGCTCTTGGACATCTTCGCGCCGTTGATAGACCACCAACCGTGAGCCAGAATCGATTGCGGGATCGGCAGGCCGCAGGCTTGCAACATGATCGGCCAATAAACCGCATGCGGAGGCACGAGGATATCTTTGCCGATGACATGGAACGACGCCGGCCAGAGGTCTTTTTTGTCGGCCACGGCCGAGTAGTAATTCGTCAATGCGTCGAACCAAACGTAGGTCACGAAGTCGGGGTCGAACGGTAGCGGGATGCCCCATTCCAGCCGTTCCTTGGGCCGCGAGATACAAAGGTCGTTCAGGGGCTCGGACAGGAACTCCAGGACTTGCTTGGCCCGATAGCGTGGGAAGATGAATTCCTCATGGGCCTTGATGTGATCAATCAACCACTGCTGATAGGCGCCGAGCTTAAAGAAATAGTTTGATTCGGTGATCTCACTGACCTCGCCATAAATTTCCGGCCAAGTGCCATCTTCGTTGCGATCCTTGTCCTGCAGGAACTGTTCTTGGCGGGTGGAATAGTAGCCCTGGTATTCCGCTTGGTAGATTTCGCCCTTGTCGAAGAGTTGCTGGAGCAGGTCGCAGACCACCCGCTTGTGCCGCGATTCGGTCGTCCGAATGAAGTCGTCGTTGGAAATCTCCAACTTCTCGCACATGTTCTGAAATTCGGGAGCGATGGAGTCCACGAATGCCTGGGGCTCGATGCCTTGGGCCCGGGCGCTCTGCTGGATCTTTTGGCCGTGCTCATCGGTGCCGGTCAGGAAATACACGTCGTCTCCCATCATCCGGCGAAAACGGGCAATGACGTCCGTCAGCACTTTTTCATAGGCGTGGCCCAAGTGTGGCGAACCGTTCACGTAGTCGATCGCGGTGGTGATATAGAAGGTTTTCATGAGTTGAGCCCGCTACGGAAAGACACCCGTGGCCGCTTGTCGAAGGTTTTGACGTCTTGGCATTCTGCGACCTGAGTAACGGTAGCCATGACTCCAATCGTCCGGTTACTGTCCCTCACGCTGGTCTTCCTACTGGCGCTAAATCTCGCCGCCACGGCAACGCGCATGAACTTGGGCAGTATTCGGAGTCGACCAGCGGCAGAATCGTATTCAACGGAGACGCCCTCAACCCTACCGACGAACCTTGGCGCCCACGCCCTACTGGATCGGCTGATACTGGCGCTCAGTCTTTCGGCCCTGATCATCGCGATCGCCTTGGTTTTTGCCTTGGGCCGACGCGACAAATTATCCGGCAACACTCCTGCCCCATTCAGTTCACGGGAGCGCGAACGGCGGAGTCTGGATCTGTTGGCCACGACTTCAGTTCGCGCGCAGGA
This sequence comes from uncultured Opitutaceae bacterium, assembly GCA_965659875.1. Classification (GTDB taxonomy): domain Bacteria; phylum Verrucomicrobiota; class Verrucomicrobiia; order Opitutales; family Opitutaceae; genus Actomonas. The sequence continues at coordinate 14,358 of CBFHXU010000052.1, forward strand.
GGAGTTGGGGCAAGAACGCGGTGAACGAGAAAAGGCCCAGGCCGACGCGCAACAGCGCCTGCAGCTTCTGAACCGCGCGCTGGAAGCGAAAATCCGCATCGGTCGTGATCTCCACGATGGCGTTATTCAATCGCTTTACGCTACCGGGCTGACCTTGGAATCAGCCAAACTACAGACCCAAAAAAATCCCGCCACTGCAGAACAACAACTCACGCAAGGCATCGATATGATTAATCGAAATATAAGCGACATTCGCAGTTATATTTCCGGTTTGTCTCCGCGTTCAGTCCGACATGATTCCTTGGCGGAGGCCGTGGAAGAGTTGCGGGCCGGTCGCCCTTTGGATGTGGATTGGAAAATTGATGAAGCATGTGTGGCTGAATTGTCCGACGCTCAAATCACCGAAACCGTGCAAATCACCCGCGAGGCGGTCAGCAATGCCTTGCGGCATGGCGGCGCCCGGCAACTCACAGTTGCCTTGTCGCGGGGCGATTCGGGTAGCGTGCTGACGATTCGTGATGATGGTCGCGGGTTTTCGCTGAAAGCGGCCGACCCCGGCGGCAATGGCTTGGCCAACATGAGGGCGCGCACGGAGGATGCCTTGGGAGAATTCACGTTGACGAGCACGCTGGGTGAAGGAACCTGCATTCAAGTTTCCTGGCGCACCGCCAGTTCCTTATGACCGCAAATTCAGCAACTCCCATTTCCGTCGTGATTGTCGATGACAGCGAAATGGTCCGCGCCGGTCTCACCGCGTTGTTGGGAAGTTCAGACCAGATTAGTCTACTGGGCGAAGGACAGGACGTCGCCAGCGGCATTGCCGCCGTGGCGAAGCACCAACCTGACGTGGTGCTGCTGGATATTCGTTTACCGGACGGCACGGGGTTCGATGCTTGTGGGGAAATCTGCAAATCGCACGCGACGACCAAGGTGCTTATTCTCACCTCGGTGGAAGACGAGGAAATGGTCGACAACGCGATTCGAGCCGGCGCACACGGCTACCTCCTCAAAGAGGTCAATGGAGCCGCTCTGATCCAAGCGATCGCGGATATTAATGTCGGAAAATCCATCCTCGACCCTGCCATCACCGCACGGGTGCTGGCCCTGGTGAGATCAAACGTCCCCTCCACCCGCAGTCTCATTGATAGTCTTTCTCGTCAAGAGGGACGGATTCTGGCTCTGATTGCCGAAGGCAAGACCAACAAGGAAGTCGCCCACGAAATGGGACTCGCGGAGAAAACGGTAAAAAATTACCTGGGAACGGTTTTCGAGAAACTACACGTCACCCGACGCCCCCAGACGGCGGCGCTCTACGCCAAGACGCAATCGAGACTAGAATGAGAAACAGGGCCCTTTGAAGGACCGGAAGGCCCTTGCCGCTCGGTCTCCGCAGCCGACATGAAAAGGGCGAAGTATGCGATTCCGTAAGTGCAGATCATCAATGCACTGCCCCTGCGGATCCCGCTGGAACGGGTCTGACGTTTGCGATCAACATGCCGGTTTCCCCGCAAGGGTCCTACCACAACGACGGCAACGTATTCACGAATATGAATCTTACGATCACTTATGCCTCGGCGCCCCGCTTAAACCACCGGGCAAGACTCCGCCACGCCGCACCGCGATGACTGAGCTCCTGCTTGGTCGCCGCAGATAGAATTCCAAACGTGTCGGAGTAGCCCTCCGGCACGAATAGGGGATCATAACCGAAGCCGCCTTGCCCCGAGGGTTCGCCCGCCAGGCGACCGGAGCATTTCCCCTCAAAAACCTGTTCGCCGAGTTCACCCGCGAAGAGATGGAGCACGCAAATATAGTGAGCTCCTCGCTCGACGGCGGGCACGGGACGCATGAATTCGATCAGCTTCGCCAAGTTGGCTTCGTCGTCATTCTCAGGTCCGGCAAAGTAGGCCGATTCCACTCCGGGTCCACCTCCCAGGGCATCAACGCAGATTCCACTGTCATCCGCCATGACCCATGCGCCCGCGGGGACCAATGGAACCAGCGCATGCGCTTTCTTGCGCGCATTGCCGGCAAACGATCCCGTGTCCTCCACCACCTCCGGCATA
>CBFHXU010000053.1:0-16244 GCA_965659875.1 uncultured Opitutaceae bacterium
TCACAGAGTTCACAGAGGCTGATTGAAACCACGACCACTCCTCCGTGACCTCGGTGTATCTCTGTGAACTCTGTGACAAAAAACACCCTGCTGGCGTTTCAGCCCTTCAGCAGTCAGTTTTCAGCTTCTCAGTGGTCAGCTTTTCAAAATTTAAGAATTACCCGCCCAGCGACTCGCGCAACTGAGCAAGTTCGGTCCGTAAGGCCGCGACCTCTGCCTCCAGATTCGTAATCCGCCCCTCGGCTGCGGCCGACAGTTTTGTTTCTACCGCAATCGGTGCCGCCTTGGCCGTCTGACCTGATTCAGCCGAAGGAGGATCAGTCGAGACTAAATCAGCCGCCCCTTCTACGATCATGGCGGCCCAGCGGGCCTCCTTCTGACCCGCCTGCCGGGGAAGTTTTTGCACCATGGCTCCTTCGGGGCGCGCTGCGAGATCGGCCAAGAGCTCTTCCGTTCCCGGCAGATCGGGCACTGCGGCCAGACGCTCACAATTGCCCCGCAAACCGGCAGCAGTTTGGGGACCCCGCAGCATCAACTCACACATGAACGCTTGGGCGGCCGGTTCGACGGGCCAAATTTCGGAGAATCGGTGTTTGTATTTGATCGCCCGGGAATTCGCACCGGAGAAAAGCGTGAGCAGGTGTTTGTCCCGCAGCAGTTCGATGGCCGCTAGAGCCTGCTCGTCATCGACCGCCATGACCGGGTTACGGTTATTCTTCTGATTGCAGGCATTGACCAGCGAATTGAGCGACAAGGGATAAACATCCGGCGTCGTCGCCTCTTTCTCCATCAAACACCCCAACACCCGCGCCTCGAGCGCGCTCAGCAAGAGATCGGACTCAGCAGACTCGACTTCTTCGTTTTCCATACTTCATTAGCATCAGCGAGCTTCCAGATCGAGAGAACCACTAAATTCTGGTGTTATTCTCGCGCTACTAAGCTACCCAGCTCGGCGCATCGTCTTCGAACTCTACACGTTCGCCACTGCGGGGGTGTTCGAAGCTGAGCTTCCAGCTGTGGAGGCAGAGGGGTGGCGCATCGACCGGCAGCGTCGCCGGGTCACCCGGTTGGGCCGGAGTGTCGCCGTAAACCGGGTCGCCAACCACCGGATGCCCGAGACTGTGCAGATGGAGCCTGATCTGATGGGTGCGGCCCGTCATCGGTTTGGCTTCGAGGAGCGTGGTGTCATCGTTTTCTCGATACGATCTTTTCGTGAAATGAGTTAAGGCTTCGCGGCCATTGATCGGGTCGATGGACCGATTCCCTGTCGGGCCCGCTTCGGTGCCAATTCGCGCGTCGCACGTAAACTCGAATTCCTCCGGCTGACCGTGTACGCGGACGAAATACGTCTTTTCCACTTTGCCTTGCTCGAACTGCGGCTGCAGGCGGCGAGCATAACGGCGGGTGCGGGAACACACCACCAAGCCGCTCGTATTCGCATCGAGGCGATGGGCCGGCCGCGGCTGATGCGGCGCGTAAACCTGGGAGAGCAAATACTCCATGGTGTTGCGGCGGAAACGTCCCGCCGGATGCATCGGCAAAGGCGCCGGCTTTGATAATACCACGATCGCTTCGTCTTCGAACACGATCCAAGCCTGGGCATTCACGTCGGGCTCCGTCGTGGCCGGGAGCAACTGTACGAAATACTCCCCTGCCCGCACCACCCGATCAAGCGACGTGGGTTCATCATGGTTATCGACCAAACAGCCGGACTTCACCCGTTGTTGCCAATGCTCCTCCGGTAGGTGAGGGAAAACCGCCTGCAATGCCACGCCCAAGGTGGATCCGTGGTGCGCCCCTGGGACGGTAAACGGACGGCGGTTCGCGTAGGGCTGACTGCCCGGCAACGGATCAGTCAACGCATCCCATTTCGATTGCCGCGCTTGAAGTTCCCGGGCTTCGCGCTCGGCATCCGGCACGTAGCAATGCGGACAACTGTGCGGCGGCTGATAATGCGGATGCTCCTGCTCCTCCGCCGTCAACGGGGTCTGGCAGTGGTAACACTGCGTCGATTCCGATTCCCGCAACGCGGGGTCCACCCCGACGCGTTGGTCGAAGACAAAACACTCTCCGTCATAATGATCCGCGCCGACTTCTTCAAAATACTTCAGGATGCCACCATCGAGCTGATAGATCTCCTTAAAACCTTCGCGCTCCATGAAGGGTCCCGCTTTTTCACAACGAATGCCGCCCGTGCAAAACATTACCACCGGCTGCTCCTTCATCTCCTCCGGCAACCTGGCCACCGCGTCGGGAAAATCCCGGAATGAATCGATCCCGGCCGGCACCGCGTCCTTAAACGTGCCGAGCTTCACTTCGTAGTCGTTACGGGTGTCGTAAAGGGTGACCGGCTTGCCCTCATCGAGCCATTTCTTGAGCTCCTTGGCTTTCAGCTTCGGCGAAGTGCGCGCGGCCGGATCGATGCCATCGACCCCAAAAGCGATGATCTCTTTTTTAATCCGCACCAACATGCGATTGAACGGCTGGTGATCGCTGTCGCTGTATTTGGGCGCGAGATCTTCGAGCCCCGGAATCGCCCGAATGATTGCGACGACTTCATCGACCGACGGTAGTGGTCCGGCGATGAACAGATTGATGCCTTCATTCGCGAGCAAGATCGTGCCCTTGAGCTCACGTTTTTTGCATGCCGCCAACAGCTCCGCCTTGAGCGTCTTAAGATCACTCAATCGGGCAAACTTGTAGCATGAAATATTGGCAAACATGGGCATTCTATTCACAGGAGAAAGCGGAGAGCAGCAGAGCCACTCCACCGCATTTTTATTACAGAAGGCAACAAAGTTGACCCGCCTTTGGCGGCGCCGGAGGCGACCAGGGAGAACAAACTATACCCGCCTCTGGCGCGGCCGTCAGCCTGCCTCAAAGATTCTGAGTATTCTGCGGGCAATTCCACCCGTGCATCGGCCGTTCGTGATCGTGGATTCTCAAGGAGAAGAATCTCTGCTATCCTCTGCTACCTCCTGTAGAAATACGCCGTCGGAGTGGCTTTCGTGCCCTCGTTTCCCCAGGTTGCCCCCGACGCCGCCAAAGGCGGGTAAGCTTCCGTAAAACCCGCCTCTATCTTTCCGAGTCTTCTGTGTGTTCCGTGGACAATAATCCACTCTGCCTACCGACGCTTATTGCCCCGTGTCTTCGCGAACCGGAATCTCGAGCGTCCGTCCCGTCACCAAACTGGCGACCACGGGCACGAACACCAACCCGACGGCCGGTAAAACCCAGATCACCGGAGTTTCGAACAATACCCCAATCGCTGCCGCAACCATCGCGACCATCGCGAAAAACGGCATGAATTGTCGGAACGCGAATAGACACGTGATTCCCGCGATCAGCGCCACTCCTGCGACGGGCCAAGGGACGAGAGCGAACAACACCCCGACAACATACCCGGTCGGTGACAAGAGCACATCTGGTTCTTTCAGAGTGAAGGTCTGCAGCGCGACGCCGGCCATGAGCACCCCAACCAACACCCCGTATTCCTAACCGGGGACATAGGCCCACATATCAGAGGTGAGCGGCAGGGACACCTTCAGCGCAAAGGCCGCGCCAAACGCGCGCACGGGGTCCAGCCACCGCAACAGAATCCAGCGACTTTTCCCGGAGGCATTACGGAACCGCTCGAAGCTAAGCATCTCTACCCCGGCAGGAAGAAAAAGATTACCGGGAAAAAGCAGCAGCACCGCCGCGGGTAAAAACAAAACCCATTCAATGGTCATGAAGATCAACTACGACTGATCCGGGGCGTTCTCATCGGGAACTTCCCAGGTGATCTTGCCCTCGAAGATCTCGCGTAGCGCCATGTCTTCAAGGGACAGCTTTTCCAGCGATTCAATCAGGGGGCGCCCGCCTCGGCGCAATTGCTTCACCCGGCGCGATACCAGATTCACCAACAAATTAGGGTCGATGACCACTTTCAGGGCCTCGTTCAAATAATCGTCTCTCATAAGGAACCACCCCGTGCGACGAGCAACGTCAGCCGGGGAGAAATTCCGGACAGGTGTCGGGCGAAAACCCGGAGTAGCCCGCAATCATCGCTTGCCCAAGATCAGAATACGATGCCTAACGAGTCGATCGATACAATTCGACATCAGAAACGTTACGCGAACAATGACTTAACGGATGTTTTAGGTTGGTTTGAGGCCATAAAACAGGAAGCCCATCCTCTGACCACCTCTGCTTCCTTCTTTGTAAAATCTGCCTGCTATATTCCGTGGGTTCCGAAGGCCAAAAAACTATCCCAACCACCTGAGACAGTTAAACCCCGCTCGCAGTTTGAATGGCTTCAAGTTCTTCCCACCTCGCAAAGACTGCCAGCGTTTCTGCTTCGATCGCTTGGAGTCGCGCTTTCACCGCGGGAACTTTCGCCGCTTCATTCGCATAGAAATCAGGATCAGCCAGCTTGGTCGTGAGGGTCTCCTGCTCTGTCTCCAAGGCTTCAATTTTTGCCGGCAGCTCCGCCAACTCCACTTTCTCCTTTGAATTCAGCTTTCGCGATTTCGGAGCCTTCTTTTTGATCCAGGCGGACTTCGCCTTTGAAACCGGGATGGTCGCGGCTGGTGTATTTCGTTTCCGGTCCGCCACGTAGTCGGAATAACCGCCCACATATTCGGTCCACTTTCCTTCCCCTTCGGCCACCAGCGTGCTGGTCACCACGTTGTCCAGAAAATCGCGATCGTGACTCACCAACAATAGTGTCCCCGTAAACTCGACCAACAAATTCTCCAGCAGATCCAACGTTTCCGCATCGAGATCATTGGTCGGCTCATCAAGCACCAGCACGTTCGCCGGTTTCGTAAAAAGGCGTGCCAACAACAGGCGGTTGCGTTCCCCGCCGCTCAACACCCGCGCCGGCGTGCGGGACCGGTCGGGCTCAAACAGAAAATCTTCCAGGTAGCTGATGACGTGTTTCTTTTTACCTTCGAAAAGCACGTAGTCGTTCCCTTCGGAAACGTTGTCCGCCACCGACTTGTTGTCGTCGATCTGATCGCGAAGTTGATCGAGATAAACAATCTCCCGTTTGGTGCCTTCCTTGATCTCCCCGGCGGTAGGCGTGAGTTGTCCGAGCAGGAGTTTAACCAGCGTCGTCTTACCCGAGCCGTTGGGCCCGAGCAGCCCGATCTTGTCCCCCCGATTTATCAACAAGTCCAGCCCTTCGACAATCGGGTCACCACCCGGATAAGCAAAACCCAGACCGGTGGTCTCGGCCACCCGCTGGCCACTGCGTTCGGCTTCGCTGACTTTGATCGTGGCCTTACCCGCCATGTCGCGACGGGCCTGCCGTTCGGCGCGCATCTCTTTCAAACGCGCCACCCGGCCTTGGTCGCGAGTGCGGCGGGCTTTGATGCCGCGACGAATCCATTCCTCCTCCTGCGCCAAACGTTTGTCCTTCTGCGCGCGTTCCCGCTCTTCGACTTCCAGTCGTTCGGCCCGGCGCACCACGAAAGTGTCATAGTCACAATTCCAGTCCGTCAGCCGCCCGCGATCGAGCTCCACGATACGTGTGGCGAGTTTCTTCAAAAACGTGCGATCGTGACTGACGAAAAATAACGCGAGTTTCGACTCAGCCAAAAACGTCTCCAGCCACTCCACGCTCGTGATATCGAGATGATTGGTCGGTTCGTCCAAGAGCAACAGCTCCGGTCCGCCGGCTAACGCCCGAGCCAACAGCACCCGGCGCTTCATTCCACCCGATAACGCGGCAAAATCGGCAGTCGACGAAAGATCCATCCGCTCCAGCAGATTCTCGATCCGCACATCCTGCTCCCATTCTTCCTCATGATCCGAAAGCGGCACCATGCCCGTCATCACCACGTCATGCACCGATCCGATCACATCATGGGGAATTTCCTGGGGTAGCCGTGCCACCCGCGCACCCGGCGCCCGCACGATGGTGCCCGAATCCGGTTTCATATCCGCCGCCAGCAGACGCATGAAGGTCGACTTGCCGCTACCATTGCGCCCCACCAGACACACCCGATCACCCGCATCAATCTGCAGATTCACATCGTCGAGCACAGGGGGGCCGCCGAAGGCATGGGAGAGATCATTGATGGTCAAAATAGGCATGGTGAGGCGACAGACCCGCCAACGTGGCAGGCGAATCCCACCGGGGGCCAGCAAGATTTTGCAAGGGAGGAACGAGTTCTCCCGCAGGTGCGGGATCCGCAGTGCTTCGCCTTCCCACGCGGGCCGGACGAAGACGGCCCCTTCCTTAACCTTTCAATCCCTAATTCGAGCGTTAGACTTATTTGTCACTTTGCGCTTCTCCGAATCTCCGCTCTCACTGAATTCCCATGAAACGCGCTCTCTTCATCAGCGGAGGCTGGGACGGTCACGTCCCGGAAGCCTTCACCGCCCGCTACGTCGCCGAACTCGAACCGCATGGTTTTGCCTGCCAATGCGAGACCGACCTTGCCTGCCTGACCTCACTCGACCTGAGCAGCTTCGACCTGATCGTGCCCAACTGGACCATGGGCGAAATTTCCCCGGAACAGTCGAAGGCGCTGCGCGAGGCAGTTCACGCCGGCACTAATCTGGGCGGATTTCACGGGGGCCTCGGCGACGCGTTCCGCGGCGATGTGGAATTCAAATGGATGGTGGGAGGAATGTTCGTGGCGCATCCCGTTATCGACGAATATGACGTCACGGTGACCGATCCAGATCACGTGATCATGGCAGGTATCCCGACCGAGTTCCGCTACAATTCAGAGCAATATTACATGCTCATCGACCCGGGAGTGCATGTGCTGGCCGAAACCATCTACCATTGGGAAGGCCAATCCGTCCCCATGCCCATCGCGTGGCTCAAACATTGGGGCAAAGGCCGCGTCTTCTACGGCGGCCTCGGCCATGAACTCGCCGAATTCGACCGCTGCCCCGCCGCTCTCGAAATGAACATCCGCGGCCTCCGCTGGGCCGCGGGAGATCTGTGATTTTTGAAGTAGCGAGCATCGAGTAGCGGGTAGAGAGCATATGCTGGCGCCCCGCTGACCGCCACCTATCGATCAAACGCTACTCTCCTCGTTACTCTACCCGCTACTCACTACGCGCTGCTTCTCTCCCCACTACTCGCTGCTTCCCCCTTCCCATGTCTTCCTTAACCCATATCGGCCTGATCGGCTGCGGTAATATTTCGAACGCCTATTTCGAGGGCTGCCAGAATTACGCGGATATCATCAAAATCACCGCATGTGCGGACATCAATGTGCCGCACGCTCAAGCGACTGCCGCTCAACACGGCCTCGCCTTCGGAGGCTCGGTGGAGGACCTGCTGGCCCGACCCGATGTCGACATCGTCGTGAACCTCACCATTCCCGGCGTGCACGCGGAGATCAACCGTCAGGCGATCGCCGCGGGTAAACACGTCTACTGTGAAAAACCCTTCGCGCTCACCGCGGCCGACACGGCCGCGGTCGTCGCGGATGCCGCCGCCGCCAATCTGCGTGTGGGCAGTGCACCCGATACCTTCATGGGGGCCGGTCTGCAATGCGCCCGCCAGGCGATCGATGAGGGCATGATCGGCACCCCGGTTTCGGCCTTCGGGTTCATGCTCTGTCCCGGCCATGAGTCTTGGCATCCGAATCCCGATTTCTACTACCAGTTCGGCGGAGGACCGATGTTCGACATGGGGCCCTACTATGTGACGGCACTGGTAAATCTGCTCGGGCCCGTTTCCCGCGTGAGTGGAGCCGCTCGCAAGACATTCGCCGAACGCACAATCACCAGCGAACCGCGCAAGGGCGAAAAGATTCCCGTGGAAATCCCCACTCATTTCTCGACCACCATGGAATTCGCCGCCGGACCGGTGGGCACCTTGGTCATGAGTTTCGACACCCCGCGCTCCGACCTGCCTAATATCGTAATCCACGGCACCAAGGGCACTTTGAATGTCTGTGATCCCAACCGGTTCGATGACCCCTGCCATTTTAAACCCGCGGGAGGTGATGCCTTCGAGCCGTTGCCGCTCAAGCACGCCACCGGCCGCGCCCGGGGAACCGGCGTCGCCGACCTCGCCACCGCGATTCGCAGCGGACGTGACCACCGTGCCAGCGGCCAACTCGCCCATCACGTCATCGAGGTCATGGCGGGCGCCGTCATCTCCCCAGCCGAAGGTCGGCACGTCACAATCGCGTCCACCTGTGAACGCCCTGCACCACTGCCGGCTAACCTCAGCGCATCCGGGATAGATCCGTAATCCGGTGGGGCCAATCCGCGAGGGGGTTTGACATGCGGGTCGATGCTCGCCCGTTTCGGGCAGTAGCCCGTTACCATGTCCCCCTTCCTCGCACTACTCATCGGCCTCGTCGTCCTCACTTTGGGCGCAGAACTGCTGGTGCGTGGTTCCTCGGCATTGGCGCTTCGATTGGGGCTCACGCCCCTCGTGGTCGGACTCACCGTGGTCGCATTTGGCACCAGCGCTCCGGAACTCGTGGTGAGTCTCCAGGCCGCCCAAAAAGACTCCGCGGAGATCGCCGTGGGCAACGTCGTCGGGTCAAATCTCTGCAATATTGCGCTCATTCTGGGACTCTGTGCGCTCATTCGGCCACTTACCACTAATCGATCGGTGATTTGGCGCGAAGTCCCGATCCTCATCGGTGCCACTTTGATCGCCACGCTATTCCTGATCGATGGTGATCTCGGCCCCAAGGAAGGGTTCGTCCTGGTGATTGCCTTGTTCATCTATACCGCGGTCACGATTCGGCAGGCCCGACGGGATCCCGATCAAAACCTCGGCAGTGACGTACCCCAATCCATGGGGCTCATTCGCGCCATCTTGTTCACGGTGGGCGGTATGGCAGCCCTACTTTATGGGTCGGACCTCTTCGTGGAAGGCGCGGTCGAACTCGCCTACTTGTGGGGTTGGAGCGAAGCGATGATCGGACTGACCATTGTCGCCATCGGCACCAGCTTACCCGAACTGGCAATTTCGGTGGTGGCCGTTAAAAACGGCGAAACGGACGTGGCAATCGGTAATGTTGTCGGCTCCAGTCTCTTTAATCTGATGGGGATCCTGGGCGTCGCGACAATCGCAGCCGGCGGCATCGTCGTGACCTTGCAACCGGTCGATCTGGCGATGCTCGTCGTCGTCACCCTCGCTCTTTGGCCCCTCGTGCAAACGGGGCACCGCATCGACCGGCGCGAAGGCGCCGCACTGCTATTTGCCTACCTGGCCTACGCGGCGTGGTTGTTCACCGCGCGGTATGCTTAACCCCGCGCCCGGTTGATCGATTAACCACCCAGTTTGCCGTCGATCGAATATTTACCAGCACCGGCTACAAAAATGGTGAGATAAGCCACGAGGTAAACCATGGCCAGCTCACCGTTGCCTTCTCCGACGAAGATCCCGTCATGGATGGCAAAAAATATTACTCCCATCGTAAAGATCACCGCCACCGCAGCGAGACGGGTAAACAGGCCAAGTATTACAAATGCGGCCGCAAAAACTTCCGCTCCCACGGTAAATCCCAGACTCAAGGGTGAGCTCACATCGAGAGGATCGGGAAAGTTTTTCTTCCGGTCCGCAAATTCGAGCAGTTTGGGCAGACCATGCCCCATGATCAAATATGCGCCAAATCCAAGTCGCAGCAGCAGCAGGCCCAGATCACGACTGGTTGGAAGAAAAGAAAGTGTCAGGAATTTATTCATAGGAAGGAAAAGAATTTTCCACGCAGTAAATCAGCTCCTCTCTCTCGCGCAAGGAGGAGAAACTACTTCGGTGCCCCAGCGTAGTTTTTTAAGAATGCCGCCGCTCGGGATTCGGACCAGTATTCACCCTTTTGGCCAAAGGTCACAAATCCCACGTGCCCTCCCTGCGCCGGTGTCTCCAGAAAGAAATTCGAATGAGTCCCCGCCTCGTCCCTCGGAAAACACCGCCCGCCCAAAAAAGGATCATCGAGCGCATTGATCAACAAGGTCGGCACCCGAATATTTTTAATAAACCGAATACTTCCGCACTTCGCCCAATAATCCTCGGCGTCGGCGAACCCGTGCAGTGGCGCCGTATAGCGGTCATCAAACTGCTTGAATGTGCGCATGTCCTCCAGCCCCTCCAAATCGAGCTGCCCCGGAAACATGCGCTCCTTCGCGATCACCTTTTGCCGGAGCGTTTTCATAAACCGCGCCATGTAGAGCTGGTTCTGCCACTCGCCCAAACGCACCGAACTTGCCGCCAAATCACACGTCACCGAAATCGCCACCGCTCCGACCACGCGCTCATCCACAGACTCCCCCCGTTCACCTAACAACTTGAGGGTTTGGTTCCCCCCGAGGCTAAACCCGACCAACGCGACCTCTCGCCATTTACCCGACGCCAGGATGTGATCCATCACCGTGCCGAGATCCTCGGAAGACCCGCTGTGGTAAAACCGGAGTTGCCGATTAGGCTCCCCGCTACACCCCCGGCAATTCCACGCCACCACATCCCAGCCGCGCTTCATCAAAGCCCGCGCCATGCCGCGAATGTAAGGCTGGTTCGCATGCCCCTCCAAACCATGCGAAAGGAGCGCCACGCGATCTCTCCCCTCGCCGGCACAGTCCAGATCCAGAAAATCACCATCCGGCGTATCAATCCGTTCCCGCATCCAAACGACCCGCGGCACCTTTCGCCACACCGCCGGATAAATCGATTGCACATGCCCGTTTCCAAACCCAAACGGCGGTCGGTAGGTGGATTCGAGCAACGGCATGGACAAGCAGCTTATTAACAGGCGGGAGACACGCAGCAAGTCCTCTCGGGACTTGCACCACGCGACAAACTCCCAACCGTCGCTACCATGCTCATCTTCATTGGCAAACTCGGACTCGCCGCCCTTTCGGGGGTGATCATCCTAGCGCTGCTGTGAACTCATTCCGATATGGGCGCGACTCGCTTTGTCTGATCACAATCGGGCTCTATGCGCTGAACCGCTGGGGGCTGAAACCCCGGCTGGAGGTAGGATTCCTGCACAATCACTGCAATGACCTGCTGCTCATTCCAGCCGCGTTACCACTCGTCCTTTGGGTGCAACGAAAACTCCAGTGGCGTGACCATGACCATTTTCCCGACGCCCAAGAAATCACGCTGCACCTGATCGTGTGGGGACTCATCGCCGAAGTCGCGGGGCCCTACCTTTTCGACCATGCCACCGGCGACTGGCGCGACCTACTCGCCTACACCATCGGGGCCGCCGCCAGTTGGTGGTGGTGGCAAAAACAGAACAAGTAATCCACCACCTCCCCCCTGCCTCCAAGCTACCCGCTACTAACCCTCGTTACTTCTTAAACCCATGTCATTCGATCACATCGCTCCCCACTACCGTTGGCTCGAGCCGGTGTTGGCCGGCGGCGTGTTACAGGAGGCGCGAATGGCGCATGTCGCGGTACTGGACGGAGCGGAGAATATTCTACTTCTGGGGGAAGGCCCGGGACGATTTCTAATGGCGCTCCGGCAACGCCGACCGGACGTGCCGATCACGGTCATCGATTCGAGCCAACGGATGCTGAATCTCGCTAAAGCGGACGCGGCGGGACCGACCCGATTCATCCAACAGGATCTGACCACCACGCCTCTACCGGAGGGTCACTGGGACGGAATTGTGACCCACTGTTTCCTGGACTGCTTCAATCCCGCGACCCTGGAAGGTGTGGTCGATCGGATCGGAGAACGCACGGCGGCAAACGCCGATTGGCTCGTCACCGACTTCGCTCTTCCCTCCGTCGGTTGGCGCCGAACCCGGGCTCGCCTCATTCATGCGCTCATGTATCGCACGTTTCGTCTTACCACCGGCCTGGAGGCCCGCCGCTGGACCGATCCGTCTCCACTGCTGCGCACACACGATTTCAAGCTCAGCGCCCGCAGACCATTCAACCACGGTCTGATTGTCGCGGACCACTGGCAGAAACGATTGTCACTTACTAAGTGACAATCAGTCGAAAATTTTCGTGATAAATCCGTTGAACACGGAGTGAATATTCCCGCATTGCTTGGGGCTGTGATTCTCGATTTGCCCGCCCGCGCCATGGCTCGACTCCCCGTGAAAACGCGCGGCATCGTGCAGACGGTGATATTCGGTCTGGTGGCGGGAGGCAGCGCGGTGCTGTTCCATTTGGCCATTCACACGGTATTCGAACACGGCATCCAACGCCTCACCAAAGAGAGTATCCCTGTTTTTCTGGGCGGCAGTTTTTTGATCATCATTGTCACTTCGGCGGTTTCGGGCTGGTTGCTCACCCGGTTTTGTCCGGCCGCGGCAGGGTCGGGCATTCCGCAGGTCAAATTGGCCTTTTGGAAAGATATGGGCGAAATCCCTTTTCGGGTCGTCTGGGTGAAATTTATCGCCGGAGTATTGAGTGTAGGCGGCGGTGCCAGCCTCGGACGGGAAGGTCCATCGGTGCAGCTGGCCAGTGGCGTTTCTTCCCAGGTTGGCGGCATGCTGGGTCTGCCGAAACACAAGCGGCGCGTCGCTTGCGCGGCGGGCGCGGCGGCGGGGCTGGCGGCGGCATTTAATACCCCTATCGCCGCGGTGACGTTCGTGCTCGAGGAAATCATCGGTGACCTCAACAGCCGTTTGCTCGGTTCTATTCTTCTCGCCGCGGTGGTCGGCGCCTTGGTCGCACATGGGTTGTTGGGCGAACAACCCGCCTTCACCCTTCGGGGGGCGGGTTCACCGGAATGGCAGGTATATTTGGCTACTCCCCTTGTGGCGGCGATAGCCGCTCTAGCCGGCGTTTGGTTTCAGCGTTTCGCCCTCGCCATGCGCGCTTGGAACAAAAAAGACCATCGTATCTCGCTCTGGGTGCGCACGACTTTGGGCGGCTTCGCCGTGTGGTTGATTGGCGGTACCGTATTTGTCTACACCGGCCACGCCGGGGTATTCGGACTCGGTTATCACGATCTTTCCTCGGCCCTCAATGGTCAGATGATTTGGAGCAGTGCGGCCTTGCTCCTCGTCGCCAAGCTGATTGCAACAGCCGTCTGCTATGGACTCGGCGCGGCGGGTGGCATCTTCGCCCCTACCCTGTTCTTCGGTGGCATGGCCGGAGCCGCCTTGGCGGGGCTGGTGGATCTGGTTTATCCGCTGAGCACCGCTGGCCATTTGACGCTGGCCGTGGTGGGTATGTGTGCGTGCTTGGGTGCGGTGGTGCGGGCTCCCGTAACGGGACTCCTAATCGTGTTCGAGATGACCCACGAGTTTGCCATGGTGCCGGCGCTGATGGTCGCAGGGCTCGTCAGCATCGCGATTTCCAAAAAATTCACGAAGCACAATTTCTACGACGAAATCCTGGCGCAAGATGATCAGGCGGTGGATCAAGTCATGCCGCCGCGCGACCTGCGTTCCTGGCAGGAAACCCAAGTCAGCCGCGCCGCAAATTTCCGTCCCGTGTTGCTTCGTAGTCTCGACGTGGAAACGCTCAAAACCACACTGGCAGAGTCGGCGCATGAGCGATTCCCCGTGGTGATCGACCTGAAGCTCAAGGGCGTCATTACCCGTGAACACATGGAGCGGGTGATCGAGAAAGGGGAAGAGCCCATCATCGATCCGGTGGCCACCTGTCGACGCGAAGCCACCATCCACGATATCCAACACAAGATCATTGAATCCCCCGCCAACATGGTCGTGCTGATCGGGGGACTGGATGAAGTTCCCATCGGTGTCATGACCCTGCATGACATCCTGCGGGCCGAGATTCTATTCACGAAAGAATAGGACAAGTAGTGAGTCGCGGGTAGCGAGTAGTGAGCATTGATTTCAGCCGCGGAGCTCCTACATTTTTCGTTAACCCTAAATTTTAAAGCGTTCAAAGCGCTGACCTCCTTTGAGGGGATCGATCTACTCGCTACCCACTACTCGCTCCTCGCTACTTTCAAGCCATGTCCAAAGTCTATTTCTACTACTCAGCCATGAATGCCGGAAAAAGCACGGTATTGCTCCAGGCGAGTTACAACTACCAGGAACGCGGGATGCGCACGCTCCTCTACGCACCGGTAGTGGATCAACGCGCGGGCATCGGGCGAATCGCCTCCCGTATCGGACTCGAATCGAACGCCAATCCCTTCAGCGATACCGACGACCTTTTTAAGAACATCGCGACAAACCACACCGAAAACAAGGTATCGTGTGTGTTGATCGACGAGGCTCAGTTCCTCACCCGCCAGCAGGTAGAACAGCTCTGCCGCGTCGCCGACGAGCTCAAAATCCCCGTGTTGTGCTACGGGTTACGTACTGATTTCCAGGCCCAACTCTTCGAGGGTAGCGCCGCCCTGCTGGGTCTGGCCGACGACCTCATTGAGCTCAAAACCATCTGCGAGTGCGGTCGCAAAGCGACGATGAATCTGCGCGTCGGCCCCGACGGAAAAGGACTCAAGGAAGGTGAACAAATCGAGATCGGCGGTAATGAGCGTTACGTGGCCATGTGCCGCGAGCACTACCATAAAGCCCTCACAGATTGAGTAGAATTCGCGATTTTTAGAGAAAATACCCCCCGGTACCGGTTAATACCCGGCCGAAATCGAACGCCCCCATCCCGATTCGGGCCCGGTGAAACGTTTCACGTAAAGAAAACGTCATAACTATGAAACAGTCCGTTGACCTCGGCGAGCGGAGTCACCTACATCGCCATTAATCCCCTAACACATGGTTAGCCAAAATCTGCCCGATTCAACCGACGACGCCCCCGCATCCGACGTTGCCACCAAGTCTCTCAACGACGTTGTCATCCGCATGGCGGGCAACTCCCAAGACGGTATTCAGACCATCGGGGCGTTCCTCGCTCGTTTGGCTGGCCGTAGTGCCCAGGATGTCATGACCTACATGACGATCCCGTCGACGATCTCCGGAGGCCCGTCGATCTTCCAGGTCCGCATGGGTACCGGGGACATCCTCAGCTCGGGTGATGAAGCCGACTTCCTCGTGGCCTTCTACGACCACAGCTACGAAAACCACATCGGCGCCCTGCGCAAAGGTGGCGTGCTGATCTATGACAGCGATCATGTCGAACCGGACACCAGCGGCATCGACTGCCTTGCCGTCGGAGTGCCGATCACGAGCGGCACCATCGAAGCCGTCGGCGGTTCCGCCAAGGAAAAGGGTAAAAATATCTTCGTTCTCGGCCTGCTTTGCCGTCTCTTCGATCTCGAGGTCGCGAAGCTCACCAAGCTCATTTCCGAGAAATTCGGTAAATTTGGTGAAGATGTCATCCGCAACACCATGCTGGCCTTCGATGCCGGCTACGCCTGGCCCGCTGACAACATTCGGGACGCCTATTTCAAGCTGAAGCCGGCAGAGGCCGACAACGGTCATCCGCAAATCACGACCGACGGCAATACCGCCCTCACCCTCGGCCTCCTCGCCGCTGGAGTGCGTTACGGCGCCGGATACCCCATCACCCCATGGTCCACGATCATGGAAATGCTCCGCACCGAATTACAGAAATACGGCGGCGTTTTCGTGCAGGCGGAGGATGAACTCGCGGCCGTGTCCTACGCCATCGGCATGGCTTACTCCGGTCACCTCGCAATCACCGGCAGCTCCGGCCCCGGACTCTCTCTGAAGATGGAAGCTCTGGGCTGGGCGACGATGGCCGAGCTTCCGTTGATCGTCGTCAATGTGCAACGGGGCGGTCCCTCCACCGGCCTACCGACCAACGTCGAGCAAAGTGACCTCATGCAGGCCATCTACGGCAGTCATGGTGATACACCGCGCATTGTGATCGCCCCGCAAGATGTCGAAGATTGCTTCTACATCGCGGTCGAGGCCGCCCGTCTGGCCAAAGAGTATTCCACACCGGTGATCATTCTGACCGACCAAGCGCTCTCCTCCCGCATCGAAGCGTTTGACGAGCCCAACGTGGATGAGATCATCGTTGATCCCACTCCAGACCTCGCGCCGCGCGGAGAAGACTTTAAACCTTACCCGATCGAAGAGCTGACCCGTCACGCGGCTCCCGGCACGAAGATCGAAGGTGCCCCTTATCCGACGGTCACGGGCCTCGAGCACGACGAACACGGTCATCCAACCGGCAATCCCGCGCTCCACATGAAAATGACGGCCAAACGACGGGACAAACTCCGTAAGTTGGCGCGAGAACTGCCTCGTCCCGAAATCCATGGTGACGATTCCGGCGATGTTTTGCTGATCGGCTGGGGATCCACCTACGGACCGATCCGTGAAGCCGTGATTCGCGGCCGCGAAAAGGGTCAAAAGATCGGCCACGTGCACATTCGACACATCCACCCTTTGCCACCGGAGCTT
>CBFHXU010000054.1:0-16212 GCA_965659875.1 uncultured Opitutaceae bacterium
CCGCCTCTCTCCTTAGTTTTATTCGTTCCCTTCTGTAACAACAGAACGTCCCGCAGGTGCTTCAACCTGACGGCCCGGTGAACCTCGATGACTGTTTCCGTGGGTTCCGTGCGCCAATAAAGTCGATACCTCCCAAACCTCCTGCTCAAAACGGAAGCCCCCAACAACAAAAGGGCCCGCCATGATGACGGGCCCCGCAGGAATTTATTTAAGATCCAGATAGGTGGATTTCACCGACTAGCGTTCGCGGTTAAGTTTCGTGTCTTGTCTGACCATTCACTTCGTTCATAGACGTGGTTAACCTAACAATCGAATGAGCACCGATCTCGAACAAGCCGCCCGCGCTGCCGCCCGACACGCCTACGCGCCCTACTCCAAGTTCACCGTCGGTGCGGCTGTGCAGACCAGGGACGGATCTGTTTTCACCGGCTGCAATGTCGAGAACGCGTCCTACGGCCTCACCAACTGCGCGGAACGCACCGCTGTCTTCAGCGCCGTCGCCGCCGGGCATCGGCAAATCGCCTGCGTCGCGATTTACACCCCCACCGCAACCCCAATCGCTCCCTGTGGTGCCTGCCGCCAAGTGCTGCGCGAATTTGGTCAGAACATGGCCGTGATCTCCACCTGTAACGGCGACAACCGCACCGAGACCACCCTCGATAAATTGCTACCCGATTCATTCGGACCAGAAAACCTCACCTGAGGGCCACAAAAGGCGCAGAAAGCACAAGATCAACCGGACGACTAATCATCCGCGCCAGTCGAACTGCAACAGTCCTCACGCGAAGGCGCACAGAACGAAGAGACCTGACGGACTGAAACAAAGTGGATTTGGAACTCAGGGATATTTATTCATAAAAACACATGCCTCCCAGCTTCCGCGTATTCCGTGTATTCTATGGGCCGACATCATCCTGCCTCACAGTTTTCGAGTCTTTAGTGGGCAACATTACCCCCCCCTCATGCCGACGGCTCTATGTCTTCTGTGTCCCTCTCCGTGACCTCTGTGACTAAAAAAGCGCATGCCTCTCAGCATTCGTGTCTTTCGTGTTTTTTAGTGGGCCCAAGAATAAGGTGCCGCACAGCTTTGCGACCTCTGTTTCCTGCTGTAAAAGCCTGCCTGCCGCCCCCGATACGCCCTTTCCGAATTCGGAAATCGTAAATCGTAAATCCATCCCTTCTCTACTCCCCACGCACCAACCGCTCATCCCCGGTTGGTATCGCCAGTTCCGGCGGTCCACTCAAAAAACCCAGATCGGCTAAAAACTCATCTGCGGCGATAAGGGTAAGATCTTTCCACGGTTGCTGATTGAAGAACGCGTGCGCGGCGCCCGGCGCGAGTTGGAGATCGATTTGATCCGTCCCCATGGACTCGAGTTTCTGCTGTACCGCATCCCAGCCCGATTTCCACTTATCCTCGGTGCCAAAGAACGCGATCGAAGGCGGCATGTTTGGATTGAGATGCTGGAGCATATTCACCTCGGGATCCTTTTCATCGACGGGCGCGAACGCCGGATTGAACAACACATAAGCTGCCACCGTCGTATCCACCTTAGTGGGATCCCCCGGATCATTCAGGACCGGATTATGGGTCGCCAACATACTCACGTGACCGCCCGCCGATCCGCCTCCCGCGATCAAGCGATCGGGATCCAATCCCAATTCCTTCGCCTGTGATTTCATCCAGCGAATCGCACTTTTGGCATCCGTAATGCAGATGCGTTTCCGTGATCCTTCGCCGGTGTAGTCTTTGCTTTTGACCAAGGTATAATTTGAAGTCGCGGCAATCAAACCGCGACTGGCGAAATACTGGCACTGGTAACGAAACGCCGCCAGCGATCCATTGCCCCATCCTCCGCCGTGAAACAGGATGATGCCCGGATAGCTTCGTCGGGCGGGATCCCAGTCCGCCGGAAAATAGATCTCCATTTCGATCCGTTTCCCATCCACCACCTTGTAAGTGAACCGCTGACCCGCCTCCGGTTCCGGTTCCGTCTGTGCAATGCAAACCACCCCAGCCCCCACCAGAAAGAGGGTCATCAGAAACCTAGGGAGGAGAATTCTTAGCATGCCCCCACTCTTTTGCACTCTTCTTCGATTTACGAGTCCCTTCTCGCCCGGGGCGAAATAAGAGGGCAATCGCAAAAGTTAAAGATCGAGGATTGCCTCGTCGCGCGCAGATCTGAACTGACTTGGCCGTAAGGGAGCCCCCTCTGCCGCGACTTCTTTGTGTAATCGGCAATTGTGATCCTAATCCATATGATGCGAACTACTCCTATGGAGAACGAATCCCAATCGCTGACCTTTTGTATCTCTTGTGGGCGCAACGTTTCGCCTTATTCGTTTTCGTCCAAAGCCTACACCGATTTATACGAATATGGTAAGTAACCTTCGGACTATATCGGGAAAGAAGGGGTGATCTCCTACCGTTGTGAATGTTCTCCGAACGAGTTGCTCGCACCCAATCAAGAGGACACCGGATCGGCCTGTCCGAACTGCGGTAATTTCATGAATCTGTTCGTAAGCTACTGCGGCGTTTGTGCCCATCCCCTGAAGGCGAAATAGGCGACCCGAACCCGCAACTGTAGGATGACGTCCTGACAAGGAAGCGACTTCGCCGTTTACGCGGAGCAGCGGGGATGGTTTGATCCGTTTCACCCCTGCCCTCCCCATGCGTAATTGTGCTGCTCTTTTTTCCCTGCTTCTGTGCCTGGTATTCTCTCTTCGCGGGAAAGCCGGTGATCGTCCCAATGTCATTGTCATTCTGACCGACGATCAAGGTTGGGGGGATCTCAGCATCAATGGGAATACCAACCTCGCTACGCCGAACATCGATTCACTGGCCCGGGATGGCGCGATGTTTGACAATTTTTATGTCTGCCAGGTCTGCGCGCCGACGCGCGCGGAGTTTTTAACGGGCCGCTACTACCCGCGCACGGGCGTGAGTGGTGTCACGCGGGGTGAGGGTCGACTGAATCCCGACGAAACCACCATCGCCGATGTATTTAAATCCGCCGGCTACGCTACAGGGGCGTTTGGTAAATGGCATAATGGCACGCAGGCTCCCTATCATCCCAACGACCGCGGGTTTGATGAGTTCTACGGGTTCACCTCCGGACACTGGGGGCACTACTTTAGTCCGCCGCTGGATCACAACCGGCGCAAGATTCGGGGCACGGGCTACGTGATCGATGACTTCACCACCCAAGCGATGCAGTTCATCTCCGAAAACCGTGACCAACCGTTTTTCTGTTACCTCCCCTACAATACTCCGCATTCGCCGATGATGGTGAGTGATGAGTTCTACGATAAATTTCGGGACTTCGAACCGGAAATGCGTAACCGCACCCCCAAGAAAGAAGACGTCATGATGACGCGGGCCGCATTGGCCATGTGCGAGAACATCGACTGGAATGTCGGCCGCGTTCTCGCCCATCTCGAATCACTCGCCCTGACCAACGATACCATCGTGATCTATTTCTCCGACAACGGACCCAATTCCATTCGCTGGAACGGCGATATGAAGGGACGCAAAGGCGCTATCGACGAAGGGGGATTACGTTCGCCGTTCCTGATCCGCTGGCCCGCCCAAATCGAAGCCGGCCTACGCGTGCCCCACGTCACCGCCGCGATCGATTTGCTCCCCACCCTCGCTGAAATCGCCGGCGCGGATCTCCCCACAACCAAGCCCCTCGATGGCCGGAGCTTTAGTTCCCTGTTACAAGGCGACGAGGATGCGTGGGCACCGCGTCTTCTCCATAGCATCAAAAACCAGCAGGCCAGTGTGCGCAACGAACGTTTCCGCATGGATACCACCGGAGCACTCTTCGATATCATTCAAGATCGCGGGCAATACCACGATGTGGCGACGGAACACCCACAACTTGTAAAAAAACTGCGTTCCGCCATGGACGAACATCAAGCCGCCATGCAGCAGGAATTCGAGCGCTATCGGGAACGCCCGTTTACCGTCGGCTATGCTTCGCTGACCACTCTACCCGCCCGTGACGGCATTCCGCACGGCGACATCGAACGCAGTTCCAAGGCACCCAATAATTCGTTTTTCGAAAACTGGACGAGCGAAGATGCGGCCATCACCTGGACGGTCGACGTCGGCGCAACTGACACCTATGCCGTCACTGTTTACTACACCTGTGCGGAGGACGACGTCGGTGCAAAGATCCGCCTGTCCCGGGCCGACGGTACCAGTACGGAGGCCGCAGTCCTCCACGCGTTTGATCCTCCGCTCTACGACAAGTCACAGGAACGCATGACGGAAACCCACTATTTCGTGAAAGATTTCAAGCCGCTGGAGCTGGGCTTCCTCCAGCTTCCTCAGGGTCCGAACCTGCTCCGTCTCACCGCTCCCGCCATCGTGGGCGACCGCGCCATCGACGTGCATTCCATCGAACTGCGGCGAAGCGCGCGGTAGCTGGTGGGTCGTGCGGCTTTGAGCTGGCACACGGAGACGCCGGCTAAAGTTTACCCGCCTACGGCGGCGCCAAAGGCGACCAGGGCAAGGCGCTACATTGCTGCATCAATTTCCCACCGTTCTCGTGATGCTTCGTCGTTTACGCCGTGGCGACGTCACATTTGACTGCGATCTCTTCTACCCCATGACGATTCTTCGACGCATATTCTTCACCACAATTTTCACAGCTCTGGCCAGTGCCATTTCAGCCCGGCCGATTGCGGTTACTTTGGAAACCTCAGCGGGTCTCATTGAACTCGAAGTATTGGTCGACGAAGCTCCGATTTCCGGAGGCAGTTTTCTGGCTCACGTCGATGCGGGGCTCCTCAATGACGGTGGATTCTACCGGACCGTTTATCCGGAGAACGACAATGGCTCGCCCAAGATCAGTGTCATTCAAGGGGGGATGCTACCCGACACCGAAGGACTTCCGCCAGTCGCCCATGAAACGACCCGGAAGTCCGGCATTCTACATCGCGATGGCGTCATTTCTCTCGCCCGTAGCGAAGTGGGCTCGGCCACCGGTGGCACGTTCTTCATCTGCATCGGCGATCAGCCTTCCCTTGATATGGGCGGGGGTCGCGCGGTTTCAGGGGACGGGCAGGGATTCGCGGCATTTGGTCGCGTGACTGCGGGGATGGATGTGGTGCGAAAAATCCATCAGACCAAAACCAAAACCGACAGTGAAGACGCCTACACCGCCGGCCAGATCATCGACCCGCCGGTGCGCATCACCAAGGCCTACCGCACGTCGGCCGCGTTGTCATCCCACACCGCGAACGCCTTCCACGGTGGGCACCAACCGGACAACGCCACCGCGGTGCCTCAAAAAATCCGGGACGCCAAACACATCACGCTCGACAAAGCCCCCCCACCCCAAGACCCCGATCTCGAGAAGTATGGGATCTTTCGCGACGAAGCCCCCACGGCGTTGATCACGCACCCCGTGGCTACCGAACTCCCGCTCCAGCTCCACGCTGACGACCGCATCGCGTTCGTTGGGAACACCCTCTTTGATCGGGCCCAGCTCTTTGGTCATTTCGAAGCCCACCTGCAATTGGCCCATCCCGGTAAAAATCTGGTGATCCGCAATCTGGCCTGGTCGGCCGACGAGGTGGACCTGCAGCCCCGTCCCGCCAACTTCGCCAGTGTCGCCCAGCACCTCACGCGTGAAAAGGCAGACGTAGTATTCGCGGCCTTTGGTTACAACGAATCGTTTGCGGGACTCGAAGCGATCGGCACCTTCAAGACCCGCCTCGCGCAGGCACTCTTGGAACTCAAATCCAAGGCCTACAATGGCAGCACCGCTCCGCAAATCGTGCTGGTTTCCCCCATCGCCAACGAGAATACCGCCCGCGTGCCCGCCGCCGATCTCAACAACGAACGTCTGGCCGCCTACACCGCGGCCATGGCCGAAGTGGCCGCACGACTGCAGGTCGGTTTCGCCAACGTCTTCGATGCCACCCTGGCCGCGATGGCGGATCCCGGAACAGAACTCACCATCAACGGCGCGCATCTGAACGCCGCCGGCTATCGGGTATTCGCCGACGCATTATTCGCCGCGACGTTCGACCTGCCGGCACCGCATCCCACCGAAGAATTGCGCACCACCATCGTGGAGAAGAACACGCAGTATTTCCGCCGCTACCGCCCCCTGAACACCTACTACTACACGGGCGACCGCAACAAAAGCTACGGTTACCTGGATTTCCTGCCCGCCATGCGGAACCTCGAGATTATGACCGCCAACCGCGACGAGCGCATTTGGGCGATCGCGCAAGGTCAGCGTTTCGGCGATACGCCCATCGACGACTCCAACGTGCCCGAGCTCGATGCCGTCGCAGAATCCCGCGGGGCCAACGAATGGCTCTCGCCCGAGGACGAGTTGGCGGCGTTCCGCATCGACCCGCGTTTCGAAGTCAACCTCTTCGCCAGTGAGGAAGAATTTCCCGAACTCGCTTGCCCCATCACTTTGCGCTGGGACGCCAAGGGCCGCCTCTGGGTGAGTTGCTCGGTCACCTACCCTCATGTCTATCCCGGTGAAAAGCCCCGCGACAAAATTGTGATTCTCGAGGACACCGACAATGACGGCCGAGCCGACAAGTCCACGGTGTGGGCCGACGATATTCACATCCCGTTGTCCTACGAGTTTTACAAGGACGGCATCATCGTATCGGAAGAGCCGCACCTCAGCTACATCTACGACAGCGATGGCGACGGTAAGGCCGACTCGCGCGAATACCTCTACACCGGGTTTGGTTGCGAGGACTCGCATCACGCCCTGCACGACTTCGTTTGGACTCCCGACGGAGACCTACTCTTCCGCGAATCCATCTTCCACAATTCCCAGGTCGAAACACCTTACGGGCCGATTCGCGCGAAAAACTCCGCGTGGTTCAAATACTCCCCCCACAACCAGTCCCTCGTCACCTTCGGCAGCTACCCCAATACCAACCCCTGGGGTGTGACCTATTCCGATTGGGGGCACCACGTGGCCAGCCACCCGGTCTTCGCCAGCGCGTTCCATGCGACCAACCCCACCTTCCCCGACCAGCATCCACGCGCTTCCGGCATTCCCGCCTACTCCGGCGTATGTGGACACGAGTTTGTGGACTTCCCCATGTGGCCGGAAGATCTCCGCGAAGGTTTTCTAAAAGTGCGTTACAAGCCCACGAACCGAGTCGAGATTCACCGGTGGGTGGAACACGACGATCACTTCGCCGAAGAGTATGTTTCCGATCTCATCTTCTCGGAGAACCTCAGCTTCATCCCGGTTGACATCAAATACGGCCCCCGCGGCGCCATGTACATTTGCGATTGGTATAACCCGATCAAAGGACACGCCCAATACTCGCTGCGCGATCCGCGGCGGGACCGTAAAAGCGGCCGCATCTGGCGCGTCGTGCCCAAAGGCGCCCAACTGCAGGAACCACCCCCCATCGCCGATGCCTCACTCACTCAACTGCTCGATAATCTAAAGCGCCGTGAATACCGGTATCGCTACTGGACGAAACGCGAATTGCGCGACACGCACGCAGCCGCCGATGTCGCCATCGCGCTCGACACATGGGTGGACAGCCTCGATCCCTCCACGGAGCGCTTCCGCCATCATCAAGTTGAAGCCATGTGGGTGTATCGCAGCATCGGGGTCAGCCGTCCGGCCCTCTTACGGGAACTCCTCAATTGTGAAAACCATCACGCGCGCGCCGCCGCCACCCGTCAGCTCCGCTATACGCTCGGCGCCACCGGTATGCCCGCGATGCCGAACCTCGCCCACAACGGGCTCAGTTTCGCTGAGGCCCTCACCCTCCTGCACCAACGCGCCAGCGACATCAATGGGATCGTCCGACTCGAAGCCGCCAACACCGCCAGTTATCTCGGCACGATCGATGCCGTGAAGGCTCTGTTGGAAATCCTCAAGCATCCCATGCAGGAGCACCTGCGCTTTGCGGTGCGCAGCGCCGTCGGCGCGGAGGCCATTGCTCCGCTGTGGCAGAGTGATCAGACGTCGCTGACCAAATCAGAGGTCAAAACGCTCAGCGATTTCTATGAAAATTGGGACAAGGCAAATGCCAAAAAAGACGCCGTGCTAAAGGGCAGCGCCGCCACCTCAGGATTTGATAGCCAAAAAGATCTCTTCACGATCGAGATCTCCACCATCCCGGAGCGCATGCTGTTCGATATCGAGAAATTTACCGTGCGGGCCGGTCAACCGGTGCGCCTGATTTTCACCAATCCCGACGCCACGCAGCACAATCTCGTCGTCATCGAACCGGGCAAAAATGAAACGATCGGCGTGGCGGCCAACGAGATGGCCAAAGACCCCAGCGGCATCACCAAACACTTTATCCCCAGCCTGCCCGGCATCCTGCACTACACCAAACTTCTCGGGCCGGACGAAACTGAGGTGCTGCGCTTCAACGCTCCCGAGAAACCGGGAATCTATCCCTACATCTGCACCTTCCCCGGCCATTGGTTCATGATGAAAGGGGAGATGATCGTGGAGTGAAGACTGCGCTCACCTCCACCTACCGGAAGTAGTCCATCAGATTGAACGAAACGTTGCTTGCGATGGGCTGCCCCTCAACCAGGGCCGGTACAAACACCATATCCTCGACGATCGTCCGAATGTGGTCCGGCAGTACGATTGATTCATCGATCGCAACGAAACGTCCGCGATCATCGACACTCACCGTAACCGGGTAGTCGAAAGCCAGGGGATCTTGCGCGCCCAGCAGAGCTGCCGGGGCCAACGTCCACGCGGGGAATCCTGCCATCGACGCGTTTCGGTTCATCCCCATGTGATCGAGGGAGACGTATTCGTGGGCTTCGTCCCGGGTAAGACCAAATTGTTTTTCCGATAGATTGGAGACCAACTCGTGGCCGGCGCGATAGATGTGTAGATCGACCTCCAATACCTCTAGGTTCAAGGGCAACTCCTCTTTGCGGAGTTGAACCACCCGCGGCTCCCTATCCAATTCACGCGCTTCCGAGAATAACACGACGTCCTTCTGTTGCCCCTGCGCAACGACCCGCGCGACGCCGACCAGGTAGACCTCCGAAATCGGCACGGGCGAAGACACCATGGCTTCGATGATTAAGGCGGTTTTGGTTTCAGACTGTTGCTTCCCGTCATCCGCATAAAACTCGGTATCCAGTTGAAGGCTGATTTCATTATTTTGAGCCTCTTCGATACTCCCGTCGTCCGTGGTATCCGGATTATAAAAAGTATTATCCTGGGCGGCCCGCTGCCCCCGGGCCGTGGGGTTTCCCCTCGTTTTTAAATCACCGGTGAGGCGGGTTTGCGTCCGTGTCGATTGCACCGTCGCTTGCTGGACCGACCAGTTTTGGGCCGTGCTATCGATAATCGAATAATCTCGACGGGTGGCAAGGTCCTGAATTTGCAGAGCATGGCGCCCCACCCGCGGGGTGCGCTCAAAACGCGTGCGATTGTTCATTCGCACATCCACCACCGGCCGATCCGCCACGGCCAACCGGGCGAGATGATTGGCGTAGCGGTCCATTTTCACGAACGCATCGTCGTTTCGGATCATGAGGTCCATGCCCACGAACAACCGGTAATCCTTCACCGGCGCACTTTGGGACTCCACGGAGCGGACCGTAGGCTGGGCGACTGCATTACAGGCCAAAAGAACCGTTCCCAGGTAAATCTTACTCATCCAGGAACAGAGGGAGAAACGGGGCGGCGGGTTTTCGAAATGTAACATGGGAAAGCGGGGTGAAGCGTTCTGGCATCACAGACTCAACGGGCGCAAAAGACGATCCAATCTCATTGGGTTAGGTTTGACCGGCCTCACCGGAGATTGATCCAGCGGATATTGGGTCCCGAAATCGCCAATCTACTCATTTAAAAGAAACCTATCTTGGTTCCGCAGAAATTCCGCGGGCTTGTCGTGATTTGCCTTGTAGGTCGAAGCGGGAGGAAGCCCCTGCCAATCCGGCCCCTCGGCTCGCGATGCTTCGAACAGCGGCCAGAATTTATTCTTCATCTCGGTGAGTTTCACCGGCATGGCACCGGCGAGATCATGGCGTTGCCCGGGATCGGTCGTCAGGTTGTAGAGCTCAAAAAATTCGGGCCGCACGCCTTTCACGAAGGGCATGTCTTCGGCCACGATGGGATGGGTTCTAGGGGTGTCATCGCTGGAGCGAGCAATCAGGTTGTAGTCACCATACCGCATCGCCACTTCCGGGGAACTGCGATAGAAATACCACATCAACGGCTGGGCGCGCTCAGGTTCACTGCCCTTCGTCAGCAAAGGAGCGAGATCGATCCCATCCAAGGCCAGGTCCGCCGGAACGACGGCCCCCGTCATCGTAGCCACGGTGGGCAATACATCCGGAAACCATATCGGCGTGTCTGAAACCCGACCTCCGCGGATTCTGGCGGGGAAATGGAAGATCCCGGGAACTTTAATTCCCCCTTCATAGACCCCGCCCTTCAGGCCCCGGAGATTTCCGTTGGATCCCATGCGATAGGAACCGTTGTCGGAACCGAAGAAGATGAGCGTATTGTCGGCGACACCACGTGCCTTGAGCTCGGCGAGGATACGGCCCACCGCCATGTCCATGTGCTGAATGTTGCCAAAGTAATCGGCCGATTTTTTATCCAGATCCGGATACTGCGCACTCAGCTCCGGCGGTGTGGCGATCTTGGCGTGCGGTTCGTGGAACGGCACGTAGAGCAGAAAGGGTTTTTCTTTGTCGTAGACGGTCTCGAACCACGTCTCCACCTCATCGGCCAACAGCTGACACGAGTAGCCTTTTTGCTCACCGATCTCGACGCCATTGCGCACAAAATTGATCGGATTCAAATGCGAGGGTTCGGCGTTGTTGGACGTGCCCAACGAGTACTGAAACCCCTGTTCATCCGGTTGGGCCTGATTGAGGGTCGGATTCTGGGGCAGGCAACCCAAGTGCCATTTTCCCATATGGGCGGTTTGGTAACCCGCGGATAGCAACACCTCCGCCATGGTGGTCTCTTCCCCCCGTAGGTGCATGGTGCTTCCGGGAGGACGGTAGCTATACATCCCCGCCCGAGTAGGCATCCGGCCGGTCATCAGACTCACCCGCGCCGGTGAACAATTGGGCGCACCTGAATAACAGTCCTCGAACTTCACTCCTTCGGCGGCCAGCCGATCAATGTTCGGCGTGATGGCCCGTCCGCCGTAACTGCCGAGATCGCCGTAGCCCATGTCGTCGGCCAACATGATCAGAACATTGGGACGGTCGTCGGGTGCGGCGGTCGAAAACAGCCCTGTAAGGGCAAACAGGGGCGCGAAAAACAGTGCTCCACCGGGTCTAAGGTAATTCAGAATGCGGGTAGCTTTGAACATGGGAATTCCGAGTTGGGTCATTACCACTCTTGGCGTCGGACCAGGCAAGATAGGTAGAATCTCAAACTGACTACGTCGTTGCGGGATTTTCAAACCAAACCATGCCCCAGCCATCCTTCTCCTCGGTGGTGGTAATATACCTATCCCCGGCGCCATCGCCATCAGCGAGCCCTGTGTTGATCAATGTTTCCCCCCACCGTTTAACCGTTTTAACGTTCCTGATCGTCTTACAAGAGACCCCTGAATACTAATCCGCTACTATCCCCAGCGTCATCCATCAAATGAACCTCCTCAAAAAACGGTTAATCAGACTGCGGCTCCTGATCTGGTGTATTCTTGGAATGTCGGCCGCCGGGATGATGGCCGAGACCCGGCCCAACATTATCTTCATCATGGCGGATGACCTCGGTTACGGAGATCTTGGGTCCTATGGCCAAACGGTAATTCAGACCCCACATCTTGATCAAATGGCGGAAGAAGGCATTCGATTCAGCGATTTCTATGCGGGCTCTCCGGTTTGCGCGCCTTCCCGGAGCGTACTCATGACCGGGCAACACACCGGGCATACTACGGTGCGAGGAAATTTCGGGAAGTTCGGCGTGCTCGGATTGGCGGGAAACAAAGGGCGGGTCCCCCTTTTGGCCAAAGATGTCACGATCGCTGAGGTTTTAAAATCTGCGGGCTATGCCACCGGAATCACGGGCAAATGGGGATTGGGTGAACCTGGCACCACCGGAACGCCGAACGACCAGGGGTTCGATGAATGGTTCGGTTACCTCAACCAACGGCGAGCGCACAGCTACTTCCCCGAGTATATTTGGAAGAACCAAGACCGCTTCGATCTCCCGGGAAATGCCAACGGCGGCCAAGAGACTTATACCCACGATCTTTTCACTGAATTCGCTTTAGACTTCGTCGAACGCCACCAAGCCGGCCCGTTCTTTCTCTACCTCCCGTATACCGTGCCTCACTCCAGGTATGAGATTCCGGATACCGCACCCTACTCCGATAAACCTTGGACGGACGACGAGAAGGTTCATGCGGCGATGATCACCCGACTCGATCGTGACATCGGGCAATTGTTTGCCCTTTTGAAATCACTTAAAATCGATGAACAAACGATCGTGTTTTTCTGCTCCGACAACGGAGCTGCCGAACGATGGGAAGGACGTTTCGACAGCTCAGGTCCTTTGCGCGGGCGCAAACGAGACGTCTACGAAGGCGGCATCCGCTCACCGATGATCGTGCGCTGGCCCGGGCAAATTACCGCCGGTTCGGCCAGCGACACCCCATGGTATTTGGCGGACGTGCTTCCCACCCTAGCGGGGATAGCTCAAACATCTACCACCGCTTCGGTCGACGGAGTAAACCTCACGTCAATCATTCGAGGGGAAGCAACCGAACTGGAGAAACGATTCCTCTATTGGGAGTTTTTTGAAAACGGTTTCCAACAAGCCGTGCGTTGGGGCGATTGGAAAGCGGTTAGACCTCAATTGGGTGAGCCGCTGGAAATCTACAACCTCGCGCGAGATGCTGGTGAGACAAAAAATATCGCCGCCCATTCGCCGAAGATCGTGCAGACCTTCGAGGACTACTTGTCCACCGCTCGAACCGCCTCCGAAAACTGGCCCGTAGACGATCTCGACTGATGGAAGAAAGATATAAAATCTTTGAAAGCTTCCTGCCCCTTCAACTCCAAGTCATCCCTGGTGAATGGGAATCACGGTAAGAGGGATTCCCCAAATTCGGTTTCCTTATCCGGAAGCCGTGGATAACGATCTAACACCGCTTGAAGTTTTTCGCGGGTCATAATTTCAGTTCCCTCCGCGGTAGCCGGTGCTTCTTCCATGAAATCCGTCGACACTTCGAACAAGTCTCCGTTCTGGTATAGTTTAAACCGACCATCGAAGGCATACTTGTCCCGATGGGTTCGAGCCTGCCCCCACCGCGCATCATAATAGCCAAAAACCCAGTCTCGCGTCGGTCCCGGTTTTCCCTGCAAGGCTGACCATAAACTGACGCCGTCAAGTTCCAGCGCATCCCGTTCGGATCGAGGCAACTCAACGATATCTGCGAGCGTTTGGTAAAAATCGGTGAAATCCACCAGCTGATGATTCTTTGATCCGACCGGTGTTCTCCCCTGCCAATAGGCGATGAGTGGCACGTGAATTCCGGCATCGATCGTATTAGCCTTACCCCCCGGAACCGTGCGACCAGGCAACTCGGAGGAAATTCCCCGATCCGTCCCGTTATCCGCGGTAAATATCACCAAAGTGTTTTCCAACACGCCCTCCTCTTCCAATTTATCCAAAATGCGCCCAACCAGTTTATCGCAATAAGCCACCATGTCGGAAAACGCCTCTTGTTTGCTCAACTCGACGTCCGGACTATCGGGAGTGCGGACTGTGGGACTGTGCACCAGGACCATGGGATAATACACGAAAAATGGCTCGTCTTTCTTTCGTTCAATAAAATCGCAGATGTAATTCGTGAAGTGGTCCGGTCCGTATTTGCCATCCAGCACCTCGTCGAGGCTCTCACCGTTTTGCTCGATGTAAGGATCCCAGAATCGCTCGCCATACGCCTTCCCCTTGGTGAGTTGCCAAAGACTGTATTCATCGAAACCCGCATCGTGCAGTCGCGTCGCATCATCCGCCCGGGCAAACTTTCCCTCTCCGTGCGAAATACCGTTCAATTGCCACTTGCCCGCAATCATCGTCGCATAGCCCGCATCCTGCATTAAATTGCCAAAGGTCGGATACTTGGGGTTAAGGTAGCCGAACTCCTCGTAGGTGAAACAATTGTAACGCCCCGTCATGATCTGCACCCGCGAAGTCGTGCACACCGGGGTGGAATAACAGTGCTCAAAACGAATTCCTTGCTCCGCCAACTGGTCCAATCGTGGCGTCTCGTAAGAAAGACTGCCGTAAGTGCTCAGGCACTCATAACCCATGTCATCAGCCATAATGAGAACCACATTCGGACGCTCCGCTGCATGCGCCTCCAGACCGACGGTTATCACGCCGATGAGGATAAATCGAACCAAGGAGAACGACCGTTTAAATGAAGGAGATGATATTTTCATTTGCTGAAATCAATAGGTCTCAAGAACTCCCCAGATTAAGGTGTTTGGGGGCATCAGGGTTATGGCTCAGATAGTCAGTAATGTGACGCACAATCTCCGGGTGATCTTTCGCCACGTCCTTGGCTTCAGCGAACATCTCCACCCTGGGACCAAATAACATGAGCGGAGAACCATCGGCGGGGACGACGGCCTTGAAATCGCCGTAGCGCACAAAGTGGTCGTAGTTGGGATCGTTCGGAATTTGCTTCCGCAACCGGTTCACGACCTTGGCCCGCGCGGGATCATCGATCAGGTTAGTCCACTCGTTCGGGTCCACCTTCAAATCGTAGAGCTCCTCCGCACCATCAAAATAACGGATGTAACGCCAGCTCCACATCCGCACCGTATGCGTGCCTCGGCCCACCGTGGAAATCGCGCCGCGCCGCCAGCTCTTGGTATCCCCCGTCATGAGCTTCACCATCGATTTTCCGTCCAAATCCGCCCGCTGTTCCAAACCAAGCAGGTCGATCACCGTCGGGTAAACATCGAGCAGCGAAACGGGAGCACGCACCGGCTTACGGGCATTGAACTCGTGCCTCGAGGAGTTCCCCGCGGGCGCGATGATCAAGGGCACGCGGGTCGATCGTTCCCATGCAGTGAATTTTCCCCAGTGCTCCTTTTCACCCAACTGCCAACCGTGGTCCGACCACAATACGATGACGGTATTGTCGGCGTGCTCCGATGTCTCCAACGCATCGAGCACCTTGCCGAGTTGCGCATCCACGAAGGAAATACAGGCCAGATAAGCGCTGACCGCGTTTTGCCACTGGCCATTCTCGACCGTGGTATCGTGACGCCCACTGGTGAGCGCATATCGGCCCAGATCTTGAGCTGTGCGCGAGAGGTCAGCCAAATCGTCAGGCAACACCTCCGGCAGCACGATCGACTCCGGCGGATACAGGTCGTGATATTTTTTCGGCGCCCACAGCGGTTGATGCGGACGATAGAAACCGACCGCCAACATGAAGGGTTGATCGTAAGACTCCCCCAGCTTCTCCACCGCCCAATCCGCACTCTGCGTATCGGTCCACTCCGACTCCGGACGATCGATCACTCCCCAGTCGAACGAATCGATGACCGCCGAGCCCCGTTTGCGATCCCGGGGCATTTGATTGAGCGGCATCGAAATGCCCAAGCGGGGGATCGCGTGACGCACGTAGGGTTCGGGGTCCGCCAACTCTTCCGCGGAAATCTTCAACTCATCGTCGAGGATCGGTCGCCACTTGTTGTAGTCGGGACCATATTCGTGGAAATAGGCTTGGCTCTTTCCGTGGACGAGTTTGCCCGTGCCCATGGTATAATAACCTTGGGCCGCGAGGTCCTCCGGCAGCACCGGAGCGTCGGGATTCATTTGCTCCAGCTTTTGGCCGTTTCCGTAAACCCCCGTGTGCATGGGCAACAGGCCCGTCCAATTCGAGGCCCTCGACCCACTGCAAGCCGGCACCACGCAATGCGCATTGGTGAAGAGCATGCCGCGTTCGGCCAAACGGTCGATGTGCGGCGTCTGCACCTGCGGATGCCCCTTTAACGCCCCTACCCAGTCGTTGAGGTCATCGATTGTGATGTAGAGAATGTTGGGCCGATCCGCGTTCTTCGCGGAGAGCATGGCAGGCAGCACCCCTCCCCCTAGAACAGCGCAGGCAATCACGTTTCGCAGGAGGGACGGGACACGTCCGGTGAGGGGAAGTCGAGGGGGTGGCGACATGGAGATCAAACCTGTGATACCACGGAAGGAAATCAACCCCGCTTCTACGTCCACCAGC
>CBFHXU010000055.1:0-16085 GCA_965659875.1 uncultured Opitutaceae bacterium
CGATCCCGTCAAGTTGCAGGGTGAGAGCGCGGAACGGCTAGAGACAAAAAACCGCAGCCGGTTAGGGCTGCGGTTTTTGAAATGTAGGCCGGAACTGAGGTCGGCGACTCCGGTTACAGTTTTAGTGAGTCTTACTCGGACTTGGGCTCTTCGCCGCCGTCGTCGTTGCCTTCGGCCGCGGGAGCTTCGGGAGCCTCTTCAGCGGCATCACCTTGGGACTGGCTTTGCTTCTGCTCTTCGAGTTCAGCGAGTGCAGCTTTGCGGGAGAGACGGACCTTGTTAGAACGCTCGTCGATGCCGATGCACTTGACGGTGATGGAATCACCGACCTTGCAGACATCCTCGGTGCGGCGGACGCGGAAGTCAGCCAATTCGGAGATGTGGCAGAGACCTTCCTTGCCGGGCAAGCACTCGACGAAAGCACCGAACTCCTTGGTGCCGGTTACGCGGCCTTCGTAGATCTTGCCTTCTTCGATTTGGGAACCGCCACCACAGAGAGCGTCGATTTCCGCAACCGCGCGGTTCATGGAGTCCGCGTTGTTCGAGTAGATGAATACCTTGCCGGAATCGTCATCGGAGATGTCAACCTGAGCGCCGGTCGTTTCCACGATGCGGCGGATGGTCTTGCCACCAGGTCCGATGAGAAGACCGATCTTCTCCGGGTTGATCTGGATGGTTTGGATGCGAGGAGCGTAGGTGCTGAGGTCCTTGCGAGGAGCAGGGATGGACTCGAGCATCTTCTTGAGGATGGCAACGCGGGCGTCGCGGCATTGGTAGACGGCCTTCTTGGCGATCTCGTGCGGCAATCCTTTGATCTTCAGATCGAGCTGGAAGCCCGTGATACCTTCGGTGGTGCCGGCCAGTTTGAAGTCCATGTCGCCGAAGTGATCTTCCTCACCGAGGATGTCGGTGATGGTTTCCCACTTGCCTTCGGTTGGCTTCTCGGGGTTCTCGGAGATGAGACCGCAGGAGATACCAGCAACCGGAGCGATGATCGGCACACCGGCGTCCATGAGGGACAAGCAGCCGCCGCAGATCGAAGCCATCGAGGTCGAGCCGTTGGAGGCCATGAGCTCGGAGACGACGCGGATGGAGTAAGGGAACACGTCCTCAGCAGGGAGCACGGGCACGAGCGAACGCTCGGCGAGGGCACCGTGACCGATTTCGCGACGGCTTTGACCGCCGAAGCGACCGGCTTCACCGACGGTGAAGGGAGGCATGTTGTAGTGAAGGATGAAGGACTTGGAAGTCGCCCCACCGGTGAGGCCGTCCATGGACTGAGCTTCCTTGGTCGGTCCGAGGGTCGTGAGTACGAGGCCTTGGGTGTCGCCGCGTTGGAAGAGAGCGGAACCATGCACGCGAGGCAGCACGCCGACTTCACAATCGATTTGGCGGAGGTCCTCGGACTTGCGGCCGTCGGCGCGTTCGCCCTTGGTGAGGACGGTCTCGCGGTAGGCGCGCTCTTGGAGGTCTTCGAAGACGATCGAGAGATCGACGTCGGTGCAGGTGCCTTCGCCGAGCTTGGCGTCAACGGCTTCCTTGGCCTCATCTTTGATGACCTTGAGGTTGGCGTTGCGCACGGGACGGTCGAAACCGAAGATGGCGGGACCGACGCGGTCGCCGGCGACTTCTTCGATGATGGCGCGGGCTTCGTCGGAAGCTTTTACGAGATCGAATTCCTTCTTCTCCTTACCGGCCTTCTCCTTGAGCTCTTCGATCGCGGTGATGATGGGCTGGATGGCGGCTTGGCCATACTCGAGGGCCTCGATGAAACGGTCTTCAGGGATCTGGTCAGCGGAACCTTCGATCATGAGCATCTCGGTTTTGGTGCCGACATAGATCAGGTCGAGGGTGCTGGAGAACATCTGCTCGATGGTGGGGTTCGAAACGAACTCACCGTCGATTTCGGCCACGCGCACGGCTCCGATCGGGCCATTCCAAGGAATGTCGGAGATCGCGAGGGCGGCGGAACAGCCGTTGAGCATGAGGATGTCGGACTCGTTGATCTGGTCGCAGGAGAGCAACAGACCGATGAGTTGAACCTCATTGAGGAAGCCTTCGGGGAAGAGCGGGCGGCAAGGACGGTCACAGAGACGCGAGGTGAGGATTTCCTTCTCGGAAGGACGACCTTCGCGCTTGAAGAAACCACCGGGGAAACGACCGGCCGCAGAGTATTTTTCGCGGTAGTCGACGGTCAGCGGAAAGAAATCCTGACCGGGGCGCATGGTGGTGGCGGCGGTGGCCGACACGAATACCTTGGTTTCGCCTTGGGTTACGGTTACGGCGCCATTGGCGAATTTCGCCATGTCACCGGTGGTGAAAGAAAGCCCCAACTCGGGGACTTCTACGTTTTGTTTGTTATTCATTTATCTTAACGGTTTTGCGTGTTTCGGACAGTGGGAACCTCAACGCAACACGCGGCGGTGGGGTTCAAGTGGGACCGGTAGAGTTCGCCGAATTGCGAACGCTGTTGCCGCGCCTGCGGCACCAGACCCGGAAAGGGTTATTAGGGTTGAATGAGCGGTAGCCGCTCTCGCGAAATTCTCAAATCCGGTTCGAGAGATTTCTGGGTGCCGCCAACGGGTTGGAAGCACCCAGAAATGTCCCGATCGAAGAAAAAGCGAGGGAGCTGAAAAGAACAACGGGCGACTCCGGTGATGGAGTCGCCCGTGAAAGACGGTTACTTACGCAGGTTAAGCTTCTGGAGAAGCTCCTGATACTTGGCGAGGTCGTGACGCTTGACGTAGTCGAGCAGTTTACGACGGCGAGCAGCCATTTGCAGCAGGCCGCGGCGACTGTGGAAGTCCTTGCGGTGGGTGCGAAGATGCTCGGTCAGATGATTGATCCGAGCGGAAAGGATCGCGATTTGGACCTCGGAAGATCCGGTATCCTTATCGTGGGTTTTGAATTCTGCGATGATTTCGGGTTTAGCGACTGTAGACATATGGTTTTATTTAGGTGTTCACGACTGTAAGGGGGCCGAAACCCCGCGATTCCCGCCTTCGTCCCAGCGCTAACTGAGACGTCAGCCGAAACCACCGTTCCAATCCCGCAGAGTGCGGAACCAGTCATGGTAGTCCCCCGCAACCGGCGGAGTTCCACTAACGCAAGGGGCCAACATCCCCAACCGTGCGCCCCGGCGCAAGCGCATTTTTAAGGGTATTTCAGAGCAAGGATTTAGGGAAGGTAGGCGAGTGAGGGAGGGGGCATATACGGGGAAAGGGGAGGCATGGCGCGGTGGGGCAGGTGCTGGCGGGATGAACGGTGTGGCGGTGGGGCAGGTGCTGGCGCGCTCGGCGAGTACGCCCTACCTCGATCGGGGCTAATCGAGGAACTGGTCCCAGCGGGGCAGTTGCACGAGCATCATCTCGAAAACGGCTTCCTGCTGCTCCTTGGGGGTTCCTAAAGCGCGAGCAGCACGGATCTTCTGGACCCGGGCGGGATCGATGGTTTCGACCCAGGCGACGGTGTAGAGGTGATCGTCGGCTCCGATTTCAATACTCTCGGTGAAATAGACCCGGCGTCCGTCGGCGGAGGTCAGGCGACCGTGATCGGTGTAGCGATCTTGATCGATAGCGTAGCTGATCAGATGAATCGAAGAGGGGACGTCGGGTCGACCGGCGACCGGCACCGCAGGGGCGTGGGCGAGATAGAGCAACGTATTGTTGGGACCCAACATAAAGCCGAGCTGGGTGCGCAGCGGGTTGCGGCGGGTGAGATTGTCGACGTTGGCGGGGCGCAGCGGACGGACCGAACGCAGCATGCCGGAGGAGGGTTTGAATTCGAAGAGTTGCGTGCTGCCACCCTGCAGCCCCCAGAAACTCTCCGTGTTGTCGTTCCACAGAATCGTGCGCCAGTTGTTCCAGAAGAAATGGGCTTCGGCGGGAACTTCGAAGTCGGCCTCCTGCACGGGGGCGAGATGCTTGAGGTTCAGGTTTTCGTAGTAGTTGACGGGGCGTTGTTGATCGGATTCGAAACGCCAAATCTTGCCTGTGTCCGTTCCGCCATAGAGGTTGCCATCCGGATCAATGCCCAAGCGTCGGCAAATGAAGTTCCACTCGTCCGGCAGGCGGCCCCATTCGCCGCGTTGTTGCACGGCGCCCCAATTTCTTAGCATGCCTTCACCGAGGTTGTAGGAGATCAACAAACCTGTCGGCCAGGTGAGGCCGTAGAGGGTTTCGTTTTTTTTATCCAGAGCGGCGGTAATGATGCCCTCATTGGGAAGTTGGAGTTGGGCGAGGTCCTCGAAATTCCCCGTACCCAAATCGTAGCGCATGAAGTGACCACCGGAGTAGGGAGCGCGGCCTTCGGGTGGCGTCATGTTCGGTAAATTCCCCGTGTAGTAAGACGTGTGGGTGCCGAAATAAAGGTGGCCGTCGTGCTCGATGAGGGGGGTGTGAATTTTGCCGTGGGGAATGTGTTCCCGCGGCGACTCGCCGATCACGTCGCTGAGATTAGCGATCAGGGTGATCTGTGCGGACTTGGGATCGAAACGATAGATGTGCGTGGGGATCTGATCGTTGTGGGTGCCGAGGGTGAAATATAGGTTTCCGTCGGATGCGCTGGTAAGATTGTGGTAGTTGCAATCACCTTCGAGGAAGCCGGGGTCGAAGAGTCGGGTAGGAATGGTTTCGTCAGCTGTCGCGGTCGTGGTGGGGAGGGCGGAGGTCAGGGTAACCGCGAGCAGCGTGAGAGGCAGTCCCGAGTAAGTGAGTTTTCGAACGATGGCTGATATCATGAGGGTATCTGGGAAAGTAACGGAGTCGCGATGGGGAGAGCTTAACGGTTGCGGGCAACTTCGGTTGCCCGGGCAGGATCGAAATCGGGGTTTAGGGTCGGCATTTGGGCACCGACGGACTCGCGCCAAGACCTGAGTTTCTCGTGCAGTCGGCTCGCTAACTGACGTTTGGTGGCGGCTAGGTTCCGGGACTCGCCCAAATCTTCGGCGAGGTTGTAGAGCTCAAGTTCCCCCGTTTCGTGAAACTCGATCAGTCGCCAATCACCGGAACGAATGGCGGAGTAGGGACTGTCCCCGCCGGCGTGGTAGTGGGGGAAGTGCCAGAAAAGATCCCGATCCAAAGAGGCCTGCACATCTTGCAGCAGCGGCGTGATATCGGCGCCGTCCATGTCTTTCGAGTGGTGGGGGTTTCCTTCGACCCCGGTGACCTCAAGCAAGGTGGGGTAGAGGTCAGTGGTCATGATGGGCTCGTCACACACGCTGCCGGGGGTGGTGACGTTGGGCCATTGTACGATGGCGGGCACGCGCACGCCACCTTCGTAGGCGGAACCCTTACCGCGACGCAGAGGGAGGTTTTCGGTGAAACCATCATGGCGATCATAACGTTGCGTAAGCCCGCCATTGTCGGAGGTGAAAATGATGATGGTTTCGTCGGCGATGCCGTTTGCTTCCAGGGTGTTAATTATGCGTCCCACTGCCATGTCCATGCTCTTGACCATGGCCGCGTAGATCGGGTTGTGGTGCACGGCATCGGGGTCGCGTTTCTGCTCGAACGCTTCGACCAAATCGGTCCGACCCTGGATGGGTGTGTGGGGAACATGGAAGGCGAAGTAGAGGAAGAATGGTTTGTCACCCGGTTGAGAGATCTGCTCCGCCGCAACATTGGCGAGATGGTCGGTGACATAGTTCGATTCGTAGCCGTGTTGCTCCATCACCTGCTTTGACAGGTAGTAACCTCTGGTGCCGCTGGGCTTGTCTGCGCTGAAGTCGAAGCCGTGCCGGTTGGGATCGGTCGGCTCGTCTGGGAAGTTGAGGTGCCACTTGCCCACATGGATCGTGCGGTAGCCGCCGTCGCGCAAAGCTTCCGGCAGGGTGGTGTAGTCGTGCTCCAGCCCCTTGGTCCAATCGGGAATGCTTAATTTGGCATAGGGGCGGTTTTGGCCGGCAATGAAGGTCGTGAGTTTTAACCGCGCGGGATACATTCCCGTCAGGATTGAGGCCCGGGTCGGCGAGCAAACGGTGCAGGCCGCGTAGGCGTCGGTGAATTTTGTGCCTTGCTCCGCGAGTCGGTCCAGGTGGGGAGTTTCGTAGAAATCACTCCCGAAACTATTCAGCCCGGTCCAACCCAGATCGTCCGCCAGAAAAAGGACAATATTGGGTGGCTTCCCCGCTGGAGCTTGGTGAAAAACGCCGCAGAGAGATAAAACGATTACGAATTTGATCGTCCGTTTGATGATGGATTCCGGGACAGGATTATTTGACTTTTCCGGCGGTTACCCCGGGCCAGTCATCGGTGCGAAACGGGGTGACCGGCAGACCGTTGAGGTCACGCAGATTGAGAACGGGATTGTCGGCCCAACCGTAGCGCACGGCGACGGGGTAGGGCACATCGGGGCTCGAGACTTTGATTTGATTGTGCCCTACAATCTCGGCCTGGGCCCAAACGAAAGTCCGATCCTCGCCGGCGATGGCGAAACCTTGCACTTCCGCAACGTCGAACGCGAACAACCCGCCTTTGCTGACGTGCTCCAAGGTGATGGTGATTGCGCCGTCTTCCGCTTGCATGGATTGGTAGCGGGGGCTCTCGGAAGCGATGTTGTAGCCATAGTCCTTGGCGAGGGCATGACGAACGAGACGGTTCGCAACCGTATGCTTGTCACGGGGGTGAATGTCGCGCGCTTCGCCGGTATCAATGATCACGGCCTCGCCGGTATTGGGCAAAGACAACGTCATGGTTTGAGCTTCGCGGAGTTCGGCCCAATTGCTGTCACCGGGGGTGGATTCTTCGGCGCGGTAATCGGCGAGTTGAACCCAATAAAAAGGAAAGTCGCCAATTCCCCAACGTTCGCGCCAGGTGTTGATCATGAGGGGGAACAGGTCGCGGTATTGGTAAGCGCGGGCGGAATTGCCCTCGCCCTGATACCAGATGCTGCCACGGATGCCGTAG
The DNA here is from genome assembly GCA_965659875.1 of uncultured Opitutaceae bacterium. Classification (GTDB taxonomy): domain Bacteria; phylum Verrucomicrobiota; class Verrucomicrobiia; order Opitutales; family Opitutaceae; genus Actomonas. Next base: position 6,906 of record CBFHXU010000055.1, read on the forward strand.
CCCAGCACGGGATGGAGCACGCCGTTGTAGAGATTGGCGGGACGCTTTTGTCCTTGGCGCGGATCTTGTGGTGCGCGTTGTAGCGGTTCCGGTTGTCCGGCTTGTTGCCACTCTTGGAATTTCTCCATCGCCGCGGCGTGAATTTCGTCCGTGTAGTCCGTGGCGGTTTTATCCCATTTGGCGAGCATCGGATGGTAGGCCTCGTCGGCCTCGAGAGTCTCGCGGGGAACCCAGGCTTCGGCACTGGATCCTCCCCAGGCATTGTCAATAAGCCCGATCGGAACTCCGAGGGTATTGTGTAGCCGACGACCGAATACATAACCCACCGCGGAGAAGTTGGCGACCGTCTTGGGGGTGCAGGCTTCCCATTGGCCCTCGAAGTCGTTCTGAGGCTCCTGAGTGGCGACGTTGGGCACGGAGATGATGCGGATGCTCGGATAGTTGGCGGACAGGAGTTCGACGTCGGCGTGGTAGGTCGAGTTGACGGAGCGGACCATATTGGACTGACCCGAGCACAACCAGACTTCGCCGCTGAGAATGTCGCGAAGCGTGATCGTGTTGGTCGCTTCGATCATCATTTCGTAAGGACCACCGGTGGGGAGCGGATTGAGCATGATACGCCAATCGCCATTGGCGTTCGCGGTCGTCGTGTGGTGTTGGCCGTGGATTTTCACGATGACGGATTCACCGGGGTCCGCGGTGCCCCAGACCGGGTTGGTTTGCTGGCGTTGCAGCACCATGTGATCACCGAAGATAGCCGGTAGGGCGACTTCGGCGTGGACCAAGGAGCAGAGGGTGCAAAGCACCGCTCTCAAAACGAGACGAGGAATATAGTTATACACGGGGCAGGGCAATTGGGCGGGGCTGTCATCAGGGCGCATTGGCTCTGGATTCTCAATCTCTGATTTTAATGGATTCGGGGGACGGGAGGAGTTTTGAAAAGCTTAACCCGTGGATGGCTGGCTACGGGGTCCGTGGGGTTGCAGAACCGATCCGATTGACCATGGTCGAGTATTCAAATGATGGGATCATCGCTCAACGTCATCCGATTGGTCTTTCTTGGCCTGTTCGCCGCAGTGACGATGCTGGCGGCGGCGAATGGTCCACCGGTGGTTTTCAGTTATGAGGTCACTCGTGAGCCGGTGTATCCTTCACGATTGACCAGCGCGGGCACCACTACTGGTTACGCTGAGTTTTTGGTTTTGGTGAACAAGGAGGGAATCCTCGAAGATTTTCTGCTGCGGGAGGCATCGCATCTGATCTTCGGTCAGGCCGCGGTGGATGCCCTTCCGCATTGGCGATTTGATCCGCCACTGATGGCCGGCCTACCCGTTAACGCGATTGGTCGGGTGCGGATTAATTTTCGATCTGCCGGATCGGTGGTGACGTTGATCCGAGAGGAAATTCCCAATAGCCTGTTTCTCACTCCCGAATCGCGAGGAGAACGGAAAGGAGCTTACCAAATCGCAGAGTTAGAGGACCTCGATGATTTTCCTGTTCCGATCAAAATGGTGGAGCCGATTCCGCCTAGTATAGCGATGTTGGCCGGAAAGGATCTCGAACTTATGTTCGAATTTTATATCGATGCGGAAGGTCGTGTGCGGATGCCGTCGCCCTACGGGGCCAAGTCACAGCACACGGATACCCGCATATTGGAAGCGGTGCAGCGGGCGGTTTTGCAATGGCGATTTGAGCCGGGCAAAATGCGAAATGAAAATGTAGTCACGCGAGTGCTTCAGCCCATTCGGTTTACGATTCCGGGCGGAGCCGTGGTCTCCGATTCCGCGCGCTAAATTAGCCTTGGCGGCGGACGTGGACGGGGCGACACCCGACATTATTGCATTTTAACCGCGTGCGGTGGAATCCACTTCGTTTTGTCCCGTTCGCGTTTCACCGCCCAAGCAGCTTTGGCACTGACGGTGTGGGCGTGGGAACGCGCGTCGAGTGGCCAATTGGGATCGGGGCGGTGGGCTTCGAGTAGAATTTTTTCAGCGCGAGCTACCAGGTCGGGTCGCGAGTCGGCGAGGTTGTGGGCTTCGGCGGAGTCGTTGGTGAGATCATAGATTTCGATGGGGCGATCGATGCCGTTGCGCACGGCTTTCCAGTCGCCGAAGCGGGCGGCTTGTACGGGGCGATTTCCCAAATGGAGCTCCCAATAAAAATAGTCACGAATCGGTGCTTGGCCGCCTTTCAGGTAATCAACGAGGGAGTGGCCGTCAGTTTCGTATCCGGCGGGGAGAGGCGCTTCGCTTAGTTCGGCGAAGGTGGGCATGAGGTCCCAGAATGCCCACGGTTGATCGTCCACGCGACCTGCCGGGACGGTGCCCGGCCACCAGGCGAAGGCGGCTTGGCGGAGGGCGCCTTCATACATGCCGCGTTTGAAACCGCGGAGGGTGCCGCCCATGGTTTGGTCGAAGCGTTGGCCGATCTCGGACTCGGGATCGAACGACGAACCGTTATCGCCGGAGAAGATGATGAGGGTGTCTTCGGCGATGCCCATGTCACGGAGGGTGTCGACCAGTTCGCCCATGTCGGAATCGATGCGGGTGACCTGGGCCGCGTAGGCTTTTTGCCGTTCGGTCCAAGTTTCGTCAGCATAGATGCCATAGTCATCAATCTCGTGCCGACCGTGGGGCAGCGTGATCGCATAAAACATCATGAAGGGGTTGTCGCCCTGCTGGCGGACCCATTGGATCAGGTCCTTTTGGATGACCTCCTGCGCGTAGGTTTCCCCCACCCCTTGGCCGTCGTTGCCGGGCAGGAGAATCGCCTGGTCGTCGTTGTAGAGATAGGTGGGGAAATAAGAATGAGCGTGGCGCTGACAGTTGTAGCCGAAGAAATGATCGACCCCTTGGTTGCTCGGCTCGCCGGTTGTGCCAAAGAAACCCATGCCCCATTTGCCGAAGGTGGAGGTAGCGTAGCCTGCGGCTTGGGCGACCTCCGCAATCGTGACGGTTTCGTCGGGCAGGGGAAGTTGGCCCTCCGGAGGAACTTCGTAGTTGCCCCGCACGGGACAGTGCCCCGTGTGCAGGCCGGTAAAGAACGATGACCGACTCGGCGCACATACGCTCGTGCCGCAATAGGCCTGGGTAAACAAGGTGCCCTCGCGCGCCATTTGATCGAGTCGTGGCGTTTGGATGAGCTGTTGACCGTAGACCCCGAGATCGCCTTGCGCGATGTCGTCGCTGAGGACGAAGATGAAATTGGGAGAGCGCTTCGCCGCCGACAGGGAAAGACTCGAAAGCAATCCAACCAAGATCAGGGCTGAGGTGGAGAAGGTACGGGGTAGGGTCGGTATCATGGTCAATGTAAGCGGGAGTTCGACGAGGGTGTCGTGGTTATATATCACCCGGCCCGCAGATTCAGACCCCTGATATTCGAACAGCCGGGGACGGCCTGTATCTTCCGCAGGAAGAGTCGGCGGTTATTGGAGAGTTCCTGTTTGGCGACGGCGTTGGAAACCATGATCATGAGCCAGCCCGATTTGGTGATTTCGACCACGTGGGAATATGCGGCCAGGGTAGGGGTCACGAGTTCCGGCCAACGTTCGCGAATGGCGTGCTCGGGCGAAGCCTCTTCGCCGAGATGGTATTTATTGACGATCGCCTCAATGACATCGGCGGAGGTTTTGGTCGCCCGCTTTACCTGTCGTCGCGGTTCGGTGGTTTCCACGCCTCGAAAGTCCCCGATGAGTTCTTCGGCGAGTTTGCTGAATCGAGGTGAGCTGGGTTGAGGCATTTTCCGGTGATCCTGTTCCATGCGGGGAGGGGAATGAATCTTAATCGATTCCAATTAATAAGATCTGGATTCCGATAAGTATAAATGAAATTTCATATCTAAAGAATCAATTTCATATAGAGTGTAAAACTAAGATAGTTGAGGATGATTGTGGACATATCCGCAGAAATATAATGAATATTCTCTGAAATATTATGAAAATTACCCCATTCAGACGACGATTCATAGTGGTTTTGGCGGCGGTGGCGTTGGGAGCCACGGTGTCGGCCAACCCGGAAATTGTGGGCCAGTGGCAGCTCGATGTTGCTCGCAGTTCTGCGTTGGACGGCTGGCAGGACATGCGCTTGGTCATTTCTTCTCAGGATACCCAAGTGGATATTCGCCACGAGATGCGCTGGCGGTCCACGAGGTACCGGGCGACCAACACGGTCGATACGGCGAAGTCGGTGGCGTCCGACAGTTTCTTCCGGGTCGAGCAGCGTCACATGGCGGTTTATCCGGCCAAGGGCGGGGTAACGCATACGACCGCGGAATGGATCGACGACAACCGCACGCTTCGGACCGAAACGCATACGCCGGTCGAGGTATCTCAAGGCAACGTAAACATGCGCATCACGAGCGAATATCGAATCGGGGAGGGCGGAAAAACGCTCACGCTCATCGAGCTGCACTCCAGTCGGAGTCGTCCTTTGGTGTATTTTTTCCGCAAAGTTGAAGAGGAGGTATCATCATGAAGGGCCTGCAACGAATCACTCTGTTTATGTTGGTCGGCGCGCTCGCGCTCGGATCCACCGCGACCACGGCCGAGGGTCGTGATGCGTGGGTCATGAATTTTGACGGGGACTGGAATGTCGCCGGTGGATTGCCTGAGAAAGCAATGTTGGTCAGCCTGCAAGGTCTCACCAATCGCGACGCTCCTCAGCTCTACATCGTGCATCCGCCGGATTTCCAATGGGAGATCACCGAGCCGCTTTATGATTTTTATCAGCGCAAACACGGTGTTGAGTTTACCAGGATTGCCACGGCTGATGAGGCGCTGAAGCGGTTCAAGCAACACGCCAAAGGTTACGTCGTTTGGGACAAGACCGTGGGGGCGTCGCTTAACGTCGCGTTCACCATCGGCGGTCTGCAGGACGCGGTGGTGGTTTCCGAGGAATTGATTCCTTTGGCCAAGAAGCATGGCCTAAAACAGATCGACGATCTGCGCGGACGTTATGCCGGAAAATCTGACGGTGAAATTTATCAGGACGCCTACGACCGTTATTGGGATCAATGTATCAAAGATGCGCTCATGCTTATGGGGGGACACCGGGGTCGGGTCATGCAGCCCGCGATGGCGGATTGGGGCATTCAACGAAAGATGTTCTTCCACGATCTTTCGGCCAACCCGAAGCATCCGGACGAACTCGCGCTGACGAAAATTCTCTATGATCAGATGAAACCTGGTTCGACCATCTTCGGCTGGCACCCCTACGGCAAAGACACCGAAGAGCAGGCTACGACATTACTTTCCGGCTACGGTTTTAAAATGGAAGGTCTGCACAACCTGCCGAACCTGAGTTTTAATTCGCAGTTCACTTTTACCAAGGACTTCAAATTCACCAATAACCACACCGTCGAGCGCGACGCGTTGCTGCAGGCCGAGGAGAAGGTCTACATCACCTTCATTCAGTCCGACTCGATCGGCATCGGCGTCTGGACCAAGCCGGGGCGGGGTAAACTTCCCTTTGGTTGGCAGGTGACGATGAATTGGTCGAAATACTCGCCGGCAGCACTCGAGTATTTCCACGAATCGGCGACACCCAACGACTACTTTATGGGAGGGCTGTCAGGGCCGGGCTACATGTATCCCAATCACATCCCGGCCGATCGGTTTCCCTTGTTGATGGATGAAGCAAAGGAACTGATGGAACTTCTCGATGAACGGGTGATGGAGATCATGGATAATTCCGCCGCCGATGGTAATGTGGGTAATACTGATCTGACCAAGGAAACGGTGGACCGTTACTACGAGAATTTCCCCGACGTGATCGGGTTCATCAACGGTTATGGCCCGGCCCGCACGCGCGACTTACGCGATACCCGGCCCATGATTTCCTACGACTATTACATCGATCCGAAGCGGCCCCGCGAAGCGGTGACCGACGATCTGAATGAGTTGATTACCCTCAATGCGAAGCGTCCCTATTTCCTCGCCGTGCACGTGCGGGAGTCGAACGACGTGAACAGTCTGGTGGAAGTCACCAAGAATCTGGATGGTCCGGTCGAGATCGTGCCGGTGGACAAGTTTCTGAAGCTCGCCGCGAGCAACAAAACTTACACCACGCGCTACCAGGACCCGGACGAGCCCAAACACTTCGAAGGGTATTAGTGGCGGCAGGACTCAATCTGCCGGGCGGATTGAGTCTAGTGCTTCGGTAAATCCAACAGACCGGGATCGAGTTCGACCAAACCGATCCCGGCTGCGGGTTCGGGCAGGGGATCGGTCGGGTAGCGTTGTTGGTGGTCGTGAACGGTTGCACGGCCATTGTAGTAGAGCAGCACTTTGCCTTTCCAGATCACCGGTCGGGCGGCGATATGGACCATGCCGTAATCGAATCGACCGCGTTCGCCTGGCGGAACCAGGGGTTCACGATCGAGCTCGCGTTGCCAGGTCCAACCGTCGGCGCTACTCATTGACTGCACGTCCATCGTTTGATTACCGGTGTGATGGATATTCATCAAACCGTAGTAGCCGGTTTCGGAATGAAACGGGACAAACCAATAGAATTGTAAGTCTGGGGCGTCAGCATCGTCAGGCACCATCACTTGGGTCGGCCCCACCCACTGGGTCGGAAAGTCATTAACCGTCCAGATGGAGATCACGCGTTGCATGAAATCGAGATTGTCCCGATCCACCGGAAGGTCGGGATCATACCGCCAGGTTTGTTGGTAGAGTAGAATTGAGCTGTCACGGGCCCCCTCGGCGGCGCGAGGATTGGGTAATCCGAAGGAGCCCGCGTCGTTGGCGTTGGTAATAACGGGGCGTTCGAGAACCGGCGACCACGCCAGGCCGTCGGCGCTGCCGGCGAAATGAAATCCGGGAGGAAGATCGGGGTCACGTCGTCCCCAGAATAGCAGTTTCCATCGCCAGGCGGGATTGCTCTCATTGGGGTCGTAGGAAATCGACTGGCAATGAAACGTGCCCCAATTCATCGGATTGCCGGCGGACCGCATCACGATGTTGTTTCCATCCCCAAGATCTGGTTTCTCCCAAGTGAGCCCATCCCGTGAAAAGGCGACGCAAAGAATGTTCCGGGTGCCCTCACCGCTGAAGCGGACCATATAATACATCCGCAAGCGGTCTTCCGTTGGATCTGGAATTACTCCCACCACCGAGCTGCCCGAACCGGCGATTTCCCAGGGCTGGTCCATCGCGATCAAAGGAGCTTCGGTTCGGAACTTGATGTGCCCTGCGGCTTCCGCGATGACCGGGAGGAGCAAGATGAGGAGTAGTCGAATCATCGTGATTTCACTATCCAATGAAGGAGGCCGGATGTCGATGGATACTGACCGGGGCTGGCACCCCCCTAAAAGATTAGAATCTGGTGTTGGCCCATTGAATCGGTCCTGCCACGGTTGATTTCTCAATCGCGATCTTTGATCCCAATTTACCTCGGTCACCTTTTACTTGGCTTCGCTTAACCCCGAAGATTGTGCTCTACCCTCATCCTCATGTTTTCTCTATTTTCGCAGATGCTCTTTCGCGGAAACGCGTTCGTTTCGTCGATTCTGGTCTCCCCCTTCCGGCTCGTTGCCCTTTTATTGGGAATTACAGTAATGGCTCACGCTAACCCCTTAATCTACTCCGCGGCGGAACCGGCCAAAGGTAAGAAATTGGTGCTGATTGCGAGCGATCACGAATATCGTGCGGAAGAAACGATTCCCGCGCTGGCGCGGATCCTCGCGAAACATCACGGCTTCGATACGACGGTATTATTCGGGCTCAACACGGAGGGCGAAATCGATGCGGGCGCGTCGAATATTCCCGGTCTGGAAATATTGGCCGAGGCGGACGGTGTAGTGATTTTTACTCGTTTCCTCGCGCTGCCCCCGGAACAGATGAAACACATCGATGCCTATTTGAATCGAGCCGGTCCGGTGGTGGGATTACGCACGTCGACCCATGCCTTTAACTATCCGGACAATCGTAAAGCTGACCCGTTCTACAAATATCACTTCCGTTATGAGGGTGATGATTACTGGGGTGGGTTCGGTCATCAGGTTCTTGGTCAATCGTGGGTCGGGCACTACGGCAAAAACCACCGCCAGAGCACCCGCATCAGGGTGATCCCCGACAAGTCGAGTCACCCTATTTTGAAAGGCGTCAAAGATGTCCATGTTCACGCTGGAGGTTACAACGCGGAGCCCGCGGGCGATTGGAATATTCTCACCATGGCTCAACCGCTCATGACGATGCTGCCCGACGGTGCGCCCGATCCCGAGAAGCCGCCGATGGCGAGCGAGTGGACGCGGACTTATGTGGGCAATGGCGGCCAAACCGGACGCGTGTTCACGTCACTTTACGGCGCTTCGCAAGACATCATGAATCCAGGATACCGTCGCATGATCATCAATGGCATTTATTGGTCGGTCGGTCTGGAAACCCAGATCACCGCCGATTCGGATATCGCGTTCATCGGTCCGTATGAACCCAACACGTTTGCCAATGGTCGCGAAGCCAAGGGGGTGCGCCCCTCCGACTACGCAGGACTCGGCACGCCCATTCCGGCCAACCATAATACAGCCAAACCGGAGTAGGTGTATTGGAACCGGGGGCCGAGGTCAGCGACCCCGGCTACAGCGATGTGCGGGTGGTGTGCGGGCGGTCGGCCCCGGTTGTAGCCGGGCTCGTTGAGCCCGGGAATGCGGTGTGCTGGAATTCTACCGTTCGACCGAGTATCCTTGGTCTTGGTATTGTTTGAGCAAGGCGGCCATTGCCGCCACCCGCTCAGGGTGTTGGTCGCTCAAATTGTTGCGTTGGCCGACATCCGTTTCCAGGTCGAACAGGAGGGCTTCGCTCGTGAATTTTTCGTAGCCGCGCATCTCCATGAAAAAATCAGGCATCTGGCGAGAGCCGCCAGTCGGCCCATCGATGTAGAGCCACTTGCCTTGGCGGAGACCCCAGTTGCGATCGTAGGTATTGTGCACCGTCGCTTCGCGCAGAGGCGTGCGTAATGCGGCACCCTTGGCCACGGGTAGAAAATTATAGCTGTCAGGCGCCGCTTGGTCAGGAAGGGACGTATTCGTGATGGCGGCGATCGTGGCCATGATATCGACCTGCGAAATCACTTCTTCGGAAACAGAATGAGCGGGAACGCGTCCCGGCCATTTGATGATGAATGGCACGTGATGGCCCCCTTCCCAAACGTCACGTTTGAGTCCACGAAGTTCACCCATACT
>CBFHXU010000056.1:0-16032 GCA_965659875.1 uncultured Opitutaceae bacterium
GATCTTGGCCAATCGATTCGGGGCAATCGGTCCATCATGGTTACTTTGGGTCGTGCGTGGCCGGAAGGCACGTCGCCATCGAAGAAGGCGGGTAATCGAAGGGGACGCCCGCTGGGAGCCCGGAGCTCGGCCCAAATATCGCGCGAGAAGGGATTTTCATCCGGGTCGTGCTCGACCTGGAACGAAAACTCAACGGGCGCGCTCGAAACGGGCAAGACGCCAAGGAGGCAGAAGATCAAGACAGGGAGAAGCGCGGAACGACGGGCGGAGGTGATCATGAGCTGAAGGAAGAGTCGAAGCAGGATGATGATGCGAGGAACGTTACGCAACCTTGGGGAGGAGGGTTGTTCAACTGCGACCAGAGCTTGCGTTGCGGTGAGTTTTGGCCGGTTTTGAGTAAACAGGGCTCCCAGCCTTCTCCTTTTTTCTGCTTCATGCTTTCTTTGGATTTATCCCGTGCGAAATGGACGTTTCGCGATTGCTCGACCTCCGATTGGTTTCCCGCGCAGGTGCCCGGCTGCGTGCATCGCGACTTGCACCGCAACAAACAGATTCCCGATCCGTTTTGGGGCACCAACGAACTCGATCTGCAGTGGATCGAACATCGCGACTGGGAATATCGGACGGAGTTCAAGGTATCGGCCAAACTCGGGCGGGAAGAAGAGATCGAATTGGTGGCCGATGGGTTGGATACGTTGGCGACGGTCTACCTGAACGGCAAAAAGATCGCCCGGACCGACAACATGTTCACGCCACATCGCTGGGCGGTGAAGCGAAAGCTTTGGGCGGGCGTGAATGAGCTTCGTATCCGGTTTTCGTCTACGAAGGATTATATGGATCACACGCACGCGGAGCGGACGTTTCGCGAGATCAATGATCCGGTGGGGAACTGTAACCGCATCCGCAAGGAGCAGTGTCAGTTCGGTTGGGATTGGGGACCACGATTTGTGACGGCGGGGATTTGGCAGGGCATCCGGTTGGAGGGTTGGTTGGCCAATCGCTTGGAGGATGTGGTCATCCGGCAACGGCACCACCAGAGCGGTCGCGTGAATATCGATCTGACGCCGGAACTTACCCGGGCGATGGAGGGCGTGAAATGCGAGTGGGTGCTTTCCCTCAAAGGCAAGGAAGTGGGTCGTGGCCGGGGTAAAACGATCCGGGTCGATGATCCCGAGTTGTGGTGGCCGGCCGGGCAGGGCGCGCAGCCGTTGTATGACTTGTCGGTGGCCGTTCGTGACGCTGATGGCCGGTTGATCGGCACGAACAAGAAGCGTCTCGGGTTGCGCACCATCGCGCTTGATCAAAGCAAGGATGAGTGGGGGCGGACATTTCGATTTGTGGTTAATGGACGGCCGATTTTTGCCAAAGGAGCCAACTGGATTCCGGCGCACAGTTTTGTGGCCGGCTTGAAACGGTCGGATTACGAGCGGGACCTGATCTCGGCGGTCGAGGCCAACATGAACATGGTGCGCGTCTGGGGTGGGGGCATTTATGAGACGGAAGACTTTTATGATATCTGTGATGAGTTGGGTCTCATGGTGTGGCAGGACTTCATGTTTGCCTGTTGTCAGTATCCCGGAGCGCAGGAGTTCTTCGATGTGGTGCGTCCGGAGGCGGTGGCGCAGGTAAAGCGTCTGCGGCATCGTGCGAGTCTCTCCCTGTGGTGTGGCAACAATGAGATCTGGGAAATCAACAAGGCCGAGTTGGGTGAGAACCCGGATCCCGCCCAACGACGTGAATACGAACAACTGTTTCACGAGGTGCTGCTGGAAGCCGTGGCCGAAAATGATCCGGTGACCGCGTATTGGCCCTCATCGCCCTGGCGGGAAGGCGGGGATACTTCGTTCGAGGCCGGCGAGAAATCCGGCGACACACATTTCTGGGATGTTTGGCATGCGCGTAAACCGGTGAAGGACTACGAGAAGTGGTCGTTCCGTTTCGTCTCGGAGTTTGGCATGCAGAGCTACAGCTCGCCGGCCACGAATGCCACCTTCTGCCCGCCGGACGATACCAACGTTTTTGGACCGGTGATGGAAAACCATCAAAAGAACGCGGCGGGAAATCAGATTATTTTGGATTACGTTTCCCGGCTGTATCGGTATCCGAAGTCGCAGGACGACTTGATCTATCTTTCGCAGCTCAATCAGGCGTATTGCATGCAAGTGGGGGTGGAGCACTACCGTCGCCTCGCGCCGCGCTGCATGGGGGCACTGTATTGGCAACTCAATGACACGTGGCCGGTGGCTTCCTGGAGCTCGATCGAATTCACCGGGCGTTGGCGGGCATTGCACTATGCCGCGAAGCGGTTCTATGCGCCCGCGCTGGTGAGCGGCAAAGTGCGCGGGGAGGAACACCAAGGCATTGGCAACTACCGACACTCCACCGTGGATGCCGTGGAAGCGTGGACCGTCTATGATGCGCCGGAATCGGCCCAGGGTAAGTTACAGTGGTCGATCATGCACGTGGATGGCCGTACGCTGGAACGGGGATCGAAGATGATTCCCCTGCGGACGGGTGAAAGCCGGTGCCAACGCGTGGTGAAACTCAATGCCACGCTGAAGCGATTCTCGCGGGGTGAGATCTACGTGCAGCTCGCGCTTACCATCGGTCGCAAACGCGTCAGTGAAGAAACGGTGTTCGCGGCGCCGCCTCGCTTCGTGCAGTTGCCGCGGGGAAAAACGAAAGCGGCGGTTAAGATGCGCGGCGATGACGTCGCGGAGATTACGTTTACGTCGTCGGCCCTGCAGCATCGGTTTGCATTCGATTTGGCGGCGCTAGATTTCCGGTCTGACGACAACTTTTTTGAACTATATCCGAAGCAGGCCAAAACCGTCATGGTGCGATTGGCCAAGCCTCAATCGACCGCGAAACTGCAACGCGCCCTGAGTTGGCGTTCGTTGGTGGACACCTACTGATTCGCGACGGGCGGTCGGGGCAGGATTTGGTTTTAGCCACAGAAGGCACAAAATTCACAGGAAGCTGACGCACTGAAGCGGTGGGTATATGCCACAAAAAGGCGCAAAAACTCACAAAAAATGAGACGCTGATGTGGCGGTGAAGGGGGCGAATCGTGCTGACGGTTTTTGTGTATTTTGTGCCTTTTTGTGGCAATTAACAGCGTTGGAGTGGCCGCCCTGCGAGGGCGTTGGGGAAGGGGTCACGTCGTGACTAAATTGCTTCCTTCTTCTCCAAGGCTTCAGTGGACAGGGTCGCAATGCGGTAGGAGAAGGGGCCGAGTGGTGACTAAGTTGCTATGCAACCCGTCTACAACGTCGACCCCGTTGGACGTGACGGTTCTTGCCTGCCCGCCATAGTCCCGCCTCGCGGGACGAAGGAGGGTTACTTCCGCCGCAGGCGGCTCGCGGTTAATGTCCACCAGATGGGGGGGGGCTTCGCTTTACCCCCTGAATTTGGGGCGCTTAGGGTTTGACTTCCAACCTATGGCATTTCCGCAAAATTTCACTTGGGGCACCGCTGCCGCCGCTTACCAGATCGAGGGAGCGTGGAATGAGGGCGGGCGTGGGCCCTCGGTTTGGGATACCTTTTCCCAGACACCGGGAAAGGTATTTGAAAACCATAATGGCAATGAGGCCTGTGATCATTATCACCGGTGGCCGGAAGATGTGGCTTTGATGCAGCAGTTGGGGGTGAAGGCCTACCGCATGTCTTTGTCGTGGTCTCGTATTCTACCCGACGGCACGGGAGCCGTGAACGAAGAGGGGCTCAAATTTTACGATGATTTGGTCGATGGATTGCTGGCGGCGGGAATCGAACCCTGGGTTACGCTTTTCCACTGGGATTTGCCGCAGGCTTTGCAAGATCGGGGAGGGTTTATTAATCCCGACATCGCGGAGTGGTTTGGTGAATACGCGACCGTCGTAGCGAAACGGTTGGGGGATCGGGTCAGTCATTGGATGACCATAAATGAGCCCCAAGTGGTGATAGAGCTTGGACACCAGCAAGGGGTGTTTGCACCCGGATTAAAACTTGGTCCCGCCGATTGTTTGTTGGCCGCGCACAACCTGCTGCGAGCCCATGGCCGAGGGGTGCAGGCGTTGCGGGCGCACTGCCAAGGCACTCAACAAATTTCGATCGCTTTGACGGACCGTGAACCTATCCCGACGTCAAATAGCGCCGCCGATGTGGCGGCGGCGAAAGCAACGTATTTTCAGAATTCTGCGACTCAACGGTGGAAGATTTCCTGGTGGGCCGATCCGGTGGTTTTAGGAAAATATCCCACCAACGGCTTGGAGGCATTTGCTCAGGATCTGCCAAAAATCACGGATGAAGATTTGAAGCTGATTTCGCAGCCGATCGATTATTTATCTTACAATTGTTATTCCGGGTATCCGGTCAAAGCGGGTGAAGATGGTCAGCCGGTGATTCTGCCCGAAGGGTGGGGGCGGGGAGATCCTCGGGCATCGCTGCCTTGGCTGCACATTGCACCCGACGCCATTTACTGGGCAACCCAGTGGCAGAGTGAGCGCTACCAACTTCCTCTCGTGATCTCGGAAAACGGGATGAGTAATACCGACTGGGTGCATCTCGACGGGAAGGTGCATGATCCGCAGCGGATTGATTTCCTGCACCGTTATTTAGCGGCGGTCGAACGATCGATTTCCGATGGTGCTGACGTGGCGGGATATTTCTATTGGTCGATTCTCGATAACTTTGAATGGGCCGAAGGTTACAAGGAACGGTTCGGTCTCGTTCACGTCGATTATGCTACCCAAAAGCGAACGCCAAAAGATTCTTACTACTGGTATCGGGATATGATTGCCCGCGGCGGGTTGGAGACGTGACGGGGGTGCTCGAAGGGGGGGCAGCCGGGCGCGTTGAGCCCGGTGCAGTGGCGTGGTGCAGTCCGGCGGGCAGGATACCAAGGTCAACGACCTCGGCTACATCGGGTGGAACTGCTTGCGAGGCGGTAGCCGAGGGGCTCGAATTCTTGTCACTTGATACTTGAAGCTTGGAACTTCCGCCGCAGGCGGCTTGGCGGCTACCCGCCGACGACGCTTTTGATCATCTTGCCCAATTCACTCACGCGATAAGGTTTGGTGAGGTAGCCGCAGAATCCGGCTTCGATGAATTGGCGCGCCATATCGTCGTTATCGTAGCCACTGGATACGACCGCCCGCACATCGGGATCGATTTCGCGGAGGCGCTTGAACGTTTCTTCGCCCCCCATGCCACCCACGATGGTGAGATCCAATAGCACGGCGTCGTAAGGGCGGTTGACGGCGTGGTATTTGCGGTAGAACGACAGGGCTTCTTCGCCGTGTTTGGCGATGTCGACCTTGTAGTCGAGACTCTCAATCATCGTCTTGGTGATCTCACAGAGTTGCGGATCGTCATCCATGAACAAGATGCGACCCGTGCCGAAGCGAATGGAGGCCGGCCGGCGCACGGCGGCAGCAAGCTCCTTTTCGGTGGCGGGAAGGAACGCGGTGAAGGTGGTGCCCACTCCCACGGTGGAATCGACGCCCAATTGGCCACCGTGTTTGCGGATGATGGACAATACCGTGGCCAAGCCCAATCCGGTGCCAGTCTTTTTCGTCGTGAAGAAGGGCTCAAAAATTCGGTCGACCTTGTCTTCTGGGATGCCGTTGCCGTTGTCCTGCACTTCAATCTGCACGTATTTTCCACCGGGCAGGGGCGGGAGTCTGCCTTCTTCGAGTTCGAGCCCGCGGGCGCGAATGTCGATGGTGCCTTTGGACGGTTCCGTCATCGCCTGCATCGCGTTGATGATCAGGTTCTGGAAAACTTGGATTAGCTGGCCGCGATCTACTTCCACGAGCGGTGCAGATTCGTCCAAATGTACCGTAACTTTGACCGGGCTGCCCGCCGCTGCTACCCGAACCGCGTCGTCCAGAATATCGGCTGGTTTCACGACCGTGAAGGTGCCTCCGGGGTTGCCCTTGGCGAAGGCGAGGAGTTGGCGTGTCAACGTCTTCGCGGCCATACAGGCGGTTTCCGAATCGTCGAGTTTGCCGTATTCGCGATTGTCCTTGGCCAGTGAAATAGCTCCTAAAATCGTCGACAGGAGATTGTTGAAATCGTGAGCAATGCCGCCGGCAAGTTGCCCCAGCTAGTCGAATCGATTGGCGCGAATCAGTTCTTCCGGAGTCAGGCTCATTTCGTTGGGGTCGCGGAATACGACCACGATGCCCGAGACGTTGTTATCGACGTCCCGGAGTTGGCCGATCGACCACACGATGGGTCGTAACGTCGAATTGGGGCCCTCCAGGGCGTGATCGGTGTAGAGCCGGCTGGAGCCTTCTGCGGCCAATGCGAGTTCGAGCGCGTCGTCAGCTGATTTTCCGTCTTGGGCGATGAAAAGTTGAAAAAACTCGGCGAGGGGTTGTCCCCTTCCTTCCGCAGCGGTGTTGCCGATCAGTTTTTCGGCTTTTTGATTCAGAAAGTTCACACTACCCCGTCCGTCGGTAACGATGATGCCTTCGTTGAGTTGGTTGAGTGACGCCGTATCGAATCCACCGGTGGCAAAAGGAGAAATCGTATCGGCCCGGGCCATTTTATCCGGTAGTCGCAGCGCAAATCCTACTACCCGCATCAGCTCCCCGCGCCGACTCACTTGCCGATTGAGACCGAGCATGACCGGAATCTCCGTATGGTCGGAACGACGCAGCGTGGTCGATCCGGTATTCCAGGATTCATCTGTGCTGCCAAAATTGGCCAGGAACCCGGTCACATCACCGCTACAGTCTTTGAAATAACCGGTGAACGCTCCGAGATCCGGATGTTCGACACTATCGCCGATCAACTCGCACCACGCATGGGAAACGGAGGCGTGCCCAGCCGCGAAATCCAAATCGAACAAGGCCACCCCGCCTTCTTCGGCGAGCATCGCCAGCCGATCCTCGGCCAGAATACTCTGCTCTTCGAGTTCCTTGCGTTCGGAAATATCCAGATGGAAGCCCACCACGCGCTCGAGTTGCCCGTCGGCCCCGAAGTGTTGTACGCCGACGCACTGGATCCACACCCAATGTGCCCGTCGGTGTTTCATCCTGAACTCGACGGAAAAGGTTCTTTCCGGCGAACCGGTGTGGCGACCGACCTGATCAGGGGCGGCGGCGGAGTCCTCGGGGTGAATAAGCTTCAGCCAAGTATCGTAGGAATTGGCGAGGTCGTCGTCCCCATAGCCCAGCAGGTGTTTCCAGGCGGTGGAATAGTAGGTTTCGCCGCTGCCAAAATTCAGGTCAAAAAATCCGGCGGCATCCCCGTGAGCGAGTTTCGCCCAGACGTCGGGCTCGGTGTCATGGGAAGAGATGGGAAAGGCGGGGCTGGTTTCCGTATGCCCGGATTTGGTGGTCCGCACGATGCGGGTAAACCAGGCGCTGTCTCCTCCGGCGGCGGGCTCAAGCTCCACGCGCACGTCGATCTTCGGACCGTCCTCGATCAGTTGGATGGAGAGAGGGATACGTTGTTCGGTGGCGCTTCTCTGCAGGACATCCCATTGGGCCTCGAGCATGTCGGGATCGTCCGAGACCACGTCAAAGGCAAATAAACTCACCAATGGTTTTCCCACCAGGTCGCCGGGGTCGCTCTCCCAGAATTGACCGGCCGCCGGGTTAGCGGAGAGAATATTACCCGCTTGATTCAGCGTAAAAACAGCCGTGGCCCCGGTGGCGCGTGGGCTTCCGGAATTAGGGGCGGATTCGGCGGGTGGTGAGGTGTTCGAGCTCACGGAAGGGACAAAAGGAGCGGATTGAGTGGGGTGTTAAAACTCAGCTCAGTTGTGGTTTGTATCGAGAGACTTGCGCAGTGAACGGTCCGCGACAACCCGAAATCCGGCCTCAGGGTGAGTTCGACAATGTTTGGGTGGCTTCGGCCACATGAGAGGCGGTCGGCGTTTCGCCGGAAATCCACTTTTGCACCCGACCGGCGAGGAAATCGATGTAGGGCTTCTGGTCATTCAGGCAGGGTACGTGTTGGAACTTTTCGCCGCCGGCGCCAAGGTAGTCCTCTTTGGCTTCACCCGCGATTTCCTCGAGCGTCTCGAGGCAGTCTGCCACAAATGCCGGAGTGAGGACGACGAGGTTTTTCTTACCCTCGTCGACGAAACGCAGAATTTCTTTGTCCGTATAGGGCGTGAGCCATGGTTCACCGACGAGTCGGGATTGGAACGCGATGGACCAGCGGTCATCGGGTAATCCCATTTTCTTCACGAAAGCGGCGGTCGTCTTCGTGATTTGCGCGCGATAGCACATCGCATGCGCCGCACTGCAGGTGTTGCAGCAATCCGGTACTTTCATGCAGTGGGCATGGGAGGCGTCACCTTTGCGCAGATGACGTTCAGGAATGCCGTGATAGGAAAACAGAATGAATGAATCGGGATCTTTCAGGTAGGGGGCGGAAACCTCGACGAGAGCCTCGATGTAGTCGGCGTCCTCGTAGAAGGGTTGCACGCACTCAATCCTCATTTCGGGAGCGATGCGTTTTGCCTCCTCGTAGACCTTAACTACCACCGTTTCCCAGGACGACATGGCGTAGTGCGGGTATTGGGGAAAGAGCAGTACGTCGGTCACCCCGTCGGATTTCATTTGAGTCAAGGTATCCGCGATCGACGGATTGCGATAGCGCATGGCCAGGTAGACGGGCGTATCGTCGCCGAGGTGGGACGCCAGTTTGTCGCGCACCGCTTGCGAGGTTACGATCAAGGGGGAGCCCTCGGGCGTCCAAACTTCCTCGTAGGCTTTGGCCGATTTGGGCGCGCGGGTGGGACAGATGATCTGGTTGACCAGAATCGAACGCGCCCAATCCCACGTCGGGCGGTCGATCACGCGTTCGTCGCCCAGGAACTCACGCAGGTAAGTGCGCACGTCGGGAACGGCGGTGGAATCGGGTGAACCGAGGTTGGCGAGAAGAACGGCGCGTTTTGGCATGTAGAGGTATTGATCAAAGGCTGAAACGCGGTTGTCAAACGGTGGAAGAGATTGGGTTTTGACGCCGGATGCAGGAATCGGCTCGCTGGAGGGCACATGAGCACCGAATCCGACTCCTCCCGTAAACCTGTTCTGTTGGTCATTCGTGATGGCTGGGGCCAAACCCCTGACGCCTCCCAGGACGCGACTGATGCGACCGTAATCGCCAACACGCCGTGTGATGATCGCCTACAGGCGGAGTGTCCCCGGACCTTGATCGCGGCCTCCGGTCTCGATGTCGGCCTGCCGGATCGTGTCATGGGCAATAGCGAAGTGGGGCACGAAAACATCGGCGCGGGTCGGATCGTCGACCAAGAGCTCGTGCGCCTGAACAAACTGTTCTCCGAAGGTCGACTGGCGACCAACACTGTC
The DNA here is from genome assembly GCA_965659875.1 of uncultured Opitutaceae bacterium. Classification (GTDB taxonomy): domain Bacteria; phylum Verrucomicrobiota; class Verrucomicrobiia; order Opitutales; family Opitutaceae; genus Actomonas. Next base: position 9,315 of record CBFHXU010000056.1, read on the forward strand.
TGGCACGAGGCGGTCGCCCGCGCGAAGTCGGGGGGACGGTTGCACCTCATGGGCATCGTTTCGGATGCGGGCGTGCATGGCATGCTCGAACATCTCTACGGCATTCTGCGCCAAGCCAAAGCCGATGGACTCACGGAGGTTTATATTCACGCGTTCACCGACGGTCGCGACACGCCGCCGAAGAGCGGCTTGGAATACGTGCGTCAGGTCGAAGCCAAGTGCACTGAGATTGGCGTGGGTAAAATAGCGTCGGTGTGCGGCCGGTTCTGGAGCATGGACCGCGACAATCGTTGGGAACGGGTGGAGAAAGCCTACGCGTTGCTCACCGGTAAAGCCGCTGTGGCCACCGCAACGAGCGCCACCCAGGCCGTGCAGCAGTATTACGATGCACCTTTGAGCGAAAGTCAGGTCGGCGATGAATTCGTGGCGCCGACCGCGATCGTTGACGAGAATGGCCAGTCCGTCGCGTCGTTTCAAAACGGTGATGCCGTATTGTTCTACAACTATCGTGGTGATCGTCCGCGCGAGATCACGAAGGCGTTTGTTTTTGATGAGTTCGACGGCTTCGATCGCGGCGAGAAACTCGATCTCTACTACGCGACCATGACCGAGTATGAGGCAGGGTTGCCCGTGCACGTGGTTTCGCCGAAGCCCGAAAAGTTGAAGAATATTCTGGGCGAAGTCGTGGCCAATGCCGGCATCAAACAATTCCGTTGCGCGGAAACTGAAAAGAACCCGCACGTCACCTTCTTCCTTAATAACTACCGGGGCGAACCGTTCCCGGGCGAAGACCGCGCTTGTCCGTCGAGTCCCAAGGTGGCGACTTACGACCTGCAACCGGAGATGGTGGCGGACGAAGTGACGGCCGCGGCGAAGGCCGCCATCCTGTCGGGCGACTACGGCATGATCATCGTGAACTTTGCCAATCCCGATATGGTGGGTCACACGGGCAATCTTGAAGCCGTTAAAAAGGCGGTCGAAGCAACCGATGCCGGTGTGGCGGAGCTACTGGAAGCCTTGGCCTCGGTCGGCGGACGGGCAGTGGTCACCGCCGACCACGGCAACTGCGAGCAGATGTGGAACCCCGAAACCGAGGGGCCCCACACCGCTCACACTTTAAATTTGGTCGAACTGCATGTGGTGGGCGAAGGCTACACCAAGGACGGCACCAAGATGCGCACGGGCGGTCGTCTCGCCGACATCGCGCCCACCGTGCTCGATCTTATGGGACTGCCCAAACCCGTCGAGATGACCGGCGAAAGCCTGATCGTGAAGTAGTGCGCATCTGTTTGGTCGTTCGGCCGCCAATCTTCTTTAGGCCGAAGTTCAACAATTCCATAATTATTCGGTTCCGGTTGGAGTGAACCTGCACCATGTTGTGTGTAATGCTTCGAATCCTACCCCTGATTTTCGCGGCCGCTTTGCCGGCCGTTTCTTTGTCCGCTAAACAGCCCAACGTTCTCGTAATCCTGGTCGACGACATGGGCTACGGTGACGTCGGCGCCTACAATGCGGATTCTAAGATCCCAACGCCTCATCTCGATAAACTGGCGCACGAGGGCATGATGTTCACCGATGCCCATGCCGCGGGTTCACTCTGCCATCCTTCGCGTTACGGTTTAATTACCGGGGAATTGCCCATTCGGGTGGATACCTCGGTTTGGCCGCGCGATCCGGTCATCGCACCTGATCGCCTGACGATTGCTTCGATGCTCAAGGCAGAAGGGTATCGCACGGCCATGGTGGGAAAATGGCATCTGGGGTTCAAAGAAGAGGGTTACGAAAATCCGCTGCGCGGAGGTCCGATCGATGTGGGATTCGAAACCTATTTTGGCATCCGGGCCTCTACCGATATCCCGCCGTATTTTTACATCGATGGAGATCGGGCGGTGGTGCCCCCGACCGGACGAATTGAGACCAGCGAAGGCGACGGGGTCTGGACGCGAATCCAAGGCGAATTCTGGCGGGAAGGCGGATTGGCGCCCAATTTGCAGTTGGTGGACGTGCTGCCGCGATTCACCGATGAGGCGGTGGGCGTGATTCGGGACCATGCCCGTTTGGAGTCGAAGAAACCGTTGTTCCTGTATCTGGCCTATCCCGCGCCGCATACCCCGTGGTTGCCGACCCCTGAATTTCAAGGGCGCACCGATAATATGTATGGGGATTTTACGGTCATGGTGGATCATATGATTGGCCGGGTGTTGGAGGCATTGGATCACTCCGGCCTCAAAGAAGAAACCTTGGTCATCTTCAGCTCGGACAATGGTCCGGTGTGGTATGACAAGGATGTGGAGCGGTTCGGCCACGATGCGGTCGGCGGTCTGAATGGCATGAAGGGTGACGCTTACGAGGGAGGCCATCGTATGCCCTTTATCGTGAGATGGCCGGGTAAGGTTGAGCCGGGCAGTGCATCCGGTCAGACGATTTGTTTCACGGATGTTTTGGCGACGTTGGCCGAGGTGTCCGGCGCGAAACTGCCGGCAGGCCAGGCCCCGGACAGCTTTTCATTCCGTCGCGCGATGATGGGGGACAGTTTGCCCCACACCCGCGTGCGCGGCCCGCTCCTACTGAGATCGGCCCGGGGACATAACGCGTTGCGAATCGGCAAATGGAAATACATCGACCAACTCGGTTCGGGTGGATTCTCGAGTGGACGCGGGGATGAATATAAAAAACCGAATCCCGGTCCGGGAGATCCGACCGCCCAGTTGTTTGATATGGAATCCGATCCCGGCGAAACGACGAACCTATGGGCGGAATATCCGGATGTGGTGGCAGTTATGGCGGCAGAATTAGCTCGTTTGCAGACAGAGTCCCACACCCGACCTTATTAGGCTCGGTGGGGTCGACCCGGCAGGGACGACGGTCCCGCTAGATTAAAGGTTTGCTCCGTGGGAGTGTGCTGAGCTTAGGTCCTCCCCTTTGTCATTACTATGAAGCGCACCCATCACTGTGCCCAGATCACCTCTTCCGACATCGGCGCCTCCGCGACGTTGACGGGTTGGGTGGATACCATCCGCGACCAAGGCGGGATTATATTTGTCGACCTGCGTGACCGTAAAGGCCTCACCCAGATTAAGTTGGAGCCGCATGATAATGCGAATCTGGCCGACCAATTGAAGCACCTGAAGCCCGAGTCGGTGATCAGTATTACCGGCAAGGTGACCGAGCGCCCCGAGGGTACCGAGAACGACGATCTGACCACGGGTAAGGTCGAGGTCGTGGCCGATGAGCTCTTCATCCACAACATTTCGGAAACTCCGCCCTTCCCCCTCGACGACGAGGGTGGCGACAGGGTGAACGATGACCTGCGGCTCACTTACCGCTATCTCGATCTACGCCGCCCGCGCATGCGGCGGAATCTCCAGATGCGGCACACCGTCACCAAAGCGATCCGCGACTATTTTGATAGTGAAGAGTTTATCGAGGTGGAAACCCCGTATCTCTTCAAAAGCACCCCCGAAGGGGCGCGTGAGTATTTGGTGCCCTCGCGCATCCACCCGGGTGAGTTCTACGCGCTCTCTCAATCTCCCCAGCAATATAAGCAGATTTTGATGGTCGCTGGCGTGGAACGCTATTTCCAAATCGCTCGCTGCTTCCGTGATGAAGACCTGCGCGCCGATCGTCAGATGGAGTTCACCCAAGTCGACGTCGAGGCCTCCTTCGTAGACCGCGAAGACATCTACGCCCTATTCGAAGGCATGTTGACGAAGATTTGGAAGGACGCGCTGGGCGTGGACATACCCACGCCGATCCAGCGCATGTCCTATCAGGAGGCGATGAATCGTTTCGGCGTGGATAAACCTGACCTCCGCTTCGGTCTGGAGCTCGTTGATTTTTCTGATACATTCCGCGAGTCCTCTTTCAAGGTCTTTTCCGGCACGATCAAAAACGGCGGATGCGTCAAAGCGATGAATGCCAAGGGTCTTGCCGATATCACCCAAGGTGAGCTCAAGAGTCTCGAAGATGCCGCCAAATCGATGGGTGCCAAGGGGCTCGCTTTCATCAAGATCGAAGGCGGCGAGTGGAAATCCCCGATCGTTAAGTTTTTCTCGGACGAGGAGAAAGCTGCCCTGACCGAAACCCTCGGGATCGAGGATGGAGATATTATATTCTTCGCGGCAGCGGAGTGGGAACAGGCCTGCGGGATTCTCGGCCGTGTGCGACTCGACAGCGCTACCTTACTGCAAAAGCGCGGTAAGATTGAACTGCGTCCGGATGACTGGAAATTCCTTTGGGTGATCGAGTTCCCGCTCATGACCTACGACGAGGAACACGGTCGCTATGTCGCGACTCACCATCCGTTCACGTCACCGGTCCCTGAAGACATCGAACTCCTCGACAGTGACCCCAAGGCCGTGCGCGGCCAACACTACGATCTCGTGCTCAACGGCATGGAGATGGGCGGCGGATCCATCCGGATCCACCAACCTGAGCTCCAACAAAAGGTGTTCGAAGACGTACTGCAGATTCCGGCGGACGTGGTCGAAAGCCGCTTCGGTTACATGCTCAAGGCCTTCAAGTATGGCGCCCCCCCGCACGGCGGTATCGCGTTCGGACTCGACCGGATCGTCGCCCTACTTTGTGGCACCACCAGCATTCGTGATGTCATTGCTTTCCCCAAGACGCAGAAGGGGCAGGACCTCATGGCGCAGAGCCCGACCCCGGTCACCGCCAAGCAACTCAAGGAACTGCACATCCAAACCGACGTGCCCGAAGCCGAAGAGTAATTCCCCTTCATTTTTCTCTCAATTTTCCAGCCGGAGTCCTCGTCGGACTCCGGTTTTTTGTGGGCTGAATCCCAGGCAATAGGGCTCGTATGAATTTTTTTTCAAAACAGGCAGGAAGTTGGCACAGAGCGTGCTGTTTAGCGTTTTGGTTCTGCCCTTTGGCGAGCCTTCCAACGTCAAGAAACACTACTCGATATCCAATACAATACTATGAAGCTCCGGTCCCAGCCCATATCCAGTTGGCTCAAGATCCCTGTGATCTTTTTCTCTCTGGCCGCGCTCTCGCCACTCTTCGGTCAAGATGAGGCTCCTCCCTACGAGTCCTATGATGCGTTCGCCGAATCCGGTGGATTTGCACTCTTCACCGTCAATAATCTCTGGCTCCTCATCTCAGCTGCCCTCGTGTTTATCATGCACTTGGGCTTCTCGTGTGTGGAGACCGGTCTCACCCAGTCGAAGAACACGGTTAACATTCTCTTCAAGAATCTGTTCATCGTTTCCATCGGCATCGTGGGTTACGCATTTTACGGCTTCAACGCCATGTATCCGGGGGACTTCAATGGTTTCTTCGCCACAGGTTCCTGGTTTGGCGTCGATAATGACGACGTGACCATGATGACGGACGCTTACGCGGCCTACACCTGGTGGACCGATTTCATCTTCCAGGCGATGTTCGCTGCCACGGCTGCGACGATTGTTTCCGGTGCCGTGGCTGAGCGGATTAAACTCGGGAGCTTCATGGTCTATGCGACCTTGCTCGTAACTTTCATCTACCCCATCTCCGGTTCCTGGCAGTGGGGCGGAGGCTGGCTCGCTGAGAAGGGCTTCTACGATTTCGCCGGTTCCTCCCTGGTCCACGCTTTCGGTGGGTTCGCCGCCTTGGCCGCAGTCATCGTGCTCGGACCGCGTAGCGGCAGATATCTCGCCGGTGGCAAAGTAAAACCGATCCTCGGTCACTCGATGCCTTTGGCCGCCATTGGTGTATTCCTCCTCTGGTTGGGCTGGTATGGCTTCAACGGTGGTTCGGTCCTCAGTGCCGACCCCCGTGGTGTTTCTTACGTCTTCACGACCACGACGCTTGCTGCGGCCATGGGCGCGCTTTCCGCCATGATCATTTCTTGGTCACTCTTGAAAAAGCCAGACCTCTCGATGGGCCTCAACGGTGTGCTCGCCGGTCTCGTGGGTATCACCGCGGGAGCTGATTCCGTTTCCATGAGCGGTTCGCTTTGGATCGGCCTGGTCGCCGGCGCTCTCGTGGTGTTCTCCATCATCTTCTTCGACAAAATCAAAATTGACGATCCGGTTGGTGCCATCTCCGTCCACGGAATCTGTGGAATTTGGGGCACGGTAGCCGTCGCGATCTTCTCTGATGCCGCTCCATTCGGCATTCAGTTGATCGGTGCGCTGTCTGTCTCTGCTCTCGCTTTCGTAGCTTCCTTTGCACTCGCGACGATCATCAAGGTCACCATGGGAATCCGGGTGAGTGCAGATGAAGAGGCCGAGGGTCTGGACATCGGTGAACACGGTGCTGAGGCTTATCCTGACTTCACTCCAGCCCACAAGGGATGACCAAATATCCGCCAAATCGGCGTAGGCCTCAGGCTTGCGCCGGTCGGGTGGACTACCTATAAAGAAAAAGAATCCTCAATTATTTATCGCATGAAACTCATCATCGCCATCATCAAGCCCTTCAAGTTGGAGGAAGTTAAAGAGGCCCTTTCTGAAATCGGCGTCGAAGGAATGACCGTTACGGAAGTTAAAGGCTTCGGTCGTCAAAAAGGTCACACCGAGATCTATCGCGGCAGTGAATACACCGTTGATTTTCTCCCCAAGGTGAAGATCGAGATCGTAGTCCCAGATGACGCGGTCGGCAAAGCAGTCGATACCGTCGTGGGTGCAGCCAAGACCGGCAAGATCGGTGACGGCAAAGTGTTCGTGGTCGGCCTCGAAGAGGCAGTCCGCATCCGTACCGACGAACGCGGCGACGG
>CBFHXU010000057.1:0-15873 GCA_965659875.1 uncultured Opitutaceae bacterium
GAAAAATGCTGAGGCAAAGTCGTCAGCTCCTTGAGCTCTTCCACGTTTCTGAACCAAGGCGCCAAGCCGTAAACCCCCGTGGTCGAAGGCCGCAGTCCCGTCATAACACTCGTGCGGGAAGGATTGCAAACCGAGGCCTGACAATGCGCGTTGGTGAACAGCGTGCCGCGTTCCGCCAAGGCATCGATATGCTGAGTCTGCACCTGGGGATGCCCGTCCAGGCACCCCACCCAATCGTTCAAATCATCAATCGCGATGAAGAGCACGTTGGGGCGATCGGCCCGACCCGCCGCGAACACCAGCAAAAACAATATAGTTACAAATATAATACGTTTCATGACATCGATCTCACATCAGAATCAGAACATCGGATCCTGCATTTCGGCATTCATCCGTTCCCAGATCCGCACCAGTTTCGCGAGGCGTTCGGGGTTCGTCGGGGCGAGGTTGGTCTCTTCGGAAATATCCTGCGAAAGATCGTAGAGCTCCCACTTCGCATTGCCGACGTTTTTTCGGTTACCCATGCGCACCAGTTTCAAATCACCGTGCCGCAAACCGGCCCGGCCACCTTGTCGCCAAAACAATGTTTCATGGGGGCGGCCCGTCTTCTGCCCCGTCAAATAGGGCACCAGATCAACACCCTCGATATTGGACGGGGCGACAGTTCGGGCATTCGCCGCCGCCGTGGCGTAGATATCCAGTGAGCTGACCGGATGGTCATATTCCTGTCCGCGAGGTAGGGTCCCGGGCCACTGCACCATGAAGGGCACCCTTAATCCGCCTTCATACATCATGCCCTTTTGCCCACGGAGGGGGGCATTGGATGAAGTGAGTTCGCGGGTGGGTCCGCCATTGTCACTCAGAAAGAAAACGATCGTATTTTCTTCGAGCCCGGACTCGCGCAATTGCGCCAATACCGCACCTACACTGTCATCCATGTTGGCCAACATAGCCGCAAAAATGCGCCGTTGAATATCTTCGATATGGGAAAACTTCCGCATGTAGGCATCCGCTCCCTGCAGCGGACTGTGCACCGCGTTGTAGGACAGGAAGAGGAAGAACGGCTTGTCGTCGTGGCGGTCGATAAAATCAACCGCTTCCCGCGTGAACGCATCGGTGAGGTATGCCGTTTCCACGACGGGTTGACCGCCACGAATGATGGGATTGTCCGCATCGTAGTCCGGTTCATTGCTGCCCCAGGTGTGGTAGATCAGGTTCTTCTGGCCGATCCAGCGCCCTTCTCCCCCGCCCGGGATCGTTTTGCGGCGCAGCATCGTGGTTACGCCGTCCCAGGGAGGATGGACAAAATAATGCCCCTCGTGCATGAAACCAAAAAACTCTTCAAATCCGTGCCGAAACGGGTGGTAGGCCGCGGTGCCCCCCTGATGCCATTTGCCGATCAGGCCGGTCACGTAACCCGCATCCTGCAACGTCTCCGCGATGGTCACCTCACTGGCTGGCAAACCGATGGTCGGATCCTCGTTACGATGACCAATCGGATTATTTTCGTAACCGAATCGCATCGGAATGCGTCCCGACAGAAAACCCGCCCGCGATGGGCTGCAATTGGGCCCGGTCACGTATCCATTGGTGAAGCGCACGCCATTGGCGGCGATTGAATCGATGTGCGGCGTGGGAATCTCGGCATTCCCCTGACAACCCAGTTCGCCGTAGCCCAAGTCATCCGCGAAAAGGACCACGATATTGGGAGAGGAAGCCGCTAGGCCAAAATTAGCGGCAGACAGTGCGGCCACAGCAAACAAGGAAACAGAACGAGAAAACGGCATGGGGCATGAACTACGGGGTTGATCCCACCGAACGGAAACAACGCGGGCGGGGAGTTCCGGGCAATATGACGAAAGATTCGAGCAGCACTATCCAAATCGAACTCCATCCACCCTACTGGCCGTAGCGCCGTGCCGTACTTCGCTTCTCGAATTGCCGCAAGAAGGCACAAAATAACCGTCCGCTCTATTCAAACGACTCCAGCGCGCCTATAGGCGCCACGAATGGTCCCGGTGCCATGATGCCCTTTTGTGCATTTTGTGCCTTATGTGGCCCAAAAATACTGCCTCCACCATCATCTCCTATTGATAGCCACATAAGGCACAGAATACACAAAAAATATTCCACCTTCAGATTCGTTATCAGCCGTAGCGCTTCTCGAATTGCCGCAAGAAGGCGCAAAAAAAGCCGTCCGCTCTATTCACGCGACTCCAGCGCGCCTATAGGCGCCACTCACCGTTCCTGCGCCCCGATGAGTTTTGGCGCCTTTTTGCGGCCATTAAATCTGCCCCTCTCCAACCTGCGGGCCATAGCGCCATGCCTTGGCCGCCGGAGGCTACCAGGGCACCGCACTACGCTCCCACCGCACTTTTTTGTGTATTTCATGAGGCTGCTGGGTTCCTCTACTCGTCAAAATCATGGCCACTACGATCTTCACCATCGCGAATCAAAAAGGCGGCGTCGGTAAAACGACCACCGCCGTCAACCTCGCGGCTGCCTTCGCCGAACAGAAAATTCACACCCTGCTCATCGATCTGGACCCCCAAGCCAACGCCACCAGCGCGGTGGGCATCGAGAAGCAGGAAGGCCGCAGTCTTTACGGCCCGCTCCATGACGAGGGCAGCGTGTTCGAGATGATCGTGCCCACCCCCTACGAACACCTGGCCCTCATTCCCAGCGAAGAGGATCTGGCCGCCGCGGAAGTTGAACTCGCACAGTCCGAAAACTATCTCGCCCGCCTTGCCACCATTTTGGCTCCGCTCAAAGCGAGCAACGGCTACCGGGCCATCATCATCGATTGCCCGCCTTCCATGGGCATGTTGTCGATGAACAGTCTCGCCGCCGCCGATCAACTGCTCATCGCCCTGCAATCCGAATACATGGCCCTAGAAGGCCTGGGGCAGATCCTGCGCAACGTGGACCGCATCCGCGACGCCGGCCTCAACACCGACCTCAATCTCGGTGGCATCATCATGACCATGTATGACGGCCGCACCAACCTCGCCAAACAGGTCGTGGAAGAAGTGCGCGAGCATCTTCCCGATAAGGTATTCAACACTTTGATACCCCGGTCGGTTCGACTCAGCGAGGCGCCCAGTTTCGGTAAACCGATTTTCGCTTATGACAATAACTCTTCGGGCGCCCAAGCCTACCGCGAGTTGGGAGCCGAAGTGATCGCTCGTTTCGGATTGGCCGGTCCCTAAACCATCGTCGCTTCCATGCGTCTGCTGATCGCCAAATATCGCCACGTTTTCAACGTCGGCCTGCAAAGTAACATCGTCTATCGATGGAACTTCGCCATGCGCGCGGCCTTCTCGCTCATCCACCTGGCGTTCGTCTTCATTTTGTGGAGCGCAGCCTATCGGGGTGAGACCATGATCGGCGGATTCAGCCTCCACCAGACCCTCACCTACTTCATCACCCTGCTGGTGCTGCAGTTCTTCATCGGGGCATTCAGTGAGGACTATGAAATCAGCGAGGAAATTCGCAGTGGCCTGATCAACCAGTTCTTGACCAAACCGATCAACTACTTCGTCTACCGCTTCACTATCTTCGTGGCCGCGCGACTCGTTTCGGGACTGCTCGCACTCATCCCCCTAATCTTGGCGCTCCCCCTGCTGGGCGAATATCTCACCTTCCCGCCCGAACTCTGGCGTCTGGCAATCGGCCTGCCGGCGGCGATCATGTCCGCTTTGATTCAATTCACGATCGCCTACATCTTCGGCATGCTGACCTTCTGGTTTTTGGAAATCCAATCGTTTGTCATTCTTTCGATGACCATTGAAACGCTGTTGGGTGGCCAGATCTTTCCGTTGGATCTTTTACCGGCCACCATCTACCGCATTTCGCAGTTCCTGCCCTACTACTATCAGATGTATTTCCCCGCGGCCATCTTCACGGGACGCATTGATTACGACTCCGCGGTGCAGGGGCTGGGCATTCAGGCGTTTTGGGTGTTCGCTTTGCTGGGACTCGCTAATCTTCTTTGGCGCAGAGGCCTCAAAGAACACACCGCCGTCGGCGGCTAGCTTAACTTCCCTTCTCCTTTCGTTCCCGTGATTCACTATCTTAAAATCTGGCTCGCATCCGTCCGCTACTCGCTCGTGCGGTCGATGATGTTTCGGGGAGATTTCATCATGTGGTCGCTGGTCGAGCTCTTTTGGATGGGCGTGAACGTCGCGGCCATCGCAGTGATCTATCAGCACACCGATTCCATCGCCGGATGGAGCCAATATGAGATGCTCCTCCTCATCGGAACTTCGATGCTCATTCAGCGGCTGTTGATGGGGTTGTTTTGGAGCAATCTCTTCGAAATGGGGCGCAATATTCGCACGGGCAATTTCGATTTCTTTCTCGCTCAACCCGGCCGACCGCTGTTCATGGTTTCCACCCGGAAGATCGATTTGGACAGTCTTTTAAATGTGACGGTTGCCCTCGCGATCGTGCTCTTCTCCGTCAATAAACTGGGGCTTGCTCTCTCGGCGGGAGACATTGCCATCTATGTCACGTTTGTGGGCTGTGGCTTGATCAGCAGCTACGCCATCGTATTGCTGTTGGCGTCGGTGAGTTTCTGGACCATCGGCACCAAGGGAGTCGAAGGCGGCTACTTCACCATCTACGAGTTTTCCCGCCTGCCCAAACAGGCATTCAGTGGCGTCGCCAACGTCATCTTCGTTTGGATTCTACCGACCGTCGTAATCAGCAATGCTCCGGCGCGGGCGCTCATTTCCGGATTCTCTTTTCCCGATACGGTTTGGATGCTGAGCTCCACCTTCATTTGGTTGGGGTTGGGCATCACCGTATTCCAGGCCGGTTTACGCCGTTACTCCAGCGCATCCTCCTGAGCCATGAATTCGCCCGCCGCCCAATTACAGGACCGTATAGCCTACTCGTTCAATGATCCGGACCTGTTGGATCTCGCCCTGACTCATCCCTCCTGGTTGCAAGACCATCCGGACCAAACGGAGAGCAATCAACGGCTGGAATTTCTCGGGGACGCCGTGCTACAACTCGCCCTCACGGAGAGTCTCTTCACCTTACTGCCCGAAGCTCGCGAAGGTGAACTCAGTAAGAAGCGGGCCGCCCTCTCCAACGGAACCTACTTGGCTCGCATCGCCGGGGAAATCGATCTCGGTGCGGCCCTCAAACTCTCCGCCTCCGAACACGAATCCGGCGGCCGGGGAAAAGCGTCCGCGCTGGAAGACGCGTTCGAGGCGCTCCTCGGGGCGATCTACTCCGACAGTGATTTTGAGACCGCCAAGGGAGTCATCCATAAACTCTACGGCGACCTCGCTGTGCGACTCGCGCAGGTCATCCCGGAGGAAAACCCCAAAGGGCGATTACAGGAAAAAGTCCAACCCACCCTCGGCAACAACGCGTTGAGCTATGAGGTCCAGCATGTGGCCGGTGATGATCACGCCCGCGAATACGAAGCCCGGGTTTTCCTCGAAGGTCAGTTGATTGGCACGGGTCGCGGTTCGTCCAAAAAATCGGCCGAAGAAGAGGCCGCCCGCCAAGGTCTGGACTCACCTGATTTGCCCACGACATAGTTGGTCAGCCATGTCGTCTTCTGCCTCAGTCCGCCAGATCACCGGCGTCTGCCCTCCCGCCCAAGGGGCCATCTTGGCGGATATCATTGCGCAAGAGTCGGCCCCGGTGGCATTCGTGATCTGCGCGAACCTCAAACAGGCCGAACAACTGGAGGAGGACATCCTGCTTTTCGCGCAGCAGGAGTATACCACTGGCAACGTCCCTGATATCGTGGTGTTGCCGCAATCCACCACGGTCGACGTGGACATGCGGGAAGCCTTCGCCGTTTCAGCCGATCGCACCGCGGTGCTTTCCAAACTGAAAGCCACGCGATCGCAGACCCGAAGAGCGAAAAATGCGCCCCCCTTGATCGTGCTCACTTTCCCCGGTGGAATCGCGCAATCGGTGCCTGCCCTCGAAAAATTCGCGGCCAACGAATTCGAAATCAAAACTGGGGCCGAGGTCGGTTTTGATGCGTTGCTGAAGAAACTTCACGCCCTCGACTACGATGCCGAAGCCCTCTGCGAGGCCCCCGGCCAATACGCGATCCGCGGTGGTCTGATCGACGTCTATCCGGTCACGGCGAACGAACCCTATCGGCTCGATTTTTTCGGCGACGAACTCGAAGAGATCCGTGCGTTCGATCCGGTTGACCAACGATCGGGCGCCGCCATCGCCAGCATCACCCTGAGCGCTTCCCCCCGACTCAAACTTGAAGCTGCCCGCAGCGGTTTGGCCGAATACCTCTCACCGGCCACCGCCCTCTTCATGATCGAACCTCCCCGGATCGAAAAAGCGGTCAGCGCGCTCGCGGAGGGCAACGGCGAGGAACTCCATCAGCATTTTGATCAGGTCGTGCAGCGCTGCCGCAGCCGCACCGCGCTGCAAGATTTGGATGAAACGTCACTTTGGTTCGACACGGCGCACGATCTTTCCGCCACCTGGGACTCCGACAGCCTGGTCCACCACCGTCGCTACCCGACCGACGGTCTGGTAGCGCAGGACCGCCTGCACGCGGAGGCCGAAGCGCGACTCGAATTCCTGCAACAGGTGCTGCTCTGGCAAAAGTCGGCCTACGCCATCCGCTTCGTAGTCGCCAAGCAGGCCGAGCAGCAACGCATCACCGAAATCCTGCACGAGGAAGCCGGACTTAAAAAACTTAAGCCCACGTTCGTCATCGGGGCGCTCAACGAAGGGTTCCGCATCACCTTCCGGGAAGACGCGCGTTTGGGGTGGAAAAAACTCGGTGCGAAATCAGCCGGCGTGGTGGTCGTATCGGAAACGGAAGTTTTCGGACGCCAGCGCCCCCGTCGTCCCTCGGTCGAAAAGCGGGCGCTCGTGCAACGCGCTCAGGTCGACCAACTGCTGGACTTTGCGGACTTGGTCGAAGGCGACTTCGTCGTCCACCTGCAGCACGGCATCGCCCACTACCGCGGGCTTTCCAAGTTGGATACCCGGGACGGACTGCGGGAGGTCATCTCCCTCGAATTCGACGACGAGGTCACGCTGCATGTTCCGCTGCAGGAGTCCCATCTGATCAGCCGCTACGTGGGATTGACCAAAAGCAAACCCCAGCTCGGACGCATCGGCACCCAGCGTTGGGAGAAAGCGCGCAAGGCGGCCGAGCGTTCGACCGTCGACCTCGCGGCCGAGTTGCTCCGGATCCAAGCGGCTCGCGAGGCCCAACCCGGTTTCGCCCATCCGCCCGATACCGGCTGGCAACAGGAATTCGAAGCCACGTTCCCCTACACCGAAACGGACGATCAGATGACGGCGATCAACGACGCCAAGGCCGACCTCGAACGCGCCCAACCGATGGATCGTCTGATCTGCGGTGACGTGGGATTCGGGAAAACGGAAGTCGCGATTCGCGCCGCCTTCAAAGCCGTCCAGGGCGGCAAACAGGTGGCCATTCTCGTCCCCACCACCGTGCTCGCGCAGCAACACCTGAACACCTTCCGCGAACGCATGGCGAGCTACCCGATTACGGTCGAGATGCTCAGTCGATTCCGCACCCCCAAACAACAGAAGTCGATCATTGCGGCCACGGCGGCCGGACAAGTCGACATCGTGGTGGGCACGCACCGGATTCTGCAAAAGGATGTGGTCTTCAAGGATCTCGGATTGGTGGTAATCGACGAGGAGCAACGCTTCGGCGTGAAGCATAAGGAGAAATTCAAAAACCTCCGGGCCTCCATCGACGTGCTCTCCATGAGTGCCACGCCGATCCCCCGCACGCTCTACATGGCGATGACCGGCGCGCGGGATATGAGTGTGATCGAAACCGCGCCCACCAATCGCCACCCGATTCAGACCCTGGTTAAAACCTACGATGACAAAATCGTGGTCGATGCCGTGCGGCGGGAGATCGCGCGTGGCGGTCAGGTGTTTTATCTCCACAACCGCGTACAGACGATCGAAGTCGTCGCCGCCCATCTCGCGGAGCTCATGCCTGAAATCAAGATCGGGGTCGGCCACGGTCAAATGGATGAAAAGACCCTCGAGAAGATGATGACCGAATTCGTGGCCGGAGATTACCAGCTGCTGGTATGCACCACGATAATCGAAAGCGGGTTGGATATCCCCAACTGCAACACCATCATCATCGAAGGAGCGGACCGTTTCGGACTGTCGCAGTTGTACCAGCTTCGCGGCCGGGTCGGTCGTTTTAAACATCAGGCCTACGCCTACCTGCTGCTCCACCGCCACACCCGCCTGATGGAGATCGCCCGCGAACGGCTCAACGCTATGCGCGCCCACACCCAGCTCGGGGCCGGATTCCGCATCGCCATGCGCGACCTCGAATTGCGGGGAGCGGGCAATTTGCTGGGTTCGGAGCAAAGCGGCCACATCGTCGGCGTCGGGTTCGAACTTTATTGCCAACTCCTCCGCCAGTCGGTCGCCCGCTTAAAAGGCGAGAAACAGGCCGCCGCCATCCGCGCGACCGTGAAGTTGGACTTCGTTTTTGTGGGCGATGGCAGTCCCGCCCCCCGGCAGCACGGCAAACACCAGGACGGCTATACGACGCTGCGCGACGCCGAGCATGCGGCCAGTGGTCTCGTGGAGGTGGAATCCATTCAAGCCCGTCTCCCGGCCGGTTACGTGAGCGAAACCCGCCTGCGCATTGATTTTTACCGACGGTTGGCTCTGGCAGGCTCGGCCGAGGACCTCCAGCAGCTCGAAAGTGACCTCCTCGACCGGTTCGGCCAGTTTGACGATGAAGTCCGCGCGCTCCTCGCGGTGACCGGGATCAGAATTCGGGCGGAACAAAAGGGAATCGGGTCAGTCGAGACCCGTAGTTCAAAATTAAAGTGCCTTCGCGCCGGTAGCGATCGGGACGATTGGGTTATGCACGGGACCCGGTTTCCGAGGTTGACCGCCCCGAGTGCCCTTCTACGTTTGGACGAAATAGCTACATTTCTCGATAATTTGCCGAATCCATGACGCCCCTTAATTCCGATAAAATCCGCGCCAGTTTGACTGCTGTCGCTGGTGTCTTGGTCCTCACGGGATCTCCCCTCTTCGCCCAACCGTCCGCTCCCAGCGCTCCGAGCCGCGACGCCAACATGCGCTTTGCCAACGGCATCGCCGCCGTGGCCGAGGGGAAAATCATCACGGTCGACGACATTCGCCGGGAAATTTCACCCATGATCCCCGAGCTCCAGCGCACATCGCGCAATGAGCAGGAGTTCAATCAGCGCCTCGAAGCCCTCCAGGATGATACCATTCAACAGCTGGTGGACCGCGTCCTCATCGTGAAAGATTTCTATAGCGACGAAAAGCGAAGGATTCCCTCCAGCTACGTCGATAACGCGGTTGACGAGAACATTATCAACGAATTCGAAGGCGATCGTTCCAAGTTTTTGGCTTACCTACGACAACGCGGGTTCACCCTCCGGGAATACCGGGGCGAGGTCGAAGAGGACATCATTTACAACTACATGCGGGGGCAGAAGCGTAAATCGGCCACCGTCGTCTCGCCGGTCCAGGTGCAGGAATTCTACGACGAGAACAAAGACGAATTTTACCAGGAGGACTCCGTCCACCTTCGTCTCATCCAATTTCAGCGCAAAGACGGTCGCACCGACCGTGATCTGATCGCCCTGGCCGCCCGCGTGCAGGCTCGGATCGATGTCGGACACGAATTTGAAGATATCGCGACCGAACTTTCCGAAGACTCTCGCCGCTCCCGCGGAGGAGATTGGGGCTGGCTCGACCGGTCCGGATTGAAGCCCGAGTTCTCCGATCCCTTGTTCGAACTGGCCGCCGGTGAAACCACGCGTCCGATTCTGCTCCCGGAGGGTATTTTCATTCTCCACGCCCAGGAGCGTAAATACGCCGGAGTTCAGAACATCAATGACGTGCGGGAACAAATCGAACGCGTACTCATTTCCCGCGAGGCCCGGCGCGCCCAGGAAGCGTGGCTCGAGCGACTCCGTCGCAATAGCTACGTGAAGCTTTACTGAGCCCCCGACTTATCACTTTTTCAGACCGATCAGCCCGATCGGGCTTTTTTGTCGGGTAACCTCGCGATCCGACAGATTCGTAATTCCAGTCTGGAACCCGATCGGCATCACCGTTTCGATGGAAGTGTGACTTCCCCCATTACCCGAAGAACTGCCCTTAAAAATCTCGCCTCCGGATCAGCCCTCGCGGCCGCCGGAGCGTCTTTCGCATCCAGCGCATCCGCTGCCGCCCCTCCCTCCCCTATGATTGGCCGCTACAAACATTCTGCCTGTAAATGGTGCTATAAAGAACTTTCCCTCGAAGAAATGGCTGCCCGCGCCGGCGACGTCGGGTTGAATTCGATCGAACTCGTGAACGTGGCGGAACTCCCCATCCTCGCCCGACACGGTTTGGAATGCGCCATGGTGTGGGGCGTGCCGGGTGGCATCACCGACGGCCTCAACAACCGCGACAATCACGCGCGCATCAAGGAATTCATGGCCCGGGACATCCCGTTGATGGCCGAGGCCGGAGCAAAAAATATGATCTGTTTTTCCGGCAACCGGAACGGTCAGCCCGAAGATGAAGGTCTGGAGGTCTGCGCCGAAGGTCTCGCTCAGATCGTGCCCATCGCGGAAAAATACGATGTCACCATCACCATGGAACTGCTCAATAGTAAGGTAAACCACGAGGACTACCTGTGTGACAGAACCCCGTGGGGAGTCGCCCTGTGCGAAAAAGTAGGCTCGGCTCATTTTAAGCTCCTGTACGATATTTACCACATGCAGATCATGGAGGGAGACATCATCCGCACCATCCGCGATCATCACAAATGGATCTCTCATTATCACACGGGCGGAAACCCGGGTCGCCATGAACTCGACGGAGATCGTCAGGAAATCGACTACCCGAAGGTCATGGGCGCGATCGCCGATACCGGTTACACCGGATTTGTAGGTCAGGAATTTGTCCCCACCGAGGACGATCCCCTGGCGGCGCTCGCCCGGGCGATCAAATTGTGCTCCGTGTGACCGTTTCGGCCGGGCCTTGAGCCCACAGCGGAATACGTTTCCGTACTATAATTTCTCGCTGCTCATCGTTCAACGCCGAGCCGACTAAGCACCACGGCTTTTGTTTGGCGTCGTTTAACGCAATCCAGTTTCCTCCTCCTTTACGTCCTAAATTCATCGTGAACCAACGTCTCATCCCCACCTCCCTGACGGCTCTCGCCGTCTTCGCCAGTTCCCTGATCGCGGTCATCCCGCCTTACCCGAAGCTGAAGCTTTCCGACGATCATCGTCAGCGGGAACCGATTACGACTCCCGCGTCGGATGCCGCCGAAAAGGCCATGTCCGGTTTCAAGGTTCCCGCGGGATTTGAAGTGAAGCTCTGGGCCGCCGAGCCCATGCTCTCGAACGTGGTGGCATTCGAGTTCGATGAACAAGGCCGGGCGTTCCTCTCGGAGACTCACCGCTATCGCACCAGCGTATTGGATATCCGTCACTACATGGAATTCCTCGAGCACGATCTCGCCACCAAGACGCTGGAAGATCGCATCAAACTCATCGATGCGTCGTTCGGGGAACACGCCGGCGATCTCGCCCTCGAGACGGAGGTCATTCGGGTGGTCGAGGACACGAATGGGGATGGCAAGGCGGACAGCAGCAAGGTCTTTGCGGACGGGTTCGACTCCAAACTCGATGGGATCGCCTCCGGCGTATTGCCCATGGACGGCAAAGTCTGGTTCACCAACATCCCCAGTCTCTGGCAGTTCGACACCAATGAAGCCGGCGACACGGCTACCGCCCGCCACGAATTACTCCGCGGCTTCGGGGTGCGTTTCGGTTACACCGGCCACGACTTCCACGGCCTCGCGTTTGGGCCCGACGGCAAACTCTACTACTCCATCGGCGACCGGGGCACCAATGTCACCGGACCCGACGGCAACAAAGTCGAGCTGACGGATGAAGGGGCGGTTTTCCGCTCCAATCCCGACGGCACCGAATTCGAACTCGTGCACCGGGGACTGCGCAATCCGCAGGAGCTCGCCTTTGACGAATACGGCAATCTTTTCACCGGAGACAACGACTGCGACAACGGCGACATGGAACGCCTCGTGCAGATCATGGAAGGCGGCGAATCCGGCTGGCGCGTTGGCTACCAGCACGCCCCCCTCGGCCGCGCCGGGCCCTGGATGAGCGACGACTTGTGGAAACCCGACTTTGAAGGGCGCGCGGCCTATCTTTTGCCCCCCTTGGCCAATATCGAAGACGGCCCTTCCGGTATCACCTATTACCCGGGCACCGGATTTGACGATCGATTCGACCAGACATTGTTCATGACTCACTTCAAGGGAGCCATCTCGACCTCCGGCATTCAGACCTACAAACTCGAACAAGATGGAGCGGCCCACAAGGTCACCTCGTCCGAGCAGTTCCTCTGGGGCACCCTGCCCACCGACATCACTTTCGCGCCCAACGGCGACTTTTACTTTGTCGACTGGGTGGTGGGATGGCCCAAGTCCAACAAAGGCCGGATCTACTCGGTCACCCCGAAACAATCCTCCCCCCAGGCCGCCAAACTCGTGGCCGAGGTTAAAGAACTGATCGGCGGCGGCATCAAAACCGCATCAGATAAAGAGCTCCTCAAACTCCTGGGCCATCAAGACCAACGCGTGCGGCTACGCGCCCAATACGAAACGGTCGCTCGGGGAGCCCAGCACATCCCTGCGTTGCGTCGCATCGCGGCCAACGCAAAGGCCCCACAACTCGCCCGCATTCATGCCATCTGGGCATTGGCCCAACTTCGTCCGGACGACAGCAACGCCTTCGATGGTTTCGAGAAACTCCTCAAAGACAAAGACGCTGAAATTCGCGCCCAAACCGCCAAAGTCATTGGCGACCACAATCACCAAGCTTTGGCCGCCCGATTGCCCGAGTTATTGAGCGACGAATCCGCGCGGGTACAATTCTTCGCCGCGCAAAGCCTCGGCAAACTGGGTGACGCATCCGTCGCTCCCGCCTTGCTCGAACTTCTCCAACGCAACGACAACGAGGACAAATACCTCCGTCACGTCGCGGTTCATGCGCTGTCCCGACTCGCTCCCCTGCCCGCTCTCCGCGCCGCTGAAATGCATAAGTCGGCGGCAGTGCGTCTCGGTGTGCTGCTCACCTACCGTAAACTGCAACACCAGCGTGCCGCTCAGTTCTTGCAGGACTCCGACGGCTTCATCGTGCGGGAGGCTGCGCTGGCGATCAACGACGCGCCCATCAACGACGCCCTGCCTACCCTAGCCGCCATGTTGGGAAAAGGTGACCTCGAGGATGAGGCTCTCCAAAACCGCATCATCAATGCGCGTCACCGTCTGGGTCGCCCGGAAGACGCCGTCGCCCTGGCCTCCTACGCTGCCCGCAATGACGTGCCGCGCGAATTTCGCCGTGAGGCGCTCACCCAATTGTCCGACTGGTCCGAACCGTTCCAACGCGACCGTCTTGTCGGGGTGTATCGCCCCCTCGATGTTCGCGACGCTTCCCCGGCCGTCGCCGCCCTGGAGTCCGAATTGGACACGCTGCTGTCGGGTTCGCGTTTCTTCGTGAAACGCGCCGTATTAGGCGCGATTCGCAAACTCAAGATTCGAGCGGCTTCACCACGAATTCACGCCTTGCTGGCCTCCTCCAACGAGGATGGCGAAGTACGCGCCGACGCGCTCGCGGTGCTCAACGACTTGAATGATGAAAAGCTGCTGGAAGCCATCGATGTCGCCAGCGAATCCAATTCACCCGAACTGCGCATGGCGACCTTGCCGATCCTGGCCCGGTTGTCTCCCGACCAAGCCTTGCCGGTTCTCTCCAACATGATCAGCAACGGAACCCCCGTTGAACAACAGGCGGCTTACCTGGCCATCGCTGAACTGAATCATCCGGAAGCCGCCACCCTCTTGATCCAAGGACTCAAAACCCTGGGGCAAGGCGAACTCCCCTACCTCGCTCAAGTCGAGCTGCTGGACGCCGCCGAGGCGTCCGACGACGCCACGGTCCAAACCGCCATGGCCAAGCTTCAAGAGCAATGGGCCGCCTCGGGCGATCCTCTCGCCAGCTTCCGCGGATCACTCTCTGGTGGTAATCCCCGTGCCGGCTGGAGACTCTTCAACGAACACGCCGTTCTCGCCTGCACCCGATGCCATCGCGCTAACGGCGAAGGCGGCTACGCCGGCCCGGATCTCACCGGTCTGGCCGATCGGGTCTCGGCAGAATACATGCTGGAGTCAATCATCACGCCGAATGCGACGATTGCCGAAGGATTCGACGTCGTGGCCTTCACCCTCTCCAACGGGGGGTATGAAGTGGGGGTAATTGCCGAGGAAACCGCCGATCAGATTACGATCTACGATGCGGCCGGGGAAAAGAAAAGCTTCGCCGCCAACCTCGTGACCGAACGAGCGGGCGCACCTTCCAGTATGCCCGCAATCTTTGGTCTGGTCTTAAAACGGACCGAACTGCGCGACCTGATGGCTTTTATGAAGAGCCTCACCGCCGAGAACGCCGAAGCGGCCAAAAAGACGACCCGCGCCACGCACGAAGAATAGCTCTACCGAAAGTTTCTTTTCAAAAACGCACCGATTCTTGAAAGAACGGTGCGTTTTTTTGCGTTTCGGACCAGATGACCGATTCGCATCCTGAAGCTTTTACCCGACCCAATCGACTTGCTCATATGGCGACCGGAGAACGTCCGCAGGAACGCCTGCAACGCCACGGCGCCGCTGCTCTGAGCGATTCCGAGCTCCTGGCCATGCTGTTGCGCAGCGGAACCCGAGGTCAGGATGTGCTTACCCTCGCGGAAGAACTCATTTCCCGGGCCGGATCCATGGCCGACTTGATCAAGTGGACGCGCAAATATTTCGAGCGCCATAAAGGTATTGGACACATTAAAGCGCTGCAACTCGTGACGGTAATGGAAATCGCCCGCCGCATCATGCAGCACAATCAAAACGAAGACCCCAAACTGGATGAGCCCGCCGCGATTGCTGAATACTGCCGTCCGGAATGCCTGGGACTGGGTGTGGAAAAATTTTGGGTGCTCTGTCTAAATCGACGAAACCGACTGATCCGCCGGGTGGAAGTGACTTCGGGCACAGCCGGAAGCACGCTCGTGCATCCCCGGGAAGTATTTCGCGAAGCCATCAAGGAAGCGGCGTCAGCCGTCGTATGCATCCACAATCACCCCAGCGGTGATCCCGCCCCGAGGGCAGCCGACATTCGGCTCACCCGCACCCTACGTGAAGCCGCCCGGACGGTGGATATCGCGTTGCTGGACCATGTGATCGTCGGAGAGCCCCGCCATGACCCCACCGGGCTGGGGTTTTACAGCTTCCGAGATGCGGGGGTCTTGTGAGGCAGAACCCTGATTCCGCGCTACATATTCACCAAACGATCCTGCCCTTGAAAAACAGGCACGAACCACCGGGCCGTCCGACCGCGCCATCTTCGTCGAACGAAGGGGGTAACCATCCAACTTTGGGATATTGAAAGCCGGGGTCAGCGACCCCGGCTACAACGGGCTTTGTGGCTTATTACGACTGTATGGCTGTAGCCGGTCTCGTTGAGTCCGGTCCTCACCTACCTAGTTCTCATCCACTTTTTGGGTCGTAAACCAAAAACGCCCCCGTGGCCGGGGGCGTTTTAAAATGGTGGTGGGAGGTGGATTCGAACCACCGTAGGATAAATCCAGCAGATTTACAGTCTGCCCTCGTTGGCCACTTGAGTATCCCACCGGAGGAACGGCGTAGTTCACGCTTCCAGACCCGAAGTTCAAGGGCTTTTTTCAATATTGGCAGTTTAGTTTTCAGGATTCCGTCAATCTGTGACTTGTTTTACCACCGCCACCCCTTCCCAG
>CBFHXU010000058.1:0-15857 GCA_965659875.1 uncultured Opitutaceae bacterium
CGTGGGCGGTATTCTCATTTTCGCCCTCGGCATCTGGGGTCGCTACCAGATGCACCGCATCGTCGGCCTGGCCTTGTTGGTCTTCTGTATTCCGCGGGTATTCGTGCACGATATTCAAGCAGCCCAATACCGCATCGCCGCGTTTATCGTGCTAGGACTGCTGTTGCTGTGGGTCGGGTTTTCTTACCAAAAATTCCGCAGCTTCATTGAGAGGTCAGCAGACCCTAATCCAGACGAACCGAATCCGTAACCTACACCGCAACTTGTTGCCACGGTGTCACCAAACTATCGAAGGTCGTGGTAGCGACGTCGCGAATTTTGTCCGGATCTTCTTGGGCCCGAGACATCACGCGAAACCCAAACATGGCTCCGGTGAGGCATCCGGCGAGCCGCGCGGTATTCGTGGCTTCGCTCAACTCACCGACTTGGCGGGCGGCATCGAGCTGATCACGTATCCAGGCTTCATTACCGGCCATGCAGTCCCGCACCTTGGACCTGATCGCAGACTCGGATTCGTCGCATTCCAACGACGCATTGACCAGAAAACAGCCGCGGCCGCCTTCGCCTTCCGTCGCCATCCCAACGATCGCGAAGAAGAAATTGCGCAGAATCGTCAGCGGGGATGAGTCGCTCTCCCACTGCGACCGAAGTCCATCCGCCTGCGCTGCATAATGTTCGAGGCAGGCGATGAACAGTCCCTCCTTATTGCCGAAACTCGCGTAAATACTCCCCGGTAGGAGGCCCGTGGCTTTGACTAAATCGCTGACCGAAGCCCCCCGATAACCGCGCTCCCAAAAGAGTTGAGTGGCTTTTTCCAGGACTTCACTGCGTTCAAATTGAGGAGGGCGGGCCATAACGAGGGGTATTCCCACCTTATTTGAATGATTGTTCAATCAAATAATTGACGAAAGACGTGTAGTGGTTTCTTTTTTGATCGTTCATTCAATAATAACTGAATTTTAACCCACCTATATTATGAGCCAATGCATCCAAAACTCGGTCGCCTTCGTTTCGGGCGCCAATCGCGGCATCGGTCGCGCCATCGTCGAGTCACTCCTCTCCCGTGAAGCCGCCAAGGTCTATGCCGCGGCCCGCAATCCGGACAGTCTCGCCGATCTGGTCGCCACGCACGGTGATAAAGTTGTGCCCGTCGCCCTCGACGTGACCGTCAAGACTCAGGTCGCGGTCGCGGCCCGCACCGCCGCTGACGCCCAATTGATCATCAACAACGCCGGAGCGGCGACCAATCCAGACCTATTCGGCGAGGATCTGTCCGACGCCGAACGCGAATTTGACGTCAACTACTGGGGAACGCTGCACATGACGCGCGCCTTTGTTCCCAACCTAAAGCACGCCGGAACGGGTTCGCTCGTAAATGTCGTGAGTATCGCGGGGCTGACCAATTTCCCGATGTTCCCCACCTACAGCGATTCCAAAGCTGCGCTGCACTCCCTGACCGTCGGGACCCGCCACGTTCTTACCGGTTCGGGCATCGATGTTATTGGCGTGTATCCGGGTCCGGTTGAAACAGATATGGCCAAGGATATCGATATGCCCAAGGCCAGTACCGCCGATGTCGCGAACACGATATTGGACGGCATCGAATCAGGAACCGATGAGGTCTTCACCGATGAAATGGCTCAAAGTTTCGAAGCCCCCTACACGGCGGGCCACAAAGCCCTCGAACTCGGCACCCGAGAAATGATGGCGCAAGGCTGACCTTCGCAAAATCGAACCTCCCAAATTTAACCCCACGTTTTTCCAGCGTGGGGTTTTTTTGGGTCTATCAAGAAAATACACGCGGGTCGTAACTCAACGCTCCAGCGCCACGGGTTCACGCAGCCAATGGAGCAGCTGCATCGGGGTTACGATACGCACCTCGGGGTGGCGGAGCGCATAGGTTATAAACGTTTCGATGGCCTCCCGCCGGTCCGACATTTCTTCGGGATACATGGCCGTATGAGCACCCACCATCAACGGGGCGCGGTTGCCTGCGAGGCGAAGCTCAAAGGTGTGTTTAAGGATGGCGTAAAACTCATCGGCATTGCGGCCTCCCCCCTCGAGGACGTTCCAGTCCAAGCCGGCGATTTTGCGATCTTCCTGAGACCACTCCCAACCTTGATTTTCAGCAATGCCATGATGAATCCGCTGCGCCAATCCGGGTTCAATACCGTATTCAGTGGCCCGGGCATCCGGTGGCACCATGAACATATGGAGAGGAATTTCCCAAAGCCCGGGATGTGATGTGACATATTTGGGCGAGCCCGGCTCATAATACCACGCGTTACCCGGGCTCCCTTGATCGAGGGTGAACGGCCACAGAAAGTTGGTGCCATCTTCATGGGGTTGCACGCCTTCTTGCAACGACGTGTCGTAGATCATGCCGCGATCACGCGCGGCCAAAAACATGGCATCGTTGTGATCCAAATACGGGGCGCGAAATCCCTGAATTTCCGCCACCGGGATATCGCAGGCCAACAAAGATTCGTGGCACAAATTCATTTCCCCGGCCCAGGTCGCCTGCTCAAATTCTCCTCCTGAGAAGTGGTTGTGGGTGTGGTTTCCGATTTCGTGCCCTTCGCGAAAAGCGCGCTGGTGGAGCTCCCGTAAAGCCAACGAATTTTCGAGGTATTTCCCGTTGGAATAAAATGCTACTCGCACCGGAGCGCCATCAAAGGTCGACACCTGGCGGGACCCAACGGGATTGGTTTTGTCAGCTAAGAAATCGAGAATCCACCGCATGGGCGCGAGGTCCGGATTATCATCGAATCCGATCATCACGAACATCGGCACTTGGTCGACTTCAAGACCTCCCGGGGGATTAGCAGAGGGAAGACGCATGGTGGATTCTGCCTGGGTCACGAGCGCTATCATCAGGCCCAGACTAACGGCAATTTTGCGAGCGATCACAGCTTCACTTGAAATTGGAGAACAATGAGTGAAGCGACGTATCACTCATCGAAATTCAGGTCCTTGTCCCGCCAGTATTTGGTGCCCTGCAACGTCGCCTGAAGGGCGAGACCGTTTTTGGTGATCTGAATGATTTCGACGCCTTCGACAATGTTGGCCGCCGCTCCGTATTGCCCACCTTTTTCCGCGGATTTGGCGGCGGCATCAGCTTGGGCCGAGAAGTCCCAGCCTTTATCGATGAAAAACTTCATTTTGTCGGGATCGTGGAAAATGAAAATACCCCGGAAATCTTTCACCCCCAATCCCAGGCCCAGACCCGCTGAAGCCATTTTCATGTAGGTGCGTTTCCCATCCTCGTCCTCCACAACTCCCATGCCCCCGGCAAACGAAGCGAAAATAATGTTCACACCCACATTGGAAAATACCGCGTAACCCTCGGCGTTTTGAATGGTCCTTTTATAGCGTGGGCTTTGCTCGTAGAGCATCTCCAAGACCTCCTCCCGCATTTCGAGAATCTTATCCCGTTTTTTCTCTGCTTTGGTTTTGGCGAACGTGGTCGTTGCGGGCAGCACTAAAGCGGCAGCCAAGAGCAGCAAAAAAGGGAGTCGTTTATTCATGATCCCCCTAGGATCACAAAACCGGACCCTTTGTTCAATCGGTTAAGGATTATTGATCATTTATTAACAATCTAGAGCACCCGCATGAGCAACAAGGTACGATCGTCATGATTGGGGGCGAGCACACAAAAGTTGCGCACGTAACGATCGACCCGTTTCACCACATCATCCAGTGAATATTCAAGGTGTCGTTGCAAACAAGTCGCCAAACGCACGCGCTCAAATTCTTCGCCGTGGGGGTTGGTGGCCTCGGTCATGCCATCCGTGTACAGCGCCAACAGGTCACCCGAAATGAGCTGCACCTCCTGCTCCTCGAGAATCTCATCGAAGAGCTCCCCTTCATCGAGGCCGACTGCCAATCCCCCGCCCGGGAGCTGTTCCACCTCACCCTCGGGGTGCAGCAGGATCGGCGGTTCATGACCGGCGCGGCAGAACTTCATTTTTTTCGTATTCAGGTCCAAAATACCATAGAACAGGGCCACGAACATTCCGGGTCGCATGTCCGGTTGCAGCACGCGATTCACGCGTTTCAGAACCGCGGCCGGACTGGTCTCGTTTTCCGCGCATAATCTCATCGTCGCCCGACACTCCGTCATAACGAGCGCGGCGCCGGCGCCTTTGCCGGAAACATCCGCGATCACGAAGCCAAGATGATCGTCGTCCACTTTGAGCACATCGTAATAATCCCCGCCGATCAGCATGGAGGCATCGGAGAGTGCTTCGATCTCCACCACCTCGTTTTCGGGAAACTCCTGTGGCAAGAGGTGGGACTGAATTTCGGCCGCGGTGCGCATGTCGCGCTCGCGCATCTCACGCTCACGTTCTTCCGCCTCTTTGCGTTCGGTGATGTCGGTGATCAGGCCCTCGTGGTGGGTCACCACACCCTCGTGGTTGCGACGCACCACGGTGTGATCCGCTACCCAGCGGATCGATCCGTCACCACATTGAATGCGGTATTCCTGGTTATACTCATCGTGCTTCGCCGCGGCGTGGGCCTCGAGTTCAGCCGTCACGCGAGTGGTATCGTCAGGATGGGTGATGGCAATAAACCCACGGTTGGACGCGGTAAAATACTCGGGCTCGTAACCGTATTGGCGCACGCTCGCGGAAACGAATTCCACCGGCCAATTTTCAGCGGCTCGCCACAGCACCACCACTGACGGCGACCGGTTGACGATGCGCTCCATTTCCTCGCGCCGAGCCAGCGCGGCCTTGAGCTGGCTTTGGGCTTCGATCCGGGCTGCGATATCACGGCCAACGCCCAGAAACGCCGTGCGACCGGTGCGATCCGAGTAGGTTTGGGCGCTCATGGCGTGCCAGATCCAAGAGCCATCGGCATGACGCACGCGGTATTCGATCGACGCTGAACTTGAACCGGTGGCGAGCGTGTTTTGAAAGAACTGAGTCCATGCATCGATATGGTCGGGGTGCACATAATCGATGTAACGCTCCCCGCTCACTTCCTCGGGAGTATAACCCAACTTGGCGGTGAGTGCATCCGACACCCACTTGATGCGACCTTCCGGGGTGATTGCGTGCAAAATCTCGCTGGCGGTATTGAGGTAGGTGCGCCAACGGGCCTCCTTGCTCGCGAGTAGATTGATCGCTTTTTTCCGCTCCGAAATATCTTCGAGCATGCCGAAGTGGTGCGTCATCTGACCCTTGTTGTTGCGCAGAACCACAATGGTCAGATTGGCCCAAACCAGAGAACCGTCCGTCCGCAGATAACGCTTCTCCATCGAGAACAGATTGCGCTTACCCGCATACAACTCCCCCATGAGTTCACGCTGCTTTTCGCGATCATCAGGATGGGTGACGCGCAACATGTTTTCGACATCTTCCGATTCCTCTTCGGAGAGCCCCACGATATCGCAAAATCGTTGGTTTACGTGATTGATCGAAGGGTTCCCGTCCTCATCAAACTCCCGCCAAGTGATTCCAATGGGCGCGTGATTAAAGAAGGCCGACAACTCCTCCTGGGTTTTGCCCAGCAATTCGACCTGCTTCTCCAACTCGGCCTGTTCGTCGCGAAGCTGTCGTTCCGTTTCTTTGAGGCGGGTGACATCCGTGCGCAGCGCAAGATGGTAGCGCGGTTTTCCATCGTCCCCCAACAGGGGCATAATTGTACTCGCCACCCAATATCGGCGGCCGTCTTTGGCCTGATTACAAAATGTGCCCCGCCACACTTTGCCCGCGTTGATCGTCTCCCACATGGTGGCAAAGAACTCCGGGGTATGGTGGTCGCTACGAATGATCCGATGGGTTTTCCCGATCAGCTCCGTGCGGTCATAGCCGGAGATTTGGCAAAACAGGTCATTCACATGCAGGATTGTCCCTTCGGCATCCGTCACCGCCATGATAGCGTGCTCGTCGGCCGCTCCGTTGAGCCAGGCGAGTAATTCGGGGTCAGACAGGGGGAGGTCAGTAAATGATACAGCCGGGGAAGACATGGAGACATGATACGTGGCACTGGTTCCTTCGCGGGGCGAGCCGGAACCCGATAAATTTCCGGCTGGTTCGCTCATTTTATTGACTGACGGACGCGCTCGCTATTCCGCACAAACCGGACTTACCTTTTGCCATGCGAACCATTGCTTCCGTTGCCGAGATCGCCGAAGCCCAACTCATCCGGTCCGTGCTGGAGGGGCATGGAATCGAAGCGACTATCCCTCACTCCCAAATTGCCGAAGTTGCGCCGCATCTCTCTTGGGCTGACGGCGGGATTGTGGTGCAGGTCGCCGATAAAGATGTCGCGCAAGCCAAGGCCGTCCTGGCCAGCACCGTTCAGGACGCGACGGCGGCAATCAAGCGCGAGCAGGACGAAGCGGAAGCTTAGACCTCAGGCCATCGCGGTAGATTTCAAGATCACGGGTTGCGTGTGGCAGCCTGATCCACCATGAACGAGGGCGCCCGATTCATGGACAATCCTCCCCCCTCAAACCGGAATCCTTGGAGCTGGATTCCCAGCCTCTACTTCGCCCAAGGTATTCCCAACATCGCCGTCGCTACGCTGTCGGTCGTGATGTATAAAAACCTCGGTATCTCGAATACCGACGCGGCATTCTACACCAGTCTGCTCTATCTTCCGTGGGTCATCAAACCACTCTGGGCTCCCTTCGTGGAACTGCGCGGGACCAAACGGTTTTGGATTGTGGCCCTCCAGTATTTGATGGGCGGCGCCTTGGGGTTGATCGCCCTGACGGTCCCTGCGCCATTCTTTTTCCAAGCCACCCTCGCGGTTTTCTGGTTGTTAGCCTTTAGCTCCGCGACCCATGACATCGCGGCCGATGGGTTCTACTTATTGGCGCTCTCCAAACCACAACAGGCCGCATTCGTCGGCGTGCGCAGCACGTTTTTCCGGCTTTCGATGATCGTGGGCAGTGGATTTCTCGTTTTTCTGGCGGGTAGACTCGCCGAGATGACGGGAGAAATGGCGAAAGCCTGGGCCATCGTTTTCGCGATATTGAGCGGGGTTTTTTTGCTCGTCGCCTGGTTTCATTCGCGGGTCCTACCGCGATTGGCCGCGGACGTGCCCTCATCCGTCTCGAGCAACCCTTGGCGTGGTTGGTGGACCGTTTTCAGCGCATTCTTTCGCCAGTCGGGGATCCTGTCCGTGCTGGGTTTCTTACTGCTCTTTCGCATCGCTGAAGCACAACTATTGAAGTTGGTCATTCCATTTATGTTGGATGAACGGGAAGTCGGAGGACTCGCGCTGACCAACGAACAGATCGGAATATTCTACGGCACGTTCGGGGTCGTGGCATTGACGATCGGCGGACTGGTTGGCGGATGGCTCGTTTCCCAATACGGACTGCGTAAATTGCTGTGGTGGATGGTCGCCGCCATGCATGTGCCCAACGTGGTATTCGTAGCGCTCGCCATGACCCAACCGGAGAGCCTGACCGTAATCGGTGGTGCTTTGGTGCTCGAGCAACTCGGCTACGGCTTCGGGTTCACCGCCTACATGGTTTATATGATGATGGTCGCCGCAGACGGGCCGCACAAAACCGCCCACTACGCCATCTGCACGGGATTCATGGCACTGGGAATCATGCTACCCGGAATGGTCTCCGGCTGGATCCAGGAACAGCTCGGCTACCAAAACTTCTTCATCTGGGTCGTCATCTGCGCCGTCCCCTCCATCGCCGCCTGCGCCTTCATCAAAATTGACGGAAGCTTTGGTCGGAAAGGCTGACCGCTCACTTAAGTTTGGCGGAGCGAGTTTGCGACACTTCTGGCAGGGCCTGCAACAACCCTCCCACTCTACCTGCGTTTTCGGCAAACCGCAGCAAATCAGACTCCAATCCCACCAAATCGTAGCGGAAGTTCGGCCAGTCGGATTGCTGTCAATTGTAGGTCATGAGCCGATTAGGGGTGATAATCGGCTCAGGCCTATTTTTTAACCACGGGAAAACCGGATTTTTTTAGCGCGCGGTGCAACGCCCTAACGTGGGCGTGGTCCCGGGTTTCGACTGTGCACGAGGCGTGGACCGCACTGACGTCCGGACCACTGAAGGCGCGGTCGTGGGCGATGTCTTTGATGCTGGCTCCGGCCTTGGCGATCACCTGACTCAGAGCAGCGAGGCCGCCGGGGCGATCGCTGATCGTTACGGTAAAACGACAAAGGCGTCCGTCGGCCACGAGGCCTTTTTCGATCACGCGACTGAGCACGGAAGGATCGATGTTGCCACCACATACCGCGAGCACGACGCGTTGGTTTTTCAGATGGGAAAGTTTACCCGCCAACATGGCGGCGAGCGGAGCGGCCGCGGCGCCTTCGACGACAGTTTTTTCCAACTCCGCATAACGGAGGATGGCGAGCGCAATCCATTTTTCGGATACGGTGATGACTTCATCTACGAGATCGCGCGCGTGCGCGAAGGCATTGGGTCCCACACAGGAAACTGCCAGGCCGTCGGCAAGGGTGGCCCGCGGCGGAATCGTAACGGGTTTTCCGCGTTTCAGGGCAGCGACGTAGCTGCCGGTGGCTCTTGATTCGACACCGATGATTTTGATCCCGGGCCGAATTTTTTTAGCCGCGATCGCGAGGCCAGCAATAAGGCCCGCCCCGCCGATGGGTGCTACGATCGCATCAACCTTGGGAACTTGTTTGAGAATCTCGAGCGCCATGGTGCCTTGGCCGGCGATAATGGCATCATCATCGAAGCCGTGGATGTAGGCAAGATGGTCACGAACGGCGCGGGCATCGGCTTCTTTTTTGGCGGCGGCAAAATTCTCGCCATGCAACACGATGTTCGCGCCGAGCCGACGGCAGGTGGTAACTTTGATCAGTGGCGCGGTGTGAGGCATCACCACGGTGACCGGAATTTTGACCAACTGACCGTGGTAGGCCAATCCGAGGGCATGGTTTCCAGCGGAAGCAGCGATAACTCCACGTCGACGTTGCGCCGGCGGAAGTTGGAGCAAGGCATTGCGGGCACCACGTTCTTTGAAAGAACCCGTGCGCTGTTCGTTATCTAGTTTGCAGAAAACGCGCGCTCCAGTGAGTTCGGAAAGCGGGATGGATTCGAGGCAGGGCGTAACCACCACGCCATCGGCAATGCGGCGCGCGGCCGTTCGAATCATCGCAAGGGTAACCGGCATGTCCGGCAATCTACTGGCGGCACCAGCCAAGTCGGCAAAAAAAGAGGCGATTCCCCCTAACAGGAATCGCCTCTCTCCTACCTAAGTAAACCAGGTTTAAAGCCTGATACACAAATTGTCTTATTCGCCGCGCTGGCGACGACCTTCACCACCACGGTTGCCTTCGCCCCCGCGTCCGCCACGACCACCGCGGCCTTGGCCCATGCGTTGTTCGACCATCTTACGGGCGGCGGCCCACTCTTTGTCGCTGAGTTTGCCATCTCCATCCTTGTCGAACTGTTGCATGGCCCGTTCATTATTCTGGGTAAATTCGCGCATAGCGGGTTCGGCCGCTTTGCGTTCCGCGTCACTGAGTTTGCCATCTCCATCCGTGTCATACTGTGCCATGGGATTACCGCGGCCGCCTTGTCCGCCAGGACCACCACGTCCACCTTGGCCACCTTGGCCGCGTTCGCCTTCGCCCCGACCGCCAGCATCACCCCGCATGGACTGCATGTGCTTGCGGGCGGCATCGCGCTCGGTTTGGTCGAGCTTTCCGTCGCCGTTAGCATCGAATTGTTTCAGCATCGCTGCCTGGTTCGGAGGACCGGCAGGTTTGTCGTCATCAGCAGCCGAAGCGAAAGAGACGGAGAAAATAGTAAGAGTGGCGAAAGCCACGGAGATTTTGAGCAAAGGGTTTTTCATTTTTTTCGAGAGTTGAGGTTCGTGACTTACTCAGACAAAGACGGTGGGCTGCCGGTTGGGTTACACCGGCGCTTCATTTTTATTTTTTATGTTTCAAGTCACCTTCGATTCGCAGGCTATGACCGAGCTCAACAAGCTCGATAAACTGATCCAGCTTACCGCCTTGGATCCGGTAAGTTCCTTGCGTCAGGCTGACTTGGAGCACCCCCGGGAGCCATTGGGGAAGTTCATGCGGGGCGGACAGGAGCTCTTCCGGCTACGCAGTGGTGACTTGCGGTTCTACTTCGAAACGCGCGGCGGAGACACCCTCCATGTGCTCTATATTCTGCACGAACACTCACTGGAGGATTTTCTGTTGCGCAATAAATTGCCGGTTTCGGAGCAGCAATTGGTCGAACAACATTCGAAGTTTTGGAAATATCTGGAGGGGCTGACCAAGCGCTGATCGGCCCCCTGCGAAATTTATATTATGTCCGACCCTAACCCTCGTGATACCGACGATCCGTTCTCCATCGAGAACGCTAGTCGGATCTATTTTCTGCCGAATTTGATGACGGCGGGAAACCTGTTCTGCGGATTCGTCGCGGTGATCAAGTGCATCCAGGCTCACTACATCATGTTGGGCACGATCACCGTTACCGGCGGAGAGGCCATGATCACACCCGCCGCCAGTGAGTTGTTTACCGAAGCGGTCTGGTTGATTTTTGGCGCGATGGCATTTGATGCGTTGGATGGACGTTTGGCGCGCATGGGGGGACGCGAGTCGTTGTTTGGAGGGGAGTTTGATTCGCTCACCGACATGGTATCGTTCGGTTTGGCGCCGGCGTTGATGATGTTCTTCCTCATCCTGTCACCCACGCAGGGATACCCGATCTTCCAGAAGATTGGTTGGTTGGTGGGATTCTTCTATCTCCTTTGTGCCGGTGTGCGGTTGGCCCGTTTCAACGTCATCAACCATCCGCTGATCAATAAAGGCGAGAAACCGGACAATAAGGATTTTGTGGGTTTACCGGTCCCGGCAGCCGCGGGCACGGTGGCCGCCTTGGTGTTGTTTCTCCTTAATTTGGCCGAGCATGACCGCGAACTTCAACGCTGGGCGCTGGCACTCCCTCCACTGTTACTCCTCATCGCGGTGATGATGGTGAGCAAGATCACCTACCCCTCGGGTAAACAGATTGATCTACAAACGAAGACCCCCCTGACCTCGTTTATCCTGTTTCTGGGTGTGGCCGGGGCCATCGTCGTCTTCAAGGAGATCGGCATGCTCGTGGTCATGCTGGGTTATGTTTTCTTCGGAATTTTCCGTGGGCTGCGGAAGCCCGCCCAGCAACCGGAAAAGGTGTGAGTAAGTTGCGCAAGACCCCCCCAACAAATTTTAGCCCGTGAATAACCCTCTGTTTATTCGCGATTCCTCAGAAGTTAGTCCCAAAGCTATCAATCCGACATTTTCAGGGGTAAAAGCGCGATTTGGAGTGGGCTTATTACTGTTTTTCCTGAGCATAATATGACTGCTTTAATAACTTATTGAATCAGGTATTATTTAGGCTTTGTTAACTTCCGCGCGCTAGACCCCCTTTTCGCACCCACTCTACTCCATGAAACTAAACATCAACCGCGACCACT
This sequence comes from uncultured Opitutaceae bacterium, assembly GCA_965659875.1. Taxonomy (GTDB): domain Bacteria; phylum Verrucomicrobiota; class Verrucomicrobiia; order Opitutales; family Opitutaceae; genus Actomonas. The sequence continues at coordinate 11,439 of CBFHXU010000058.1, forward strand.
TCAGCAATGGTCTCGCCCAAGTTCTCAATGTCGTCGGCTCAAAAGCCACCATGCCTATTCTCAGCAACGTGCTGATTGAGGCCGAGAACGACCATATCACTCTCACGACCACGAATCTTGATCTCGGCATCCGTTGTAAGATCAAAGCAGAGGTCAAGGAAGGCGGCGCGGTAACGCTGCCCGTCAAACGCCTCGCCACCATCGTGCGCGAGCTGCCCAACGTCGATGTCGCGTTCACGTCTTCTGCCAGCCACCAGGTGAAGCTCACTTCGGGTGGTTCCAACTTCCGCATCATGGGAATCGGCAAAGACGAATTCCCTCCGCTGCCCGAGTTTGGCGAGGATCGCACCTTCACGCTCGAGCAGGGCGAACTCACCTCGATGCTCAAAAGCGTGGCTTACGCCCAGTCGTCAGATGAAACGCGTTACATCCTGAATGGCGTCTATTTCAACTTTAAGGATGGCAAACTTTCCCTCGTCGCCACCGATGGTCGCCGTTTGGCTCTGACCTCCAAGGAACTGGAAGTGCCCGAGGATGCCGCTGGAGCCATCATTCTGCCCGCTAAAACAGTCAGTGAGCTCCAACGTATGCTCGATAAGGGGGAGAAGCTTAAAGTGTCCTTTAACGATCGCCGGGCGGCTTTTCAGATCACGACCGACAAAGATTCGAGCGGCTTGGTCGATTCGATCTACCTCTATTCGAAGGTCGTTGAAGGAAATTATCCGAATTACCAACAGGTTATTCCCAAAGAGACGCATCAGCGCATCAAGCTGGAGCGCGAGCTCCTGCAGCAGTGCATCCACCGCGCCGCTTTGGTCTGCAGCGAGAAGTCGAACTCCGTAAAACTGAAGCTGACTTCCAATCTCCTCGAAATCACCGCCCAAAGTCCGGATTTTGGTGAGGCCCATGAATCGATGGCGATCAGCTACAGTGGTCCAGATCTGCAAGTTGCTTTCAATCCTCAATTTATGCTAGATCCTCTCAAGGCCTTAACCAAGGACGAGGTCTTCTTCGAAGTGAAGGATGAGGTGAGCCCAGGCGTGTTTAAAACGCTCGAAAGCTTTATCTGCGTGATTATGCCGGTGCGCCTCAACTGAGGCAATTCGGCTCCGTCCTAACTGTTGCCCTAAGAATTTTTGGGCGATTCCGACCAGCCTGCTACTTCGCGATTCCGACTCATGGACCCGACTTATCCACTGGTTATTGCCATGTTGGTTTCCCTGGTGCTGTTCCAAATGAACCAGCGACAGGGTTCCCCGGTGCTGGCGATTTACAATCGCTGGCTGCGGTGGCTGATTTTTGGCTTCGGACTCGCCAAAATTATATTGGATCTCGGATTCAGCGATCGACCGTATTGGGTGCTCACGGCGGTGTTTTTACTCACCTACGCGCTGATTGAGACGATTTATCGATGGATGGAGATTCATGCTCTGAGCATGAGTCCGATACCGTTGTTTCCGCGATTTGCCGTGAACAGCAGTGGCAATGAGTGGCCGATCCAGCCCCGAGTGCTGAAGGAACGTGATTGGTTGCGCCACGAGGGGTTCACGGCCGTACAGTCCCTCCGGGCGGAGATCGCGCCGAGCATATATCTGCGCATGTCGATCTACCACGACCCTACGGAAACCGTGCGGGTTCAGGTGCTTTTCCTGCCTCAGCCGAGTGGTAATATTGTGGTGTGTGCGAGTATGGCTTCCCAACGCAGTGATGGCACCCGGGTGGTGACCGATAATCTATATCTGCCGTTTGCCGGGTTTTATCCGGAAAATTGGTTGGTCGTAAGAAAACCGTGGCGCCGCCGTCTGAAGGCCTTGATCAAATTGCATCGCGCACGCGTGGCGGATGAAAAGGAGCCGTTGATGGTCTGGGAGACGGAACCCCTAGCCGATCTGAACGCTCAGCAGCATGCTCTGGAACAGGTGAATACCGAGATGGGGTTTCTTTTTCCGCATCACGAACGCGAGGAAAATGGAAAGATGACAGCAGAAGCGCGCTATCGCGTGTGGAAGGAAGCGTGGTTGCTCAACTATTTCGGTTGGAGCTCCCAGTATTTTTGAGCATCAAACCAACAGGAATTTGTCGGTATGAGGTGACACTTGCCTCCATCGATAAAATCAACCGTCTTGGAAGGGTTGTTCCCCGTTGATTCCTTGAGCTGATTGCATGAACCGCGCTTCACCACCTCGATCCAGTAATGATGATTCATCGACGGCGCCAATCAGCACGGATCGATCAAATCAGACTTGGCTGGCGGTGCTCGTGGGAGCGGCGACACTCTCTTTGACCTTGGTTTCGTTCATTTCGACGCGGAACGCCGCCAACACGGTGGACGAAACTAGGTTCCAGGGACTCACGGAGCAATTGATTTCCGGTTTCAATGATCGGCTGCGCAGTACCGCCCAGGCCCTCCAGACCGGGGCGGTTATGGTTTCAAACAGCGCTGCAATGGATCGTCAGATGTGGGTCGATTTTTTGGCCGCGAGTGAACTCCGCTCCGAAAGCGGCACGGTGGGTATTGGTTACATCGACCGGGTAAACCGCGAGAACCTGGAAGCGTTTGAAGCCGAAGTTCATGCTGGCGGACTACCGGATTATGTAGCTGAACGGGCGGGTGATCATGATCCGCTTTACCTCGTCAAATACATCGAACCGTTTGCCGACAACGCCGGGGTGTTGGGCATTGATATTGCCAATGGCGTGACCCGTCGGTCAGCCGCGGAGCTGGCCATGCGCGAAAATCGGGTCGCCATGTCGAAACGAATTCGAGTGATCGTGGGCGAGACCGAGACGCCGGGGTTTTTATTATTCTATCCGGTGTTTGAGCGGGGAGCTCCCATCGAAACTGAGACGGAGCGAAAGGAGAATTTAGTCGGTTGGGTGTATGCCGCGGTCCGCGTCGATGCTCTTGTCGCGCCCCTGGAGGAACTTTATCTCAGTGAAATCGGGTTTACCGTGCACGAAGGTGATCGAGGGCAGCAGGGCAGGCCGTTGTGGGATGGCGGAAATCGGTCGGGTAAAGAGAATTTGATGGGCATCGAAGAGGTCGATGTGTTTGGGCAGATGTGGACGGTGCGCACATTTCCCCGGGAGGAACTGAAGCGCGATCCTGCCCATCGTTACGCTTGGATTGCCCTCGGATTCGGGCTGCTGGGTTCGGTGGGAGCGGTCATGCTGACCCTGCGTTTGTCGGATGGTCGATTGCGTGCTCTCGATGCCGCGCAACGTGCTTCGGAGGATGTAAAGATCCAAGAGGCCCGACTACGTTCCGTGTTTGAAGCCTCACCGGTGGGCCTGTGTTTACGCGAGTATGACCGGCAAGGAGAGCGTCTCGTGAATCCCGCTTATACCAGGATTACGAGTATTGCCGGCAAGGACTCCCATAATGAAACGGTTTTCCGTCAAACGGTTCACCCGGAAGATCTGGGTATTTGGGAAGAGGTGGTGTCTTCCATCAACGAAGGAGAGGCCCAACAACGGAAGGTTGAATTCAGATTTATTCACCCGGGAGGTAGCATTGTTTGGGTCGAGTATCTGCACCGTCGATTCAGTGATCCCACGACCGGGACGCGTCAGGATGTGATTGCGATGATCGACATCACTGCGCTCAAAGATCAGACCGACGATCTCATCGAGTCTAAAGAACTCGCGGAACAGGCGAATTTGGCCAAGAGCCAGTTCCTCGCGATGATGAGCCACGAGATTCGCACGCCGATGAACGGAGTCATCGGGATGGCTTCTTTGTTACTCGAATCCGATCTGGGCGGGGAGCAAAAAGACTACGTCGAAACCATCGCCAAGAGTGGAGGTGATTTGGTGGCGATCATTAATGAAATTCTTGACTTCAGTAAGGTTGAGGCCGGTCAGCTCGATATCGAACACACGGAGTTTGGTCTGGTGGAGTGTATCGAAAGTGCCATCGATTTGAACACCATGCGGGCGGCCGAAAAAGGGCTCGAATTGCTGTTGGACGGGGATGCGGAACTGCCCGAAATCGTGATCGGCGACTCCACCCGACTGCGCCAGGTGTTGATCAACCTCATCTCCAACGCCGTTAAATTCACCGACGAGGGACATGTTCAACTCAAGGTCCGGGTGACGGCCCTGATGGAGGGAATGGTCGCGATACGTTTCGAAGTGAGTGACACCGGAATCGGCATCGCCAATGAAGACATAGAACGGCTTTTTGAGTCCTTCACTCAAGCCGATGCCTCCATCAGTCGGCGTTACGGTGGCACCGGCCTCGGGTTGGCGATTAGTAAGCGGCTGGTCGAGCTCATGGGGGGTGACATGACTTGTGAAAGCAAACTCGGCGAAGGCACCATGTTCGGGTTTAGCCTGTCTCTGGAAACCCCCTCTGGTGTGGAGCTGAAGTTGGAACCTCTGCCCGCGGCGAAACTTCTGGTCGTAGGTGGGAAGGGA
>CBFHXU010000059.1:0-15533 GCA_965659875.1 uncultured Opitutaceae bacterium
CCGAAACCTATGAACGATTTGTAACAGGGGGAGGTAAGCCGCGCCGGGCAACCGGAGAGGTGGCGCTCAAAATGGATCCGCGGCCCCGCATGGGTGACCGCGTGAGTTATTATATTCAACCCCGGGAGAAGGGGCAGACCAGCGATTGGCAGCGAGCGAGGCCATTGGCGGATTTTGATCTGAAAACCGCGCCTTACGATCCGAAGTATTACCTCAAGAAGCTGGAAGATTGGGCCAAACGTTATGGCGGGTTTTTGGAAGCGGAGAAATTGGAACCGCCGAGCGACCAGGGAATGTTGTTTTAGTTAGCGGCCTCGGTTTTTGCGGAGTCTTTTGACGGCCTGAACCAGTTTTAACCCGTCGCCCATACCGACACTTGAACCGCCTATCTCACGCCAGCTGATATTCAGATTTTGGGTGGGTAGTCCGTCAGCTTGAGCTGCCAACAATAACTCCAAATCGAAGGCGTAACCGAGTTCCTGCCAATCATTGGAACAGGTTCGCCACCACTCCGCCGGCAGGAGTTTGAACCCGCACTGACTATCGATCGGATCGAGCTGCAGCTGAGTTCGAGCCCACTGGGCAAACCAACCGCCGGTGCGTTGGCGAATCCACCCACGATGCACGGGGTTGTCCCGATCATGGTGGTAACGGTTGGCGGCAATGACGGGTAAAGGTGACTCCGCATGAAGGGCCCGATCGATTCCGGTTATCACAGCTTCAACCGGCACTGCTCCATCGGCGTCGACGAAACCAAGCCATTTGGCCCCGGCATGTGCTTGTCGCCAACCGTGATAAATGGCGCCTCCTTTTCCCTGGTGCGGATCCATGGCTGCGAGAGGCTTTACCTGGGGATACTGACGATGGATTTTCTCGACCTGTTGACGGAGCTTGGTGGGTTCATCACCGGGTGAGCCATCGTCGACTACGATGATCTCCACCGGCAATTGTCGCTCATTTATGCTTTGGGCCAATGGGACCAAGAAAGGAGGGAGTCGCTCCGACTCACACCAACACGGAATGATCAGCGAAACGTCGGGAGCGGGCATTTTGAGTTCGTGTGAAAATACCCCGCTCAACGAGGGCGCCTCTTCCTGATGCGTGGCGACGACTCCGTAACCGGGCTCACTCCTCAGAAGATCGTGAAGATCCTGTTCGGGCATGAGGAGGGCAGCGGTCGACAAAGCGTCGGCTTCAGTCGCCGTGGGGGCGAGCACGAGGCCCTGCGGGCGTGCTGTTTTCCCAATGATATGTCCCGGCTGAAAGCCTTCTCCCGACGCGCCAAAGGCGAACGGAGCAGACAGGTTTATTTGGGGTTGTCCGGCAATTTGGGGAAGGGAAACACACCATTTGGAATCGGTGCTATTCGGTGGCGATCCGTAGACCAGGATACTGGAACCGCCGCCGTTAAGCACGGCTGCGGGCACATCCCATTCTTGCAGAAGCTGAGCCATCGCATCGAGCGCCGCGCCCTTGCCGATCGCCCCCAGATCGAGCCACCGTTTCCCGCTCAGTTTGGTGATATTTGGTTGATCGGGATCCAGCGCCATTACGGGACTGGTTTCGTCAGGGGCAGGGGGAGAAAGATCACGAAGATGATGGGGAATCGATTGGTCCTTTGCGGTCAGGGCGGCATATCCGGCGAACGGGTCGAACGCGCCGTCGCTGGCTGCGGAGACCTGCAACGCAACCAGCAGGCAATAGTGAGTGACGTCATCGATTCGAATCACCTCGCCCTCGGCGGCCCGGTTGATCCGGGTGACATCGCTGCCTTCGCGATAGAAACTCAGTTGATCCTCCAAGCGGTCGAGTAAACGAAATGCTTCTTCCGCGATCGGTCTCAGCGCCGTATCCGCACTGGATGCCGCGAGATGGAGCGTAAAACGCGTAGCCATGGCCTCGTGCTCGAATGGTTCGAGTGCGTCGAGATTATGGAGACGAACGAGGGCTTCCGGAATCATGGCGCGGTGGGGGGGAGAGGGGGAAACGCAGCCTCCCAAACGGGACCTTGAATGAAGGTGTAAAGCATGACGTTCGGGCGCAGACCATAGAACTCCGCGATAGGGAATGTCTCGAGTTCAGTTGGGATTGCTCCCAGTTGATCGTCCCAGACTACAATATCCCATTCGTCGAGTGCGGCCGGGGCTTCCGCGAAGAACCCCACGGTGTTTTCGTCCCGCAGATACCAGGGCAGGGGCCAAGCATGCTCGGGACTGATTACGGCCACCTTTAGGGGACGTGTTTGCTTGGACTGCAGCAGGGCAATGCGTTCGGGCAGCTTGAGGAGAGAGCGCGGCGCTTGCTCGTAAAAATAGGGATTCCGCACGTCGCCCGGGTAGCGATCGAGAGCGAGGCTGCTCTTGGCATAGGACTGCGAGATCGTCAGAGCCGCGAGGATGCCTGCAACGGCGACGCCGGCCTTTGAATGGCGGGCCAGGCCGACCAGGAATTCGGCGGCGAGGATTACGAGCCCGATCATGGGAGTGACCAGAAGCCAAGGGGTTTTGTAGGAAACCACGCTATGGAAAATGAGCAGACCAAACGTGAATATGGCAGTCACCCGGTGAACGCGTGATGCCTGCGAACGAATTGCGGAAACGCCGCCGGCGAGTGCCAGGATGAGCAGCGTGTATTGCCCCCAATTTGGTCCGCCGGTTTTAATCACCCCCAATGTTTTAAGATGGTGCCACCAAGGGTAACTGTGGGGGCTGTCACTGAGTCGCCCAATTTGGAGAAAGTAATGCTTTACGCCGTCGATGATGCCAGCCGGATGAGAACCAAAGCTGGAATAGAGGACGAGGTAAGGAACGGTAAAGCCAACGGTCACTGCGATGAGTGGTTTCCGCGTGGGTTGCCATTTTGTATCGCCTCGCGTGAAGAACAACGCGGCGAGGGCGAGGGCAATGTAGATGGGCGTGATCTCTTTGGTAGCCTGCGCCAATCCCACGACGATGCCGACAAACAGCATTTTCAATAAAGGGCGTTCCTTAGACGGATGAAGCGCTGTGAAAATGAATCCCCACATCAGAAAGGCGAGGGTGGCCTCCTGCACGAAGTAGGTGTGATACACCGAGCTGAGTGCCTCAAATGCGAGCAGACTGGCGGCTACGGCGCCGGTCGCCAGGGAGGAGCCGGCGGTGCGCGCACCCAATCCGATCAGGACAAAGGTAGCGATCCCGATGGCCAGAGAGAACCGGCGAGCTGAACGATCGTTAAAATCACCGGCCGAACCACCGCGCAAACGATGGAGCGCGGCGGCGCCGTAATAAAGGGTGGGACCGTGACGATCGAAGGGATCGTAACGATACCCCTCGCCGGAGAGGAGTTGCCAGGTTTGCCACGCCTGCACGGCCTCATCGGCGTGCAGGGGGCGGTCGTCGAGATGCGTGGCGCGCCAGGCGGTGCCGGCGAAAATCGCCAGCACGATAAGAATCAACCAAGCGCGATTATTCGGCGGAGCGGCCAAAGACTTCCACTTCGATGTATTGGTTCAAGCCGTCGCTGGTATTTCCGTTGGAATAGAATCGCACATAGCGTCCGGTAGCCTTCTGGCCCGGAATGAGTCGCCCGTGATTCTTTTCGATATACGCGGGGTCCGAGCCCTGACCCATGCCGGAGGAGTCATCGTGGTCGTTGTTGAAGATGGTGGTCACGCCGGAAGCGAATTCGGCGTCGTCGGAAACCTGAATGATGACGTCGAGGTAGGCGCGCGGTTGGGCATGGTAGTGCCAGAGGCCGATGCCGTAGATTTCAGTCTTAGCCTCAAGATCCACCTGGACCCATTGCTGCATTTCGCCGAGTTCAACGTAGTAGCCATCTTCGGACTCTTTATCCCCGTCGGTAATCATATCGAGTTCACCGATGATGGGCCATTCGTCCGAAGACGTAACGGTCTTTCCCGCCGCGACATTGGTCACGTCGGCGGGAACCTTGATCATGGGTGGAGGGGTATTGGGAGCCTCGAGGTGAGGAAGCTTAATGGGGGCGGGGGTGCTCGTCACCTTGGGCGGCGGAAACTCCAACTTAATCACCGAATCTTCGGCCATGACGGCCGTAGCGGTGAAGAGAGCGATGAGCAGAGTGAGTGATCGGATTTTCATAGATGATCGAATGAGAGGGATGATGAAGGAGGATTAAGCGACGAAGTCTTCGGGCTTCATTTCGATGGTCGAACGGGCGGCGACGGCTGGGTTGACCTTGAAGATCGGAGCTTCGCTTTCGAAAGCGTGAGCGCCATCGCAGTTGAGTTCGTTTTCGCCGCGAACCGCACCGAAGAAGTTCTCGAGATGCGGTTGATGCAGTGGCTTGTTGAGCACGACCGGGAGATCGAACGCGACCAATGGGGCGGTTTCGCGCACGTCGACGGTGGTGTTTTCCGCGGGAGGCGGAGCCTCGTTTTTGAGCAGATACTTGAGGTCGATCCACTTGTCCCACGAAGGCGCGCGGTCTTCTCGGTAGACTTTGGTGAGTTTTGGGTTTTCGGAGATCTTAACGGAACCTTCGTCCCCCATGAATTGCTCGAAGTAACCGCCACCGGCGCTGGTCGCGGTGAGCACCTGGTAGAATGCGCGCACGGGACCTTGGGCGGTATCGTATTCGAAGATCGCCATGACGTTGTCATACCATTCGCGGGTGGAGTAGTAGTCGGAACCACCGGAAGCCATCACGCTCTTCGGACCGGTGCCGAGGAACCAGTTGAAGATATCAATCTGGTGAGCACCGAGGTCGGAGATGGGACCACCGGAGAGGTCACGGAACCAGCGCCAGTTGCGGAACTGGTGCATGTCCTTGAAACCATAACGCTTCAGGGTTTCGGCGGGAATCTCGTAGCGTTTGGGGAATCCCAAATCTTCGGAAACCGCGCGGTTCCACTGGCCGTTGATGTTGGTGATCCGACCGGGGATCTGAGCCTTGTTGATGATATTGTTGAGCGCGTGTTGGTAGCGAGGATTGCTGCGACGTTGGTGTCCGATTTGCAGGAGTTTACCGGACTCGCGTTGGGCCACGACCATGGAACGGGCGGCCTCGACCGTGTGCGCCATCATCTTTTCACAGTATACGTTGATACCGGCCTTGAGGCACATGTTGGTGTGCGGAGCGTGCCAGAAATCGGGGGTGGCGATGATGACCGCGTCGAGTCCGGTTTCCTTGGCGAGCAGGTCTTCGATGTCCTCGTAACCCGTGGGATCAAAACCGGCTTTCTTGAGGCGGTTCACGCCGTAACGACGGGAAAGGTCCCAGATATCGCAGACGGCCTGGAAGTTGAGGCCCTCGATATTGAGGAGGGAGTCCAATAGCACGCGGCCTTGGGAGCCGACGCCGATCAGTGCCACATTCAGAGTGTCACTCGGAGTCTGTGCCTTGATGATGGAAGGCGCGGCCAGAACCATGCCTCCGGCGGAAAGGCCGGTCTTGAGGAAACCCCGCCGTGACCACGGGAGGTTATTGAGATCGGAAGGAATTTGGGTCATGGGATAAAATTACCAGCGGGGAAGAACGGAGAAACGGTCGTGTTTGACCAGACGAAGGGCGACAGCCACCAACAATACGTGTATGCCGAGCCAGGCGATTCCGCCACTTTCGTTGAGGAGAATAAGCCCCACGGATAGCCCGGAGTAGAGCAGGCCCTGCAAAAGCAGGCTGATGCGGGGGGCGAGGCCGATCAGGAGCGTCACGCCCAGAATGATGAGGGCAGGTCCCAGCACGGCATCGAACAGGGAAAGTCCCCAACCGGGCAGGAGCGGTTCCGCCGCGAACTTGTTGGCCAAGGGGGGCGGGACACCGTGATAGTGCTCCATGCCATAGACCTTGGTTTTGATTTCGACCATGGCGCCATTGAGGTCCGGTTCGCCGAACTCATCGAGCAGAGGCTCCTCAATGATTTCGGTGCCGGCATATTTTTCGACACCGGTCAGCAAGGCGCGTAGGCCCAGCCAGACACGGAGAACGAGATAGCCAAAGGTATCAGTTAGTTTTTCGATCGGATTGGCGTTGGAAGAGGATGCTTCACTCATGATTTTGGGAATTTATTCACCTGATTCCGCGTGGGACTGCAGGTGTGGCAAAAGGTAACCGTTGCTTGCCGTTTAGTAGAAACCGGGACGGTAGTCCTTGGTGAGGTAGGCGTTCGCGGGTTCGAAGTTGGTGAAACGCACATTCTTGGCATCGAAGTCCAATCGGCGATTTGCCCGGATGGCCGCATTGCCGAGGAGCACGGTTTCCGTGAACGGCCCGGCGTAGTCGAAGCTCGAGGCGGGTTGGCGGTTGTCGCGGATCGCATTGCACCAGGCCAAGTGATGGTTGCTGGTCTCCACGCGAGGCAATGTCTTTGCTGGCAGCTTCGGGCCGACCTTGCGCATATCGGAAGAGGGAAAGATGCGGGGGCTTTCGCCGTAGGTTGCATTTACCATGCTGGCTTCGGAGCCGATGATAAGCGTACCGCTCTTGGCGTATTCCCGGCCAACTTCCCAGTTTGCTGGGAACGGAGGAGTGAGGCCGCCGTCATACCATTTCCACGTGAGAGCAGGTTGGGACTTACGCGCGGCAAACTCGTATTGCACCACGGAGCTGACCGGACCGTTTTGCTCACTGTTTTTGGCCGAAAAGGCTTCGAGCGCGGTTGGGGAACCCAATTCGAGCCCCCAATACGCGGCATCCATGATGTGGCAGGCCATGTCACCGAAGGCGCAGCAGCCAAAATCCCACCAACCACGCCAGCTGAAGGGAAGATAGGCGGGATCGTAGGCGCGCTTTTTCGCGACGCCCAGCCACAAGTCCCAATCCAATGTCTTGGGCACGACCGGGCGCATTTTACTATGATTCGGAACTTTGAGTCCTTGCGGCCACACTGGGCGATTGGTCCAGCTGTGAACCTCGCGAATTTCACCGAGTACACCCGCTTGAATCCATTCCTTGGTGATGCGGGTGCCTTCGTTGCTGTGACCTTGGTTACCCATCTGAGTAATGACTCCGGCTTCGCGAGCGGCCTCGGTCAGAAGGCGGGCTTCCTCAACGGTGTGGGTCAGCGGCTTTTCGACATAAAGATGCTTCTTATACTTCAGCGCCGTCATCGCGATGGGGAAGTGCATGTGGTCCGGAGTCGTGATGACCACGGCGTCGATCTTGTCCGCCATTTCGGCAAACATTTCCCGGTAATCGCGGTAACGCGGCACGTCCGGATACTTTTCGTAGGACTCCTTGGCGCGCTCGTCATCTACATCACAGAATGCCACGAAATTCTCGTCAGCGAGAGCTTGAAGTGCGCTGGTGCCGCGTCCACCGACGCCCACGAAGGCAAGATTCACGCGGTTGGTAGGGGCGACTCCATCCTTTTGCCCCCGGACAATGGCGGGGAAAGCTGATGCGGCAGCAGTAGCGAGAGTAGTTTTTTGCAGGAAACTGCGACGAGAAAGCGCTGATTCGGAGGACATAGGTAGGGGATTTAGGGTGAAGGCCCCCTCGTTATTTGGGGGCGGAAAGTGTTATCTGAAGGAATGAGGGTGCTTTTGGCAACTGTGTGTCGTGCGAAGCGCATGTTTTTCGTTAACCGGTGGGTCCGGTTGAACCTATGTCGCCGGACCTAACCTGCGATCCGGGCTCTGACCCATGCGATAGTGGAAGCGTCGTCCTCCATATTTCGGGAAATTAGGGCTAGGAATTCGGCGGGTAAGATATTGTTGGTGAGGAAGAAGTTCCGATCGCCACCGCAACAATACATCATGCTGGATGGCATCTCACCGCGGAGCTTCGCCTTGGCCTTGGGGATGATTCGCGGTAGCCAGCGGATACCGTCGATTTCTTCGGACTTGGCGGGCAGGGAGTCAGGATCCAAAACGGTCGTGGACGGCACCCCGTTCTGCACGCTGAGAAAATAGTCGCGTCGCACCGTTTCGATGGTCAACGCGTTGCCAAATCCGGGGGCTCCATCGACCACGTCATCTTCGGCGTAGTCAAACATGTGTTGAGTGGTGATACCATTGGACGACAGCCAAGTCGTTTCGTCCGCGGTAAAAAACGAGTCCGCGCCGCGCCGACCGTCTTGATAGAGTTTGTAACCCTTTTTGTAGAGCTCGCGAAACTTGGCGGGGAAGTCGAAATGCACCTGATTCATCGCGGGGAATGTTAGATCTTTCCGACGGGAAAGGCAAAGTTTTCAGCGGAATTTATTCCATTCATGCGATCATCCGATCGGCGTTCTAAGCCCGCAACGCTTCGCGCGCTGCCGTCGCCCCTTCGGGCGTGCCCAACATGGCGAACGCCGCGCGCGCGGTCGCTGACTCGCCCTTGAGTTTCATTTCCTCCACCGCCGTTTGAATCAGAGCGCCGCGATCCGCGTCAGGCATTTGCAGCAAGTTTTCGATTTCGGCCCGTAATGCTTCGTCCTCTCGAGCGGCCATGAGCAAGGTGGCGACATCCTCCCTGGCACCGCTTTCCTGACGATAGCTGAAAAGCGAGTTGAGGTGCTTCAATAGACTCATGCCGAAAATGGGTCCGAAGCTTACTCCAATGTTTTCAGGAGTCCCGCCACGTCGGCTTTTACGTTGGGGTTACCCACCAGATCCGGGAACTGGCGAAGGATTTGTCCTCTGATCCCGCGGGAAACTCGGCCGCCATAGATATCCAGAATCGTCTGCTGATCGCCCTTGTTGGCGGACAATAAAATTGCCTGTGTGGCCACCTCGATGCGGTGGTTTTCGCCTCCGGTCACGCGATTGGATTTCAAGAGCCGAATGATGCTGGCGCGTGCCATTTCCTTTTCTTGTTTCGAGGAACCAGGGGCGGCCCAAACTGCCAGCCAAACGTCTCCGGCGGAGATGTCCGTCCAGCGTTGCAGGGACTTCAAAGCATCGGGACGCAATGCGTGGTCGGAAAGGATCAGCTCTTCCAAATACGCCGCGGCAGCGGGCCCCGACGTGCCGTCGAGAATCGCCAATACATCTTTGCGCAGCTCATCGGAAGCGGCCGCGCTCAGGGCGGGAGCGTAGTGGTCGTTCCAGAGATAGTCAGGAACCGCCAGACTGGCGGAGAGTTTCTTCAGGCTGCCTTGGGCCTGTCGTTTTTCGGGATCGTCCGAGAGTACAATATCGAGCAACAGCGCGACACTTGCGGTATCACCGATAATTTCCATGCCCCGAAAAGCTGCCTCGCGAATCGCGGGGTCGTTCCCCGGCAGGGCGAGCCGGTTGATGGTTTCCAAAACACCGGCTGAATTACGCAGAACCAACAATTGCAGCGCCGCGGCGCGGTCCGCCCCGGAACCGGATACCGTGGCCATAAGTTTTTCGTCGGCCGAAGGTGCTCTGAGTCGGGCCAAAGCGGCGGAGATCGTTCGATCCCGCGGGTTGGTCAAATAGAGCTCGAGGAGCGGTTGATAACTCGTATCGGTGCCAATGATACCGAGAGTTTCCACCGCTTGAGAACTGACCGTTTCAGACCCGCTTTGCAAAAGTGGAAGCACGGCGGATTCATAGCGCGACATGCCGGCATCCGCGATGGAGCCCAGCACCACGGATTGATCGGCGGAACTGAGATCGGGCAGCAAGTTAACGACGTCATTCGCTACGGAGGACAGCATGGCTTTGCGCAACAATACCCGTCGATTTACGTCAGTGGGATCGCGGAGCACCTCTTCGAGGCGTTCCCAGGCCGCGCCGCTATCCAGACGCAGGAGTTCATCAAACGCTCCGGCCTGAATCGCCGTCGATGATCCCGTTCGAGCCAAGGTGGCCGCGAGATTGCGGTCCGTGATACCCGCATCGATGAGCGCGAGCTCAATGTCATGCTTGAGTTGACCCTCTGCGGTGGCGTGCGCTTCGAGCAAAGCTGCGCGGGAGGACCGGCTGCCAATCTTGCCGAGTGCGAGGGCCGCATCCGATGAACCGGCGAACAGGAGGTCATCGAGTTCGTTGCGGGCTCTCGGTTTGCCGCGATAGGCGAGGGCGTCGGCGTAGGCGGATTTGTCGGCCGCTGATGCGGTCAGAGTTTGCTGCTCCAAGGTGGCATCGGCCGCCGAAGTCGGCAGCGCGGACAATGCCCGCCGGGCCAGATCAGCGATCCGTGAATCGGAATCGTCGAGGAGAGCCGATAGCGGTTTTACCGCCGCGGAGTTGCCCACCAACTCAAGCATGCGAATGGACCAGTCCCGGGTGGCAAAATCCTGATCCGGACCAATCACGGCGATCAGCTCTTTTTCGAAGCCGCGCAGTTTCGAGCCGGATGCGTCCACCAATGTTTGGCGTAAATCCAGACGTGCGTTCTGTCTGACCGCGTAGTCGGTGGAATTGAGGTTGGAAATGTGAGCGGTGATTTCGCTGGCGATGGCCGATCCGGCGACGAGGCCACCCACGATGAACAAAGAAAAAATGGTTTTCATGATTCGAATATTTGATGGTGACGGCTTACGCGGGGAGTTCGTAACCAGCACGACGGGGACGGTCTTCCCAGCGGCTGGCACCGGCATCGCCGACGATGGATTCGGCCCGCGGGTCCCATGTGATCGGCCGGTTGAGTCGCTCGGAAATTCCGGCGAGTTGGCAGATGGTGGCCGTGCGGTGACCGATTTCCGCATCGCAGATCGGCCGTTTTCGAGACCGCATGCATTCAAGCCAGTTTTGCTGGTGATTATTGGACTCGTAGAGACGAACGTCATCCGGTGAGAGCGGGCGTTTGGCCAGTTCCGGACGAGAGGTTTCGAGTTGATCGCCGCGGCTGACCGAAACCGTTCCGTCCGTGCCGATGAAGTGAATCATGTGCCCGTTTTCGATGGGGCGGTTGCGCACGACCTTGATGCCGTCGCTGTATTGGTAGTATTGATACTCTTCGCCGTCGTAGCCGGGAGGGACAAATAGCGTCGGTCCCGTGTGGTCGCGACCAAGCGCCCATTGAGTGATGTCGTAGTGATGCGCCCCCCAGTCGCCGTTCTTGCGGGAGCCATATTCCCAATAACTGCGCCAACCTCCACCGTAATCTCCGAGCACGCGGTTGGGCGTGTAGGGTTCGTAAGGGGCCGGTCCCAACCATTTATCGTAGTTGAATCCTGCGGGAATAGGTTCCTCGGCTCCGAGCGTGGGCGGCGGGAACACGCCCAACCGGGTATGGACTTCTTTGATCTCACCGATCCAACCACTGCGGACCATTTCGGCGGCACGGCGGAAGGCATGATTGGAACGTTGTTGGGAACCCACCTGCACGATTGATCCGTAGCGACGTTGGGCCTCTACCATAGCTTTGCCTTCCGCGATGGTGAGGGTCATGGGCTTCTCGACGTAGACGTCCTTCCCGGTGCGCATGGCGGCGATGGCGATGGCAGCGTGCCAATGATCGGGGGTGATCACCATAACGCCATCCACCGCGGGATCCGTCATGATATTTTCAAAATCCGGGGTAGCCTTCACATTCGCATAACCATGCCTCGCCATGATGCCCTGAGCTTTCGTCAGTTCGTTGGATTTAACATCGCACACATAGAGCGGTTCGACCCCTTCGGTCTCGACGATGTCGGTGTGCCCGTTCATCTGTTTGCCAAAGCCCACAAAGGCCAAATTGATCCGGCTATTCGCGCCCGGCACACCGTGGCGTCCCAGCACCTCGGAGCGGACAATTTGGGGCGCGGATATCAGAGCGGCCCCGAGGGCGGCGCTCTTTTTCAAAAAGGTTCTCCGTGTTGATGCACGGGGGGAAGGGGAAGACTTCATGGCAGGATGGGTAAGGGTGTCAGGGGGACAGCCATTACTTTTGCCAACAGACCGACCGTTTTCCCAACTATTTTTAACGATTGGGATCGATTAATGTTTAACACCGCTTTTGACCGCGGTGCGAGGGACGATTGACCAGAGGTTTAGTCCTTCGATTTACGGTGGCGCAAGGCGTCGAGTGTCACGGCGGCGACGATGATGGCACCGGTGACGATTTCCTGGACCCAATTGGCGAGACCGAGCTTGGTGCAGCCGTTGGCGACGACACTCATGATGAGTGCTCCGACCAATGTTCCCGTGATGGTGCCGCGGCCACCGGTGAGACTGGCTCCGCCGATCACCACGGCGGCGATGATATTGAGTTCCAATCCGACCGCGGTCGTAGGATCACCACCCGTCAGATAGGCGAATTGCAGCACAGCGCCGAGGCCGGCAAAGGCTGCGCCGAGGGTGTAGACGTAGATTTTGATGCGTTCGACGGGCACGCCGCAGAGCCGGGCGGTGAGTTCATTGGACCCGACCGCAAACACGTGCCGACCGAAGCGGGTATACTTTAAAACCAAAGCGACCAATACCGCGAATCCGAGGGTCAACCAGACCCCGCTGGGGAGCGTGCCTTTTTCACCCAACTGCATGAGACCGCTTAGCCACGTGTCTTCGTCGGGATAGAGGGGCTGTTGTCCGGACAGTCCTTTGGCGGCGCCCCGCAATGCCCCCATCATGCCGAGGGTCACCACGAAGGGCATCAGGCGCAATTTCGTGATGAGCAGTCCGGATAAAACCCCGCAAAAAGCACAGGCACCCACCGCGGCGATGGCGGCGGCAAGTGGCGGCCATCCCGCCTGCAGCATCAGAGCCAATACGATGGTGCCGAGCGCGATGATCGAACCCACAGAGAGGTCGATGCCGCCGGCAATGATCACCATTGTCATGCCGAGGGCGGCGATACCAATCACGGCGGTCTGTTGCAGGATGATGGCGAAGTTGTCCCAACTGACGAAGGTTTCCCAACGCAGTGAGGCGAAGAGAGCGCAGATCGCGATGAGACCGATCAGCGGGCCGACTTGAGAAAGAGATTGGCGAAGTTTGGCGAGCACGGGGGGAGTGGTGGAATTTTGAAGGGGTATCAGTTCTGCTTAGGGCTGGATGCGGATCGCGGAGAACTTCATCAGGCGGCGTCTTCGGCCGCACCGGTGGCGGCGAGCATGATGGAATGTTCCGTCCAGTCGGCGACGGGACGGGCGGGCCCGAGCGTGCCGCGGCACATCACCGCGATGCGGTCGCAGGTTCCGAGAAGTTCGGGGAGATAGCTGCTTACCAGCAGGACCGCTTTGCCTTCGCCCGCCAGTTCGTTGATCAGGGTGTAGAGAGTTTGTTTGGCTCCGATATCGATGCCGCGCGTGGGTTCATCGAGCAGGAGGATGTCGGCGTCGTTGCGGAGCAACCGGCCAAATGCGACCTTCTGTTGATTGCCGCCGGAGAGTTCCGTGATGGCCTGATCCGGACCTGCTGCCCGCACGCCCAACTTCTCCAGCCATCCGGTGGTTTCCGTGCTGAGTTTGCGGGGATTGAGCACTCCGGGAAGGCGTGGCAAAGTGAGGTTTTCGGCCAAGGACAAATTAAGGGCGAGACCCTCAGTTTTGCGATCTTCACTCAAAAAACCGATCCCATCGCGCCAGGAGCGGCGAGGCGAAGGGCGTCCGGAGTAGCCGGCGATTTTGAGCTCTCCGCTGGTGATCGGAGCGAGGCCGAACAACGTCTGCAAAAAATCACTGCGCCCGGCGCCGATGAGTCCGGCCAGCCCTAATACCTCGCCGCGGCGAAGTTGCAGCGAGGCGGATAAAAGATTGGGCGGACTGGCGAGTTGGTTGGTTTCCAAAACCACCTCACCGGGCTCATGCGTTGTGCGGTGGTAGAGCTCATCCACTTGCCGGCCGACCATATGGTTCACGATGTCATCGGTGGTGAAGTCCGTCGTCGGTGCACTGGCGACCGTGGCGCCATCGCGCAGCACGGTGCATCGATCAGAGAGCGTGGTGACTTCCTCCAGAAAATGGGAAATGTAAACGATGGCAGTGCCCTGATCGCGCAAGCGTCGAATCAGCGCGAAGAGTTTGGCCGTATCGGCGGCGGTGAGGCTACTGGTGGGTTCGTCGAGCACGAGAACCCGGCAACCCACGGCGAGGGCGCGGGCGATTTCCAATAACTGTTGCTCGGCGATGCCGAGATCGCCGGCCAAGGCTTCGAGCGGGATATCCGGACGACCCAATTCGGTGAGGGCGGCGGTCGCGCGACGGTTGATTTCACTTTGGTCGAGCAGCGGGCCGTGAGTGGGTTCCGCGCCGAGCATGATGTTGCCCGCGACGGTGAGATGAGGGGCGATGGCCAGTTCCTGATTGACCATCATGATGCCGGCGGCACGGGCGTCCGATGGACCGCGGGGCGCGTAGGGCGATTCTTCGAGAATCATTTCCCCTGCGTCGGGTTGATGGATCCCCGCCAGAACCTTCATCAGCGTGCTCTTACCGGCGCCGTTTTCGCCGACGAGAGCGTGCACTTCACCCGGTGTGATCGTCAGATCAACCCCGGCAAGAGCGATGGTCGCTCCAAAGTGTTTTTTGATTCCGCTGAGTTGGAGGATGGGCGGCATCGGAAGGGAGGCTGAGTTATTTACCGCCGAGAACCGCTTTAATCTCCGCTGTGTCGAGATTCTCTTTGGTGACCAACACGCACCCGGTATCGATCATCTCTTCGAAACTCTCGCCGCGTAACTGCGCTACGGCCGTCTTAACGCCGAGATAACCCATTTGGGTCGGATTCTGGGCGACGAGCGCCTTCACATCACCGCGCTTTAACGCGGAGAGCAGGAACGATGACGTATCAAATCCGACGAGCGTTTTACTTCTTATCAGACCGGTTTGGCGCAGGGCGAGGATCATGCCCTGGGTGGCCGATTCGTTGGACGTGAAAATTCCGTCCGCTTCCCGCAGGCGGTCCAACATGTTCATCGCCGTGTCTTGGGCGGCGCTGATGGTCGCACCGGCATAGCGGTTGGATTGAATCACTTCGATGCCGGGATGTTTAGACATGATATTCAGGAACCCGGCCTCTCGCTTGGACGTGCTCGCGGAACCTTCCTGATAACGTAGCAGCACTACCTTGCCTTTTCCTCCAAGGAGACGAGCTAACTCTTTACCGGCGATCTGCCCACCGAGAAAATTATCAGTGGCCACGAAACTGATGAAGTCCTTACCCACTTCGCCCTTCAGCGAAGAATCGAAGATTACGACCGGTTTGTTGCGTGCCATGGCGGAACGCACCGGATTGCGCAGCGCGGTATCGTCCAGCGGCGCGAGCACGATGGCGTCGGCATCATCAACCACGAATTGTTGGACGACGGCGATCTGTTGCGCGCGGTCGTCTTCCTTGAGCGGGCCTTTCCAAACGATTTCGACGCCAAGCTCGGCGCCGGCATCGCGGGCGCCTTTTTCCACAGATTTCCAAAAACTATGGGTGGTGCCTTTGGGGATAACGGCGATCTTTTCGCCGGCAGCGAAACCGATTGAACAGAGGGAGATGGCAAGGAAACCAGTAAGGAGTCTCATATGAAGGGGGCGGGGATAGGTAAGGCAAAGCGGCCGGAATGTTCGGCGGTGCCCGAAAGGGGCGCAAGCGAAAGTGCTCCGAAGCGAATTAGAGCCAGCGGGTGAAGGCCGGGTTTTCCAGTGCGGGTTCCTCGACCCGCTCCATCCATAAGCGTAGGTCGTGGGTCAGCCGTGCTCGAATTTCGGCGTAGTGCGGATCGGCGATGTAGTTGTGCAATTCGTCGGGATCCTTCTG
>CBFHXU010000060.1:0-15450 GCA_965659875.1 uncultured Opitutaceae bacterium
TGGCAGCGCCGGTAATGGGGATGGTTTCGGGCTGCTCTAGATTGAGATAGGCGGGGATGCCGGGAAAGGGGCACTCGGCGGTCATTGCGTCGCGATCGTAACCGTTGAACATCGCACTCCACGAATAGGGGTGTCCGTTGCCGGGAGTGCAGCCCAGCATGGCGAGGCGGATATTATGCGGGTCTGGAACGAGACTCATGACGAAGAAACGGGAGCGAGGTCGTGGCAGGAAACGCGTTGGCCGGAATCTGCCGAAGCCAAAGCGGCGAGGTTGAACCGCAGGGTTTGAATGCCGGCCTCGAGGCTGCACAATCGCGCGGAGTGTCCTTCGATTTGATCGAGGAACGCGGCGGCTTGGGCTTGGAAATGAGCATCGCGTTCGGGAACGGCGTCTTCGTGCCAGGTCCAATCGTCCTCACCGATACGAAATACGCCCCACCGTTGGCGGTGGTATTCGATCTTCACGGATCCTTCGGCAGTATGAAACTGCAGTGTGCTTTCAGCCGCGGCTTGAAATTGGTTCAGGGCATAACTCACCAATATATCACCATGACGCGCGCTGATGTTGACGGTGTCTTCGATGTCGACGCGCGGCAGCACCTGGTGCGCGCAGTCGCAATACAAGGAATCGGTGGGTCCGACCACACTCTCGACGAAATTCGCGGTGTGGGTGATGGCGTCCTGGATCACACCGCCACCCGTTTCGCGGCGCGCATAGTAGGTTTGTGAGTAGTGAGCCGTGTGGGCCGGTCGACCGGTGGGGAAGTGACTGCCGCCGGAGAAGGTCACGTGCTTGATGTCGCCGAGGGCGCCGCTGTGTAGAAACTCCCGAGCGGCTCTCAAAAAGGGAAACGCGTGCTGCACGTAGGCCACCGCAATCTGGGCGTTTGATTCAGCGACGGCGTTTTGCAGCGCAGGAATCTCGGTCAAGTCGACGGCGAGCGGTTTTTCGATCAGCACGTGTTTGCCGGCGCGGAGGGCCGCGAGTGCCATGGGGATGTGTAGCGGCGGCGGGGTGCAGATAACAACGGCGTCTGAAATTTCATTCAGAGCCGTTTCGTAGTCGGCATGCATGTTCACGTCATACTGTGCAGCCAAGGTTGAGCGCAGTTCCGCGCTCGGATCGCAGCCGGTGACGGTGGCGCGGCCGGTCTTTTGGAAGCATCGCAGGTGACGTTCGCCGATACTGCCACAGCCGACCACGAGAACAGAATGCATCACAGGAGAGAGGATTGAAAATTCACCGAAGGGAAAAGGAGAGTGTCGCGGGAATGATCGCGTAAAAACAAAGGGGTGTCGGCTTGGCGCAACCATTGCGCTCCGGTGGTTTCACGCAAAATAAAACTGAAAATCTCGCTCATCGCTTGCGGCTGGCGAAACGAGTCATGAAGATCCGCATATGAAATCCCCGTTACCCCTTTTGGCGGCGATCACCGGTCTGACGACCACCGTGATTTCAGCACAGGTTTTGGAGATTGGTTCGCAACGCGAACTGATGATCGACCATCATTTGATCGATTCGTTGCAAGGGGCGGAACTGCGGTTGCAGGAACCGCACAACGAAGGTGTCGCCTTTGCGTTTGATCGGCCTCAGGAGGGGCTGTTCAGCGGTTACGTTTCCATTGTGACTCTGCCGGATGAGGCCGGTTACCGGGCATATTATCGGGGACTTCCCGTCTTGGCGCGGGCGGGCGCACCCGAGGAGAGCACGTCTTACGCGGAGTCGAAGGATGGCATCACGTGGGCGAAACCGGCGAACAACGTCACGTTGCGCGACGAGCGTTGGGTCACGCACAATCTTTCGGTTTTCTACGATACCAAACCCGGCGTGCCGGCCAATGAACGATGGAAGGGGATTGGCGGACTCAATACGTCCGGGCTCATTCGAGTGGTTTCCGCCGACGGCCTTGATTGGCGCAAGCTTTGGGGGGACGAGCCGATCCTGCCGGCGATTCCGAAAGAGAAAAAGATGTATCGTTACGACTCCCAGAATCTCGCGTTTTGGTCGGAGTCGGAGCAGCAGTATGTGTGCTATTTTCGGCACGTGCGCGCGGTCCCGGGCATGGGAGATCGCGTGCGGTTGATCGGTCGCGCCACCAGTCCGGACTTTGTGAATTGGACCGACGAAGGAGAGATGTCGTTTCGCCGGGCGGATGGATCGGCGGCACCCATCGAGCACCTCTACACCAACCAGACCTCGGCTTACTTTCGGGCGCCGTATCTTTATGTAGCGGTCGCGGCGCGATTCCTGCCCGGGCGCCAGGTGTTGACCGAGGCAGAAGCGACGGAAGTAGGCGTGAGCCCCGAATATTTTAATGACATCTCTGACAGCGTGCTCATGACGAGCCGCGGGGGCACCGTTTACGATCGTACGTTCATGGAGGGTTTTGCGCGACCCGGGATCGGACTCGGTAATTGGACTTCCCGCACGAACTATCCCGCCCTGAATGTAATTCAAACCGGCCCGGCAGAAATGTCGTTTTTCGTGCAAAAGGGCTACGGTCAGCCTGACCACCGGTTGGAGCGCTACTCGCTGCGTCTGGATGGATTTTCCTCGCTGTATGCGGGTTACGATGGCGGCGAAATGGTGACCAAGCCGTTTATATTTTCGGGCAAAGAATTGGAGATCAATTACGCCACTTCCGCCGCGGGCAGTATCCGGGTCGAATTGCAGGATGAGTCCGGTCGGCCGTTGCCGGGCTACACCTTGGCCGATGCCCGCGAAGTGATCGGCGACCAGATTGCGCGCACCGTGACGTGGTCCGATGGCGCAAGTGTCGCCAAGTTACAGGGCCAACCGATTCGCCTGCGCGTCGTGTTGGCGGACGCGGATCTCTTTTCCCTTAAATTCAAATGAACCCTCGTATCGCTCTACTTTTAAGCCTGTTGCTCGGACTCGGTTCCGGACCGGCAGTCACGGCCGCCAACGCATCCGGAGTTCGCAAAGTGAAGGACGTGATCATCTACCAGAATGATTGGTTTCACTCCGCGTTTCCTTCGGTCGTGAAACGACCGGACGGCGAATTGTTGGTCGCGTTTCGGCGGGCCCCCAATCGGCTGCTGTGGGGCGAAGATCACAACAACCATGTCGACCCCAATAGCTATATGGTATTGGTGCGTTCTGCGGACGGGGAGAACTTCACCGCGGAGCCGGAACTGATTCACGCGGACAATTGGGGTGGCAGCCAGGATCCGTGTATGCTGCAACTGCGCGATGGCACGATCCTTTGCTTCAGCTACGGTTGGACGTTTGTGCGGCCGGATGGAATCGCGAACCTGAAACCACCGGTGCGAAACGTCGGCTATGGCGCGATTTTCAACGGGGGGTATTATCTGCGTTCGGAAGACGGCGGTGACAGTTGGGTCGGCCCGTATTACCCGCCTCATATTCCACCGGAGAAGTTACGCGATCCGTTCGGTGAATTGGTTCCGGCGTATAATCGCGGCGCACCCGTCGAGGGGAAGGACGGGCGGATCTTCTGGGTCGCGGCGGCGACTGATCGCATCGAACCCCATCGCACGTCCACGCATTTACTTATTTCGGAAGACAAGGGGCTGACGTGGGAATATTCGACGCCGGTGGCCGCCGACGAGAACGTGACATTTAACGAGGCCTCGATCTACGAGACCCCGAAGGGCGATCTGGTGGCGTTCCTGCGCACGGCTAATTTTGAGGATCAGGCGTGCATCGCGCGTTCGACCGATGGCGGTAAGACCTTCGAACCGTGGGAAGGAATGGGTTGGCAAGGTCATCCGCTGCACGCCACGCGCTTACCAGATGACCGCGTTTTATTGGTCTATGGTTACCGGCATGCACCCCGGGGGATACGCGCCCGAGTGCTGAATGCCGAGTGCACGGACTTTGGGACGGCGCCCGAAATTGTGCTGCGGGATGATGGCACGACTTCGGATCTCGGCTATCCGTGGTCGGTGGTATTGGATGATAAGCGCGTTTTGGTAACTTACTACATGAACGTCGAAGGCGGTTTGCAGCACATTGCGGGCACGATCCTGGCGCTGGACTGATTTCCCCTAATTTCCTCATGAAAATATCTCCTTTTCGAGCCGCGCTCCTATCGCTTTTGTTGGTCTCGGCTCTGCGACCCGACGTCACGGCGGCGGGTCTCAATCCGATCGGCCAGCAACGTCAGTTTTTCTTCGATGATGCCATCGTCGAAACCCTGGAAAATACGCGCCGGAAGCTGAACCCGGCGTTGAAGCTCGCGGACAACCCCGTGATCAAACGCGACCGCCCGTGGGAAGGACCGGACATGCGGTTGGCCTGGGTGATTTTCGATCAACGGATGGGTAAGTTTCGCATGCGCTCGTCCTCGGGGGTGTTTAGGGCTGCGGGGCGCGATGAGAATGGAGAGGTCATCGTGAAAGGGGAGCACGATGAGGAAGCGGCCAAACGCGTCGTATGTGAGGCGTTCTCCGATGATGGGGTGAACTGGGTAA
Source organism: uncultured Opitutaceae bacterium (assembly GCA_965659875.1). GTDB lineage: Bacteria > Verrucomicrobiota > Verrucomicrobiia > Opitutales > Opitutaceae > Actomonas. Next base: position 4,459 of record CBFHXU010000060.1, read on the forward strand.
AACCCGAGTTGGGTTTGGTCGAGTTCGAGGGTTCGACCGCCAATAATATCCTGCCGGAGTCCGCGCTCTATTATTATTTGTTTGAGGATCTACACGATCCCGATCCGGCCAAGCGCTACAAGGCGCAGGTGCGCACCGGCACTTACGATGGCAACGGCATGACTTACGCGATGTATTATTCGCCCGATGCCTATACCTGGACGGCCTACGAGGAGAACCCGATCATCGACACGGGCACGCAGCACGGTCGCTGGGGTCCGTCTGACTTCATGGGCTGGGATCCCATTCGTGAGACTTACGTGGCGCACATGGAGAACAATTTCCACATGCACTCGCCTTATCATCACCGTCGCTCCATCGGGCGAGCGGAGAGCCCCGACATGATCAATTGGACCGAGCCCGAAACGATTATCGTGGTGGATGAAGAGGACTATCCCGATACGGAGTTTTATCATTTCCCGACCATCGTTCACGAGGGCTGGTATATGGGTTTTCTGTGGATATTTTCGACGACCAATACCCAGCATGAACCACACTTTGCCTTCAGTCGTGATGGGATAAACTATGATCGCACGTATCGGGAACCGATCATTCGGCGTGGAGACAACGGACGATTTGATGCGGTTTCGATTTATGCGAATCGACCGATCATTCGCGGCGACGAAGTGCTGTGCTATTACACGGGCACAAATTGGCGTTCGCCAGAACAGTTGGTGGTGTTGGGGGATAAGGCGGAAGCCAAAATCGGTTTAGCCAAACTGCCGCTTGATGGGTTCGTCTCACTCGAAGGTGCGCGTCATGAGTTCAGTCGCGTGACCACGCGCACGTTTACGTTTGAAGGAGATAAATTGGAGCTGAATCTCCAGGCCGCGTTGCAGCAGTGGGGCGCGGAACCCTGCGAAGTGAAGGTGGAAATCCTCAACGGGCGTCACGCCCCGATCGAAGGTTTCGCTTTTGATGATGCCGATACGCTCTCAACCACCGCGGTGGATCACGTCGTAACCTGGCGCGGCGGCGATGCAGATGTCTCCGCGCTCGCCGGTCAACCGGTGCGCCTTAAAATTCACTTCAAGAACGCCAAACTCTACACGTTCCAGTTCCGATGAAAGGCTACCTAATCATCACCGTTGCGCTCGGTTGGGTGGCGGGACTTTCCGCCGCCGAGCGGTTGCTCTTCGACGACTACTATCAACATGCGCGCGACAACGCGCAGTATGGCCAAGGCGTGGCGCGGGGTGACGCGGAGTTGCGCGCGCGCTCCAACTTCTATGCGCCCGACGCAACAGGGATTCCCAATGGCACGTTTGTTTTCGCGGAATTGATTGCCGAGAAGTGGGCGACGGAAGTGAGCGATCAACCGATCTCGAGCGAATTGTTGGAAGGCGTGGGGGGGTATATGCTGGTGTGTCCCGTGCGGGAAGAGTCGGGCGGACGCGCGAATTTGACCGAGCGCGAGGCGGATATTTTGGAAGTGTTCGTGGCGGACGGTGGCAGTCTGATGATGGTCGCCAACAGTATCGCGGACCCGAACAAGATCGGTTTTGATTTTGTTGGTTTAAATCTCATTGGCGCCCGATTCGGGGCACAATTTTTGCCGACCCAGACCGACACGATATCGGTGCCGATTGCGCCGGATCATGCGGTGTTTGAAGGCGTGTCGGACATCATCTTCGGCAATGGCGCGACCATTGAGATCGAGGACTCCCCGGCGGTGGATGCCGTGGTTCTGATGGAGAGTCATCGTGAGGGCGTGGAAGGACCGGTTGCAGTATTGATCAAGCATGGGAGGGGCAAGGTGCTCCTGCTGGGAGACGCCGGCACTTTGGGGAATGCCCATGCGTTTCGCGGCGATACGGGGCATGCGGAAGGATTGCGGCAGATGATGTTTGCCCTGCTGCCCGACGGTCCGTTGCCGCATTACGGCTGGTCTGCGGGAATGTCGCTGGATGTGAAGGTGAGGGAAGAGCAGGTGGTGTCAGGCTACCCCGAATTCATGGATGTGTTCGGGTTGCCGTTGCCCGAGGGTGCGCAGGTTTATTCCAGTGGGATGCGACAAATCGATTTGGAAGCGTCGGGCGCTGCGGCGAACGCGGCCTCGAGTAAGGATTTTGTTTCGGCGGTGGCGGTGCGAGCAGGCGAATATTCGCTGCAAGTCGGCGAACGCAGTGGAGGAGGTTTTGGGGTCGATTGGCAGATCGGCGATCAAGTGATGGCAGCGAAACTGTTGCCCAATGGCCGGCTGCGGGAGAGTGATGTTCCACGGGATCAGATGGGGATCGACTGGTCGCCCGTGCTGATGAACGAAGTTGTGGGCGGTCCCTTGCGGTCCTATGCCCAGCCCGGTGAAAGCTGGACGGCACAAACCCTCGCGCGTTGGCCGCAATTGCAACTCGGTGCGGTGGCCCGTCAGCAGGACGTTGAGGCGAAATTTCAGTTTGTCGGCGAAGAGGACTACGGGGGCGTGCCGTGTTATCGATTTAAACGTGTCGTCGAATTAGACGGTGGCGACTGGTCGTTGGGCGATTTGGTGAATGCGGATTATGCGGCCCACATCGAATCGCGGGGACTCACGGTGCAGGCCGGAGGTATGCTGACGGTATCCGAGTATTGGATTAACCGGACGACGCATTTGCCGGTGCACACGAAGGTGACGGCAACCGCGACGGTCTGGTGGGAGGATCCACGGTTTCCGGCCAAATATGTGGGGAGCCATGATTCCAAAAACTACGAAAATTGGGAACGGATCAATTTTGTGATCACGTATGGACGGGTAGTGGAGGCGGACTTTGTGGTTGGGGAGTGAGTGTGGGGTGCACCGTCGGTCCGCAGGGCGGAACTAGGGCGAGACAAAGAGGAGAACGATTTGGGAGGACGGAGAGGCAGGGGTGTCGGACGGGTTTGTGGGTATGGGCGGTTTGAAGGGGTCACGTCGGAAAAAGGTTACTACTCCCGCTTCGCGGAATTCGTAAACTTTTTAACGACATGACCCCGTTGGGCTTCGTTGGGGTTGGCGTCGTCAAAAAGTGTAACGCAGCAACGCGTAGTTTACTTTTTCCGACCCGACCCCTTTCCCTGTGAGATCCCTTACAACTCACCAGTCGTTCGCCATTAGGATCACCCAGGCGGCGGCGGTGCGGGCGTCGGGGGCGGGGTGATCGAGTAGAGGAATGAAACTCGGGATGTCCTCTGGAACCACAACCGGCAAGATACCTTGCACCGCATGAAAGATCAGCAACGGGTCATTGGTCGCGATCGCCTTATTCAGAAATCTTCGCCATGCGGGGACATCGGCACGTGAGGCTTTGAGGAAGTGCGCGGCGGAGACGACGATCGTATTGACGGTATCGACGTCTTTAGCCGCGTTGGCGGCGTTGGCCAGCGCAGCCAGGATCGCGGGGTCGGTGGGCTTGAGTCGGGCCAGCATGTAGGCGACGCGCAGGCGGGTATCACCGTCGCCGGTTTTCAGCCAGTTGATGATCAGCGGTGTGGCTTCGGGCGGTAGGTCGCGGGACCAATTGCACCAGAGGGCGAAGGCCGCGTCTTTGTCGGGGGCGTCGGCGGCCCAAGTTTCCATGGATGCGACAACGTGCGGGGCGGGTGGGGCCTTAAGCTTGGCGGCGGACTCGGCGGCGTGAACGCGATCGGGCAATCCGGGGGTGAGGGCGATGTCGAAGATCTTGTTGATCCAGATCTGGCGGGCTTGCGGGGTGCGTTCGACCCGGGCTAACGCACGCCAATTGGTGATGCGCATGATGGGGGTGTCGTCCTGTTCAAATCGGATCGGGTAGTAGTGCTCCCAAACGGTCCGACTGTGACCGAAGGGGATGAGCACTTCGGCGGCGTGGATTTGATCCACCGGAGTGCCGACTTCGAGAACTTCGGTGAGAGTCGTGATTGCACGTTGAACGAGGTCATCGGGGGAGGCGACCGCGGTTCCGGTCAGGATGAGCGCACTCAGTGCGCGGGGAAAAAAGTGGGGCATGAAATTTCAGTAATAAAGTGAACGGGGAGGGGATGCCGAACCTTGCGCTGTTCGGCGGGCCCAAGCAACTTGATCTCATGTTACGCGCCATCGTTACGGGAGGAGCCACCAATATCGGACGAGCTATTTCCGAACGACTGCTCGCGGATGGCGCACGAGTGGTGGTGGGGCAACCGGATGTCGCCGATGCGAAGGCGCTGTTGGACCGATTTGGTGATAAGGTGACGGCGCTGCCGGTGGATGTTGCGGATGCGGAACAGTGTCGTCGGTTTATCAATGAAGCCGCTGAAAAATTGGGTGGGCTCGATGTCCTGGTAAACAACGCCGCCCTCACGGGAGCGGATGCGTTGACTCCGTTGGAAGAGCTCAGGCCCGAAACCTTTACGCGGATGGTAAATGTGAATTTGGGTGGACCGATCTTTTGTTCGCAGGCCGCGGTGCCGCATTTCCGGGCTGCGGGTGGGGGAGCGATTGTGAACGTCTCATCTGTCAACGCCTTTAAGCCGCAACCGGGGGCATCGGTATATGCCGCCACTAAGGCAGCGTTGGGGTCTTTGACCCAATCCCTGGGACGGGAGCTTGCCCCGGATGGGATTCGAGTGGTCGCGGTGGCGCCGGGTGACATTGAAGTCGATACATCAGCCGCTTCAGCTCAAAGCATGGTGGCCGCGGGACTTGATTCGGGAATCGAAGGGCAAACCCCTTTGGGGCGGGGCGAACCCAATGATATCGCCGAGACGGTGGCCTTTCTTTGTTCGCCGCAGGCGAAATTTGTGACGGGCACCACCTGGGTGATCGACGGTGGGTTGCTCGCATGAACGCCGCCGGCTCAGAGCGGGACGATCACGCACAAGGCGTCGCCGCTGTGCACGGATCGATCGTGCCGGAGCAGGACCACCGTGCCACTGCTTTCCGCGAAAATAGTTGTGGGTTTGTCGTCCGTGGACGAGCGAACCGTGCCCAGGTTTGCGCCCGTCTCGACCTCGTCGCGCAGAGCGACCGTCGGTTCGAACGTGCCGTCGTGCGGGGCCGGATGATGGGCCTGCAGGTGTGTTTCCTCCGCATCGGTCGAGCGATGGAATTTTTGAAGCGCCAGCGCAGGTATGGCCCCCGCCACGCATCCGAGTTCAAGCAATACGTTGTGCAGACCGCGATCCAACGCAGCGAGGTCGTCGTCCCTGATTTCGCCGGCCCCCCGACACTCCGTGTAGATGGCGGGAATGTTGCGATCGAACGCCGCGCTCAAGGTGCGCCCCGGCAAGAACGGTCCGGCCCACCCCCAGAACGCGTCGAAGCACGCGGCCATCCGATGTTGGACCGCATCACGTTCGGGATTGTCGCCCGTGATGTAGCCCACCCAAGGATGAAGTTCGAGCGCATGGCCGCCGCTGTGCAGGTCAATGTAGTGCGTGGCGCGAGCGAGGACCTGAGTATCAAAAAGGTGGGCCAGTCTTGCCGTGGGCGACCCGCGGGCATCGCCGGGAAAGGCGCGAGCGAGATTGCCGTTGTCCGCCGGGTGACACCGTTGCTTGGAGACGAAGGCCGCTTCGTTGAGCACGGGAATCAGCATCACGGTGCCGCGAAGGTTTTCCGGCTGCCACGAATCGATCCAGCGTCGCAGCAACGTGGGGCCCTCATATTCGTCCCCATGGGTCGCGGCGTTGATCACCAAGGAGGGACCCGGTTCGCCGCGCCAGATCCAGGCATCAAATCCGACCTCGGTATTACCAAATCGAATCGCGTGGAGTCCGGTCGGAAGGGTGGTCCAATTCAAGGTCGAAGAACTTGGGGGAACGTTCGTCATGATTGAAGCGAGAACCAACGGAGCATGGTGGGAGCTAATGGAGTGGAATCCGGAGGGGCAATGGCAGACCGAATATACGCGGACGACACGGAGGTCGTCCCTCCCGGGAGGGACCGGCTCTGTCCGGTCCGCGCATACTGGTGGAGGTCATGCGTGAGTATTTGGAAATATGCCGAGCGTTGGGGTGCACCGCCGTCCGAGATCGCGGTGACGATGGGCGAGGGGAATACGCCGCTGATTCGATCGCAGCGCATAGGGCCGGCGTTGGGTCTCGATAACCTTTGGTTTAAGTATGAAGGCGGTAATCCCACCGGTTCCTACAAGGACCGTTTTGCGGCGGCGGCGGTGACGGAGCTCAAACAAGCGGGCAAACGCCTCTGCCTTGGCACGTCCAGTGGCAATACCGGTGCAGCCGTGGCAGCGTATTGCGCCCGAGCGGGCATCGCCTGTCACCTGGCGATCGTCGAAGGTGCTCCAGAAGGCAAGCTGCGCCAAATGCGGGCGTATGGGGCTCACCTTTATCGGGTGAAGGATTTTGGCCAGTCACCGACTGTGAACGAATCTGTGATGTCGGGATTGCGGGAACTCGCGGAGGAGTTGCAGGCGGGTTTTGAAGTCAGTGCCTTCGCGCTGTCGCCTCAGGGCATGGCGGGCGTGCAGACGATCGGTTACGAATTGGCGGAGCATTTTGGCAACGAGGCATTTTCGGTATTCAGCCCGGCGGGTGGAGGCGGACTCACTTTGGCCGTCGCGCGCGGGGTGGAGCAATCGACGCCGGCGGCCCGGGTGCATTGCGTGCAACCGGCGGGCAACGACACAATCGCGACGGCGCTGCGACGGGGAGCGGATCGCGCGGTCGCGGTGGACTCGACGACATCCATCAGCGGCCTGCAGGTGGGGAGTGTGCTCGATGGTGACGAGGTGATTGCCGCCTGTCGGCAGCGCGGTGGCACGGGACATGTCGTGGACGACGAATCCGTGCTCGCGTGGCAATCACGGTTAGCGCGTGAGGAAGGTGTTTTTTGCGAACCCGCGGGCGCCGTTGCCTCGGCCGGGGTCGCTGAGGCGTGTCGCCGGGGCGAATTGGATCCGGCGGAGCAGGTGGTCTGTCTCGTCACCGGCGTGGGATTTAAAGACGAGCAATCGGTGATCGGCATGACCGGATCCGAACCCACGCCGCTGCTCCCGACTTTTGATGAATTTTCCACGGCCGTGAAATCGGTGGTTTCCGAACGAAGATTATGAAAAACAAAATGAAGATGAGGGAGCGCAAGACGAGTCGTTGGGCGTGTGGATTATTAGTATTGGCGGTGGCCGGTGAGGTCGTTGCTGCTGCCGTCACGGACATTGGATCGCGGCGGGAATTGTTTGTGGATGAGGCCTTGATCGAGCGATTGGACGGTGAGGCGGAGCTGCGGCTTCATCATCCGGTGCCGCGGGAGATCGTATTGAAGCACGACGAACCCTGGGAAGGCACGGGCAGCGGCTATCACAGCGTGTTTCAGGACGGGGACCTTTACCGCATGTATTACAAGTCGTGGAACATCTCGCCGTTCGACGAAGCCAACCCAGGCGAGAGCATGGCCCATCCCCGCTTGTGTGCTTATGCCGAAAGCGATGACGGGATTCATTGGCGTAAACCCTCCCTCGGGCTGCACGAATTTGATGGATCCACCGATAACAACATCGTGTTGGTTCAGGAAAAAATGGGAGAGCTGGAACTCGATGCGGCGCATCCCGCAGTATTCCTCGATACCAATCCCGATGCCCCGGCGGACGCGCGCTACAAGGCGATTATTCGCCAGATGTCGCATCCGGATTCGACGCTCATCGCGCTCAAATCGGCCGATGGGATCCACTGGTCGTTGTTGCACGACGAACCGATCATCACGGACGGGAAATTTGATTCTCAGAACCTGGCTTTTTGGGATGAGGCGGCGGGCTGTTACCGCGCTTATTGGCGCTACTTTATCCCGGACGAAAACGACTACTGGATGGGCAGCCGGGCGATTCGCACGGCGACTTCCCAGGACTTCATTCATTGGGAGAACACGGAGGATTTATCCTACGAGGATTCCCCGCTGGAGCAGCTCTACACCAATGTGATCAAACCCTACCATCGCGCGCCCCACCTGCTGCTGGGGTTTCCGGCTCGTTATCTTGAGCGGGGGCATGAGGACAAGACAGCGGAGGCGCGGGCCGCGCTGGATGAGATGGAACATCCGGACCGGGTGGCGGCATGGTCAGACTCGTTGAGGGCGCTGCCCGAATTGGATGCTCGGATCGACAGAGGCCGTGCATCCGAACGCTACGGGGCGGCGCTTACCGATACGCTGCTGATGAGCAGTCGTGATGGGGTGCTTTTTAAACGTTGGAACGAGGCATTTTTGCAGCCCGGGATGGAGCGTCCCGGCACCTGGCACTATGGTCAGCAATACATGGCTTGGCATGTGGTGGAGACCCAATCTGATTTGCCCGGTGCGCCCAACGAATTGTCGATGTATGCGGTGGAAAGTTACTGGACCGCACCCGGGAGTGCTTTGCGGCGTTACACCTTGCGCTTGGATGGGTTTGTATCGCTGTGGGCGCCGAGTTCGGGTGGCGAATTGGTGACCAAACCGATTCGTTTTGAAGGGTCCCAATTGGCATTAAATTTCGCCACGTCGGCGGCCGGCAGTGTGCGGGTGGAAATTCAGGATGAATCGGGTCAACCGGTGAGCGGATTCGCCTTGGCCGATTGCGCGCCGCTTTACGGCAATACGGTGGATCGAGCGATCTCGTGGACCAGCGATCGGGATTTGAGCGAGCTGGCCGGTCAGGCCGTGCGTCTGCGGTTTGTGCTGCACGACGCGGATATTTTCGCTTACCAGTTTACGCCGTAGGCGCGCTGATGTCGGGTGGATTGAGCGGACGGTTTTTTGAGCCTTTTTGTGGTCATTTTTCGGTTGGGTAGGGGCGGTGGAACAAAGTGTCGTGCCGTGGCTTGAGCCGACACTCGGAGACGCCAGCTGCTGCCCTTTCGCAGTTGAGGTTTTTGTGCTTTTTTGTGGCAATAATTGACCCCGATTGTCCCCAGGGAGGAGTTATTGAACTGTTTGAATTTTATGCGAATTGCGGCGGAAGACTGACTCGTCACTCTTGGATTATCTTCACTGACCCATGATCGATTCCCACCAACACTTTTGGCAGTATTCCCCGGAGGAATACGATTGGATCGATGATGATATGGCGGTGATCCGGCGCGATTTTACGCCGGCGGATTTGCGGACGGCGGCAGCGGCTCTCGGGGTGACGGGTTCCGTGGCCGTGCAGGCGCGTCAGTCTTTGGCTGAATCGCAGTGGCTGCTCGAGCTGGCCGCCGCGGATGACTTTATTCGCGGGGTGGTCGGTTGGGTGCCCTTGGCGGCGCCCTCTGTGGCCGATGATATGGCTACCCTCGCCGCCAATCCGGTCTTCAAGGGAGCGCGCCACGTGGTGCAGGGGGAGTCCGATCCCGAATTTTTGGCCCGACCGGCGTTTAATGCCGGTATCCGGGAAGTCACGCGACTGGACCTCGTTTACGATATTCTCATTACCGCGCCGCAGTTGCCCGCCAGTATTGCGTTTGTGGATCGACATCCGGAGCAACGATTCGTGGTGGATCATATTGCGAAGCCGGTGATCGGAGCGGACGGCCCGCCATCTTCTTGGCGGGAGCATATCGCTCAGATCGCCCAGCGTCCCAATGTCAGTTGTAAGTTTTCCGGGCTCGTCACCGAAGTGGACGGTGAATTGTGGGACGATGAGCTGCTGCGACCGTATTGGGAAATCGTGTTGGCTGCGTTTGGGCCTGATCGACTGATGTTTGGCTCGGATTGGCCGGTGTGTTTGGTGCGATCCGAATATGAACGCTGGTTACGGTTTGGGCAGAGCATGGCGAACGACTTGTCGAAATCGGAGCAAGAAAGAGTCTTGGGTGGAACGGCCCGAGAGGTTTATCGTTTGGATTAACCCCAAAGTCCCCTTCGGCGATTCCTGCTACAATCTTTTGCCCACCCACCGCACCGGGCTCACCGAGCCCGGCTACAACTTGGATAGCTTCAATCCTCAACCCGCTGTAGCCGAGGTCGCTGACCTCGGTAATCTGTCATCTCCAACACCAACTTTCATGATTCGACCAATAATTGCCCTCATCGGTTTTGCCCTGCTTTCCCTCAATCTCCTCGCCGAACGCCCCAATGTGGTCATCGTCATCACGGACGACCAAGGTTACGGAGATATCTCCGCCCATGGTAACCCGACGCTAAAGACCCCCGAACTTGATCGACTGCACGGTGAATCGATCCGCCTCACCGATTACCATGTGAGTCCGACCTGTGCGCCCACTCGCGGTGCTCTCATGAGTGGTCACTACACCAATCGCGCCGGGCCGTGGCACACCATCATGGGGCGATCATTTCTGCGGGTGGGCGAAACGACACTGGGCGAAGTGTTTTCCGACAACGGTTACGCGACGGGTATGTTTGGAAAATGGCACCTCGGAGATAATTACCCTTACCGGCCCCAAGATCGCGGCTTTACCGAAGTAGTGGCGCATGGCGGCGGTGGCGTGGGTCAAACGCCCGACTACTGGGATAATGCTTATTTTGACGATACTTACTTCCACAATGGGGTGCCGACGAAATACCAAGGCTATTGCAGCGATGTTTATTTCTCCGAAGCCAAACGCTTCATGACGGAGGCACAGGCGGCGGGAAAACCGTTCCTGACCTACATTTCCACCAACGCGCCGCATAGCCCGTTTCACGCGCCGGAGAAATATTGGAAACCCTACATCGAACAGGGTCTCTCGGAGCGAGAAGCGATCTTCTTCGGCATGATTGCCAACATTGATGAAAATGTGGGTAGTTTACGCGCCTGGCTGGCGGATCGGGGACTGGCGGAAAATACAATTTTTATCTTCACCACCGACAACGGCACCGCTTCCGGAGAAAAGATCTTCAACGACGGTATGAACGGCAAAAAGGGCAGTGCCTACGATGGCGGTCACCGCGTGCCGTTTTTCATGCACTGGCCGGCCGGTAAGTTTACGAAAGCTCGCGACATCTCTGAGTTGACCGCGCACATCGATATTTTGCCGACGCTCATGGAACTCTGCGACGTCGACGGGCCGGCCGACTACCAATACGATGGCAAGTCACTGCTGCCGCTTTTGCGTCCGTCAAAG
>CBFHXU010000061.1:0-8529 GCA_965659875.1 uncultured Opitutaceae bacterium
TCACTTACTAAGTGACAATGGTGTTTATATCATTGATTATATGATATTTACATATTCGCTTATTTTGCGTATTTACGGAGTATGTTTCCGGAAACGGAGGGGGCCGGGTGAGACGTTGGCGCGAGGGTTGACGCCGTATTTTTCGAGCGACAGTTTTTTGCCCATATGCCTTTGCTGCCTCGTCTCCTGCCCAAGCTACAGCGTCACCCGAAACGCATCGTGTTTCCGGAGGGAGCAGACCATCGCATCCTACAGGCTGCCCGCCAATGGGTCACGAGCCGGCTCGGGGTGCCGGTTTTACTGGGCAATCGCACCGAAATCAAACGCCTCGCCCAACAATTGCATGTGAATCTCGAAGGCATCCGGGTTCTCGATCCTGCCCGCAGCGACGAGACCGAGTCTTTCGCCCAACATCTTTATGAACTTCGCGAAGCCAAGGGAATGAGTTTGGCGGAAGCTCACGAGGCGGTGCGCAATCACACCACTTTCGCCGCGCTCATGGTGATGAACAATCACGTCGAAGCGGTGGTCGCCGGAGCCACCCAAAGTGCATCAAACTCCCTCCGCCCGCTACTACAGATTATTCCGCAACTTGAGGGCGTGAAGACCGTGTCTTCGCTGATGATTCTGGATTTCGACGAAAAACCGATCGGGAGTTCGGGCACGTTGTTTATGGCTGACTGCGGCGTGCTGCCAAACCCGTCGGCTGATCAGTTGGCGGATATCGCCGTCTCCACCGGCATCATCGCACATCATCTCACCAACGAAACTCCCCACATCGCTTTACTCAGCTACGCCTCGCACGGTTCCTCGGAGGAACCCAGCGTGAGTAAAATGCGTGAAGCCACCCGACTTGCCCAAGACCGCGTGCGGGGATCGGACCTCGATTTTGCGATCGACGGCGAACTCCAACTCGACGCGGCCCTCGATCGCCATATTGCGTCCGCCAAGCGCGTCAAATCTCCCGTCGCCGGGCGGGCCAATGTTTTGGTTTTCCCCGACCTGAACAGCGGCAATATCGGATTCAAACTCGTGCAACACATCGCCGGTGCCAATGCGTTCGGACAAATTCTGACCGGCTTCACCAAACCTGCCGCCGAAATCAGTCGTGGTTCCAGTGCCCATGATGTTTTTGGCGCGGCCGTCGTCTGCGGCGTGCAAGCCATCGACCGGGCGGAGCTCTTTCCGGCGTTGGAAAATTCATCCGAATAATTCTCGTGTCGATCAACCCGTTCAATCTACCTGCGCTGCCGCTCCTCAAGGCACCGACCAATACGACCACCCAACGATTATTCGTGGCGGCCACCCGGATGAATGACGGGAAAACGACCACATGTCTGGGCCTGTTTCAGGCGCTGCGATCCTTCTTTCCGCGCGTGGGTTTTATCAAACCCATTGGACAACGATTCGTCGAAGTTCACGGCCATAAGGTCGATGAGGATTCCGTGCTACTCGACACGATTTACCAGGTTCACGTGCCGATTGAGAGCATGAGCCCCGTCGCGATCGATGGCACCTTCACGCGACGTTACCTCAAGGAGCCGGAGAACACGCTGCCGAAACTAAAGGATAACATCTGCCGTGCTTTCGACCGGGTATCGTGGGAAAAAGATTTCACCCTCATCGAGGGGTCAGGTCACGCCGGAGTCGGCAGTGTTTTTGACCTCTCCAACGCCAGCGTGGCCAAACTCCTTAAGTCCAAGGCCGTGATCGTTTGCCCGGGAGGCATCGGACGCCCCATCGATGAAATTGCCCTGAACAAGGCGTTGTTCGACAAGGTCGGAGTCGAGGTCGTCGGGGCCATCATCAACAAAGTTGAACCCGATAAGGCCGAACTGATTCGCGATTATGTGGGCTGCGGTTTAAAACGGCTGGACGTGCCTTTGCTGGGGCTATTGCCCGTGCAACAGGTTCTCACGAGCCCCAACCTACGACAGATTGCGGGAGAAATTAAGGGGCGGTGGCTCAACGCCAGCGAAGGCGCCGAATCCGTGCGCGTGTCCCGCCTGGTGGTCGGCGCCATGACGGCAAAGGGCATCGTCGAGCATCTTCGTCCCGGCACGGTAATCATTACGCCCGGTGATCGTGACGACATCCTGCTCGCGGCGATCTCAGCGGCACAGCAAGATCCCGGAAACGCGCTGGCGGGTATTGTGCTTACCAATGATATCGAACCCGACCCCAAACTCCGTGCACTCGTTACTCAAACCAACGTCCCCGTGATGATGGCGGAGGGGGAAAGCTACACCGTCACGTCAAAGATCAACAGCATGACCGTGAAAACGGAACCGGGCGACACAGATAAGATTCCCGTCATTAAACGTCTGGTGCAGGAAAACGTGGACATGGACACCCTGCTTTCCGCGCTCTGAAGCGAACCGTCTTTTGACTCGGGCATGCCTTAATCATACCTCCAGCCGACCTCAATGAGGAATAGAGCCACGCAGAGTCATGGGTGATCCGTCCCCCTGCGGTAACGAGGACTCCCCGCTTTAGGCGCCGGTGAAACAGCGTAACGAGAAGCCCCAATTACCGACGGACCAACAGAATTTTGTCACCCTGCACTTGAACCTCTTCGAGCGAATCCCACGCGTCTTCCATGTCGTGAGGAATCTCTTGCGCGGAGCATATCCGGTTCACGATCAAGTTTCCGATGAGCGGAAGTTTATGGGCCGCCAATTGGCCGAGCATCACTTCGGTCGGTTCAAAATTAAACCGATCCCCGTCGTTCGAAAAACCACCCTTCGCCTGCAGAATAACCGATTTGGCGAATCCGGGCACACTGATGTCACAGGACAGGCCAACTTGCAGGGCATCTTCATGGATCCGAAAATTAACATCATCGGCCGAAATAATACCCGGAGTCTCTTCGGCATCCGCTTTGGGCTGGGAAGAGGTAAACCACGAATTCAGTTCATCCTCATTGATCTCAAGTTGAAGGGCGCCCTCTTCGGTCAGCATCTGTTTCTTGCGCATCCACTGCCCCCCGAGACTGGTACTGGCCGAGCCTTTCACATAATAGACTTTGTCCGGATCCGGTTCGCGTGGGAGTGAACGCACCGTATCAACGGGTTGCGCAATCAGGTAGCCCGTCGCCAATATTCCACCCAGCAATATACTCAGCAACGCCCCCAAGGTGACCTCAAAAAGGCTGGGACCATAGAGTTCTCGTTCAATTTTCTTTTGGGATTTAGCCATGAGTCTGAAGGGTTAAGATTTAGAGTCGGATTTGGCCGCTGCGGCCGGTTTTTTGCCAGAATCAGCTTTGGACGCGGATTTTGCCTCCGCACCACCGGCCGGCTTGTTCTTGTAATCCGTGATATAGAATCCGGAGCCTTTAAAAATCAATCCCGCACCGCCGCCCACCATGCGTTTGGCGGAGCGTTTTTTGCAGTCCGGGCAGGATTTCAGAGGTTCGTCCTTCATGGATTGGAAGGCTTCCCACTCGTGGCCACACTTGGTGCAGGTGTAGTCGTATGTCGGCATATATCAGAACGGTTCAGGCAATGGAGTTACTAGAGTTTGATGCCACCGCGGCGGCTTTCCTCGATGATCCGGTAAGTCGCGGCATAATAGGTCCAACTCCCGGCGAGGGCCACGAAGACGGTGAATGTCATCAAAGGATACGCCGCGACCAACAGTCCGATCACCGAAAGGGTTGGCAGCACAAATTTGGATTGAGCGGAACGCAGCATGGAGCCGAGCACCTGAAACCGGAAGGCGTCGGCGTATTGTTCACGTTTTTGGTATTGGTAGATCCCCGCCACCACCAAGGGGCCGACAATCATGACCACGGGCACCATGGGCAGATAGACAAACACACCGAAATCAAATACCCGCAAAGGCAGGGTCAGCAGCCAGGCCGCCGCGATCGGTAATACGCCCAGCACGAAGAAAATCACAAAGGCCACGATCCCGTCGAAAAACAGCCGTTTCCATTCGCCCCAGTCCGGCAAAATCACGGTATCACCGCGTCGAGCCCGCTCGATCAGGGCATAGAGATACCCGAACGCCAGAAACTGGGCGACGGGGATCACGAGCAAGAGCGCGCCCACGATACACTTAATGAACCATGAGGAGTCCGCGAAAAGGCGTTTGCAAACGAGTTCTAGGGTGGGCATTGCGGCGTAAAGTCGATGTGCTGCCAAAATTAGCGGCGCCCCCATGGAAGTCACAAACAAATTAAAATCCCTTGTTACCCGGGTGGAAACCGGTCTCGACCGACATGTCCCGTCTGCCGACACCCGGCCCGGCCAGTTGCACGCGGCCATGCGCTACAGCCTCGAGGCCGGAGGTAAACGTCTCCGGCCTGCCCTCGTTTTAGCCGTCGCCGAACTGGGTGAAGCCCCCGATTTACCTGATCCACTGCCCGCGGCGGTCGCCATCGAGTGCCTGCACACCTACTCCCTCATCCATGACGATCTGCCTTGTATGGACGACGATGACCTGCGCCGGGGTCGGGCGACCGTGCATCGGAAATTTGATGAAGCCACCGCGCTACTGGCCGGTGACGCCCTCCTCACCCACGCGTTTGCCCTCCTGGCTCAAGCCTACGCCGACTCACCCCTGCTTTCCCACGCGTTGATTCGAGAATTGTCGGACACCGCGGGTTCACGCCGTTTGATTGGGGGGCAAATGGCGGATCTGCTCGGCGAAGCCCGGGGCGATGCCACCGCCGAAGACTTGGACTTCATTCATTTGAACAAAACCGCAGCCATGATCGAGACGGCGTTGGTGATGGGAGGCCTGTTGGCCGGGTGGGATACCCCCAAATTGGATTCACTGCGCTTGGCCGGTCGAGATCTCGGATTGGCGTTCCAAATCGTTGACGACATTTTGGATGTCACCGCGGACACCGCGACTCTGGGGAAAACCGTCGGCAAAGACGAAGCCACCGAAAAAACCACCTACGTGCGCCTTCACGGGTTGGAGGCGTCCCGCGTGATGGTAAAGGAGCGCACCCACTCAGCCATCGCTGAATTCGCCCGACTCCCGGGAGACACCACCTTCCTCTGCGGATTGGCGCAATCGATGGCAGAGCGGATTAACTAGGAGCCCACCCTGAGGAGATGCTATTAACCCCGGCCGCCGCCACCACCGCCGCCACCGCCACCGCGACCACCCCGGCCTTGCTGCGGATTTTCAGTAAAGAAGATGGGGAAAGTAACTTCGACCAGCTGCGGCTTACCCTTTTTCTTAATCGGTTGAAATTCGCGCTGCGCCACGGTCGCCAAGGCCGCGAGATACCAAACCTGCTCCACCTCATCGAGCACCTCCGGATTGTAGGTCTTGCCGTCCCGGCCGATGATGAATTTCACGCGCACCCGCACCTCTTCCCCACTGCCGAGTTTCGACTTGGGGTAAGATACGCCGGGCCGCCCCTTCGGCTGGGGACGTTGCCCCAATGACCTCACGGGGATGGGCTCACCTTCGAGGGGGCGAAAAACCATCCGGCCCGTTCCGCGATTAAACATGTCTTTGCCGGTGGGCTTAAATTGAAACGGAATCGAAACTTTCTTGGCAACGGGAGCACCATCCACCGTCGCAGGTTGAAACTCCCAATCCGGCAACACGGCGATCACGGCCTGCCCAAAAGCTTTATCATCGGCCGATTTTACGACGGGTTTGGTCGCCTTGCCGTCTATTCCAACGGTAAACTCCACCACCGCCTGGCCGGCAATGGGCTCTTTAACCTTCAACGCCGGATACATGGGGGCTTTGACCTTCAACGGCTTAGGATGAGTAGTTTCCGCTGAAAGGGTGAATACGCCTGCCAAAAAGCAGACCAGGAGTCGTAAAGTTAGGGGCACAGAGATCAAAGACGCTTCGGCTGAAAGCCGGGTTACAATTCGAATTAAAGATTCCACGCAACTTTCTGAGGGTTGCCGGGGTATTCATTTTGTCTAAGAAAAAATCAAACAACGTAAAGTCCGCATCATATTCCATTTTATCATGTCAGCTCCGATCAACGTCACTCCTTCCCATATTGATTCCAGCCATCGCCTGCTCGCTATTCTCAGCCATGCGGCCACCTTTTTAGGCGCACCGATACTGATTCCCCTCATCGTCTATCTGGTCTCCAAAAACGATCGCTCGATCGTCCCTACCCACGCCGCCGAAGCGCTCAACTTCCATATCAGCTTCACCCTCTGGGCCCTGTGTTGTGTGCCGCTCATGCTCGTATTCGGCATCGGCGCACTCCTGATCGGGATGCTCGCCGTCGCTACGTTTGTGCTGTCGATTATCGCCATCGTGAAAGCGGCTAATGACGAGGTCTATCGCTACCCGCTCACCCTGCGACTCGTCGGGGAGCTCCCTCCCCGCGGCGATGTCGTCAACGATCGGCCGTAGGGCACCCTCCGGAATTCCGAGTTCCAAGTATCACGTAACACGAGACGGGGCGGGATGGAGACCCGCTCTATGGACCCCGCGTAGCGGGAGGAATTAACTTATCACGACCTGACCCCTTCCTCGCATGCGATCACGGAAGAGGAACCCGGGAAAGTAACCAATATGGTTACTTTACGATCCCCTGCTACTCTACCACGTCGCGCGGAAGTTGCAGTGCCAGCCCGGCTTTGATCTCAGCCAAGTCCGCTCGGGCGGCGACATTGGTCAGTTCATCCGGATCCTGCACGCGGTCGTAAAGTTCCTCGCTGCCGTCGGCGTATCGGATATAGCGATACGCTGCCGTCACCACACTGTGATTGGCCGCTCGTAGATTGGTGATCGCGGGGTGATTCCATGCCGCCTGCGGATCCTCGATCAAGGGCCGCAAGCTATGGCCTTCGTTGACGGGGTTGGCTGGAAGCCCCGCCAGATCGAGCAACGTAGGATAGACATCCAACAACTGAGTCACGCGATGCGTCACCTGCCCTTCCGGCAAGCCCGGACCCGCGATGATCATCGGCACCTTGGTGGAGCGGTCCCACAGGGTCACTTTCTTGAAGATCCCTTTTTCGCCCAGGTGGTAGCCGTGGTCCGACCACAGGATGATGATCGTATTGTCGGCATAGGGTGACGCCTCCAGCGCATCCAACACCGTGCCCACCTGATGATCCACGAAGGAGATACAGGCCAAATACGCCTGTACGATATTGCCCCACTGATCCTCTTTGATGGCCCAGTCCGTCGTCGGAAACTGAGGTTCCCAGGCAACCGTGCGTGCATACTCCGGAACGTCATCCCAATCGTTGGGCTCGTAGGGCGGGAGTGCCACCGCGTCGGCGGACTTCTGCATCTCAAACCACTCGGGCGGAGCAAACCACGGCACATGCGGACGCAGGAAACCCGCCATCAACAGAAACGGTTTATCATGTTTTTCGCCCAACCGATCGATCGCCCACTGGGCGGTGCGGTAGTCCGCGGTTTCTTCATCCGTGGCGGGCCAAGCCTGCCAATCGGTCGACGTCTTGTCGCTCACCCAATTATAGCCCGGCTTCGGCTTGGGGCCAAACGGCTCGCGGCCGCCCGACATGTCCACGGTTCCTTCGGGCACGTGTCGGTGAAAGAGCTTCCCCACCGCCATGGTCTTGTAGCCCGCATCCGCAAACGTCTCGTGCAACAAGGGCGTGCCATGCTTCTCAGCCAACGCCTGCACCTTTTCGTCGTTCAGATGATCCGTGATGCCCATCGATGAGGGCAACAGCCCGGTCATGATACTCGCCCGCGACGGACCGCAAAGTGGGAACTGACAATGGGTGTCGGCAAACAACGTGCCGCGGCTCGCCAGGCGATCGATGTGGGGTGTCTTCACATCGGGATGCCCGTCCATCACGGCCAACCAATCGTTCAAATCATCGATGGAAATGAACAACACGTTGGGCGGAGCCGCCACCGCAGCCTCTTCAAGCGCAGGGGTCTCGGATTGCGCGCATCCCGCGAAAATCAAACAGCCTAACAGGGGTAACAGCCGTAGAAAAAACGTCATGCGCGCGAACCTGAGCGCATGATACCAACACGTCAAACCGGCACCCGTCGATCGGTTCACCTTCCACATCAGCACTCACCCATTTGACGCCAAAGCAATCCTCGGCAGATTGCGCGCATGTCTTTGCTCACCATCACCCCACCGATGCCGGGCGCGGAACAACGTTTCCAGCCCTTCGTCAACTTCGTGCAATCCTCTGGCTGGGAAATTGAGTTTGTGCAGATCAATTGGACAGGGTCACAACCCAGCTTCGGACGTCGCGATGTCATCGACCAGATCGGCCCTCAAACCAGGGGGAAGATCGTGATGGGATTCTCCCTTGGCGCCCTCTACTCGCATCTTGGAGCACTCGAAGCGAAGCACCTCATCCTCGGTTCAATTTCCCCATTTTTCGAAGAAGACGATGACGAGCCCATGCGCTGGGATATTTCGTATCGCGAAGGCAACGCCACCACTCCCGCCGACATCATGGTCGGAGGAACCGAAGATGCCCAAATGCATCGCCGGGCGGAATCGGTCCGAGACTTTTACGTAAACAGCACCTACACCGTCGTGCCCGAAGCCGAGCACGAGTTGTGGCATCCGAATTACCTGGCGGC
>CBFHXU010000061.1:8539-15404 GCA_965659875.1 uncultured Opitutaceae bacterium
ACATGCTACTTATTACTTCGGCCATTGGTGAGTCGCTTAAGCGACTCACCAATGGCCGAAGTAATAAGTAGCATGTATCAACTATCAAGAAACTGCCCACTGGGGTCAGGCCGACCGCGCGCTGCTGCGCGCGAAGTATCAAGTTCCAAGTGGCAAGTAACAAAAAACTGCCCTCCGGGGTCATGTCGTTGATAAGTTCTACGTAGTGTAACGAAGTAAACTTATGACGACGTAACCCTTCTCCCGAGCCGCTCGCCACTCGAAGGGGTCAGGTTGCAAAAAGTGAACTGATCCCGCTTCGCGGGATTCATTGCATTTTTTCGCAACGCTGACCCCACCCCTTCCCCAACCGCCCACAAAAAAGCCCGGCCGTTTCAGGCCGGGCTGGGAAATTAAAAATGGTGCCGTTCGGATTACTCTGCTGCTTGCGCGGCTTGGACGAGTTGCACGAAACTGCGGGCTTCGAGCGAGGCGCCGCCGATGAGACCGCCGTCGATATCGGCTTCGGCCAAGAGTTCAGGTGCATTGCCTGGCTTCATGGATCCACCGTAGAGGATGCGGATCTTACCGGCAGCCGCGGGGCTCAACAGTTTGCCCAGCAACTCGCGAATGAACGCGTGCACTTCCTGGGCCTGCTGGGTCGTCGCAACCTTGCCGGTGCCAATCGCCCAGACAGGTTCGTAAGCGATCACGATCTCGGTGGCTTGACCTTCCGCAGTGCCCGCGAGGCCACCTTCAAGTTGGGTTTGCACTACCTTGAGCGTGTCGCCGGCTTCGCGTTCTTCGAGCGTTTCACCGACACAGAGGATGGGTTTGAGCTGGGCCTTGAGCGCGGCCAGGACCTTCTGGTTCACGAACTCGTCGGACTCGCCGAAGTAAGCGCGACGTTCGCTGTGTCCGAGGATCACGTAGCGGGTGTAGGTCGAGCGGAGCATCTCGGCGGAAACTTCGCCGGTGTAAGCGCCACTGGGCTCGGGGTGCATGTTTTGAGCACCGAGTTTCACGTTGGAGCCATCGACCGCTTGGCCGACCGTTTCGAGGGAGGTAAAGGGAGGAGAGACGACGATATCGACGTCCTTCACGTTGCCCACTTCGGATACGATATCCTCGACGAGCGCCTTCGCATCAGCGGAGGTTTTATTCATCTTCCAGTTACCGGCGATGAGTTTTTTGCGGATCATAATTTTTTAATTAAAGTAGTGAGTAGTGAGTAGCGGGAAGTGAGTAGTAGAACAAGGTGAATGAGGAGCGAGTTGAGAAAAATACTCACTACTCGATGCTCGATGCTCGCTACTTCGACAGAGCTCTAGCTCTGCAAGAATGCGACGCCCGGAAGGATTTTGCCTTCGAGGAATTCCAGGCTGGCGCCTCCACCCGTCGAGCAGTGGGAAACCTTGTCGGCCACCCCAAACTTCTTGGCGGCCGTGGCGGTATCCCCGCCTCCGACGACGGAGATGGCACCATTGGCGGTGGCTTCGGCGACAGCGTCGGCTTGGGCCTTGGTGGTATCGGCGAATTTCTCGAATTCGAATACCCCCGCCGGTCCGTTCCAGATGATGGTCTTGGACGCGAGGATGGCGGCACGGTAGAGCTCGCGGGACTTTGGTCCGGCATCGAGGCCTTCCCAGCCATCGGGGATACCCGAGGCATCGTCGGCGTCCTGGGTGTTGGCATCAGGGCTGAAGTCGTCGGCACAGATGTAATCGACCGGGAAGATGAGCTCGACGCCCTTCTCTTTCGCTTTGGCCACGAGTTCTTCCACGATTTCAGCGCCTTGCTCATCGAAGAGGCTTTGGCCAATGGCCATGCCATCGATCTTCTTCTTGAAGGTATAGGCCATGCCGCCGCCGATGATGATCTTATCGGCCTTCTCGAGCAGGTTGTTGATCAACGGAATTTTGTCCGCGATTTTCGCCCCCCCGAGAATGGCGAGCAACGGGCGTTCGGGATTATCGAGTACTTTGTTAAAAGCGACCAACTCCTTCTCCATCAGAAAACCGGCCGCCTTGTCGGCCAGCGCGACGCCGACCATGGACGAGTGGGCGCGGTGAGCGGTACCGAAGGCATCGTTCACGAACACGTCACCCATTTTGGTGAGACTGGCGCGGAAAGCTTCAACCGCGGCCGGTTCGGCTTTGCTGGAAGAATCGTCTTCGTTCTTGGCCTTACCTTCTTCCTCGATGTGGAAGCGTAGGTTCTCGAGGAGTAACACCTGGCCGGCCGTGAGGGCAGCGGCTTGGGCTTCGACTTCGGATCCCACGCAATCAGTAGCGAAAGCGACATCGCGGCCGAGTAACTTGGCGAGCTCGTCGGCCACGGGCTTAAGTGTAAACTTCGGGTTGGCCTGACCATTGGGACGACCGAGGTGGCTCATGAGCACGACCGATGCACCGCTATCGAGGGCGTGCTGAATCGTCGGGAGCGCCGCAACGATGCGCTGGTTGTTGGTGATTTCGCCGGTGGCTTTGTCCTGGGGGACGTTGAAGTCTACGCGGATGAGCACGCGTTGACCGGCGAGGTCGAGATCACGGATGGATTTAAACATAAATGCTGAAAATCTGAAAACTGAGACGCTGAAATGAAACCTACTCTTTAACGGATTCAGGTGTTGATGAAAAATTTAAGAAACAAAAAAGGCTGAAAGACTTCGGGCTGGAGCTGAAAAAAATTTCAGCCTTTCAGCGTTTCAGTCTTTCAGCCTTTCGGCTCTAAGTCGGGATCCGACTTAGAGTTCCGCGGCGATCTTCTTGGCGAGATCGACGACGCGGTTGGAGTAACCCCACTCGTTGTCATACCAGCTCACCAGCTTGAAGAACTTGCTGTTGAGCTCGATGGACGAGCCGGCGTCGTAGATCGACGACAGGGGATCGTGGATGAAGTCGGTCGAGCAAACCTCGTCTTCGGTGTAACCGAGGATGTCTTTGAGGTAGGTCTCGGAAGCACCCTTGAGCAGAGCATTGATCTCGGTCAGGGAGGTTTCCTTCACGGTCTTCACGGTGAGGTCGACGGCCGAAACCGTCGGGGTCGGCACACGGAAGGCCATACCGGTCAGCTTGCCGGCAACTTCCGGGCAAACCAACGCGACCGCCTTGGCGGCACCGGTGGTGGAAGGGATGATGTTGATCGCAGCGGAGCGGCCACCTTTCATGTCCTTCGGGGAAGGACCGTCGACCGTCTTTTGGGTCGCGGTGTAGGAGTGGACGGTGGTCATGAGACCTTCGTCGATGCCGATACCTTCCTTAAGGAGCACATGCACGAGCGGCGCGAGGCAGTTCGTGGTGCAGGAAGCGTTGGAAATGAGGTTGGTGTTTTGAACGTCGAGGGTGTCGTCGTTGACGCCCATCACGATGGTCGCGACGTCGCCCTTGCCGGGTGCGGAAATGATGACCTTCTTGGCGCCAGCGTCGATGTGACCTTGGGCCTTGCTGTCTTGCGTGAAGAGACCGGTCGACTCGATCACGAGATCGACTTCGAGGTCACCCCAAGGAAGAGCGGCGGGACCCGCGCGTTCGCTGAGAACTTTGATGTCCTTACCATTGACCACCAAAACGTCATCAGCGGCAGCGTCGTCGGAAGACTTCTTGCTGCTCACGGTGCCGTTGAAGCGACCCTGGGTAGAGTCATACTTGAGAAGATAAGCGAGGTTGTCGGCGGGAACGAGATCGTTCACGGCCACGACGTCGAGAGTGTCACCGAGCAGGCCTTGCTCGACGAGGGCGCGAAATACCAATCGCCCGATGCGACCAAAACCGTTAATGCCTACTTTTACTGCCATGGGTTACTCCAATGTAATGGGTTATATGCTGTGTTTGTTTAGCCCACGTCATCTGGACGCAGACACGACGAGCGAAGTGAGCGGCACCGCGCTTGGCAAGGGGTTTTGCGAGCTGGCCGCTCTTACGGGGCAAATTAGCTCAATCTGGCCGGCACCACAGGCCGCAGCCCAGCGCCGGCAACCAGAGTTTCCCCTCCATTCCGACCGGCGGCGCCGGATGGTTTGGACTTATAAACCGCTCGTGATCAGCTACTTTTACCCATTTTCCATCAATCACCTCCTCGCCCACCACGATTTCGACATCATGGAGCGTCGGATTAACGGCTAGCAAAAGCTGAGAATCGCCTTGGGACAGGTCGGCATTGTATAACACGGCCGCCGCCAACGAATCCTCGGCATACCAGAAGGCGAAAAACCCTTCCGAAGCCCGTGAGTAGTGCCGCAACAGCGCCCCGTGCGCCGACCGGCGAAAGGCGATCCAGTCGGAGAAATACGCGTGCGTGCCCGGGAATCGCTCCATCCGCCGGTAATCTAGGGCGTTCAAATCACCGCGGAGGTAGGTGTTGTTGACGCCGTGCTTGGAGCGCAGGAAGTCCTGTCCCGCCGAAACCATGGGAATGCCGATGGAGGAAAACAGCACCGCCGCCATCAGGTGGGTGCGGCGCCGATCGTTGGCCGTCGGCAAGTGTCCGCTGCCATCCTCGTTTTCGGTGATCTCGTCAATCCAGGTGCGATCATCATGTGATTCCACGTAATTGACGGTTTGCGCCGGCCAATGGGCGAAGTGCCACGGTGCCCCCTTCAAATAATAAGCGAATTGTTCCCGCGAACCTTTCGCCTGCACAAAATCCTTCAGGAATCGGCGATAGCCGTCATTCCATGATGCCCAGCCCGTGTCGGCGAGCTGATCGGCAATATGTCCGCGGAAACTCCATGGCTCTGCGATCAGGATCACATCCGGTTTCGTTTCCTTCAACGCGACCTCGATATCACAAAGCACATCTGCGCCCAACAACTCGGCCAGATCGAACCGAAACCCATCGACTCCGAATGTCTCGATCAGATGTCGGCAACTGTCGATGATCAGCCGTTTCGCCATCGCTGCGTTCGCCCGCAAATCGTTGCCGCACCCGCTCCAGTTCATGAGGTCCCCGGCCTGGGTGGTCGTGAAGTAATAAAGTTTGTCGATGAACATCAGGTGCCCCGGCACGCCGACGTGGTTATAAACCACATCGAGCACCACCGCGATACCGCGCCGATGAAATGCCGTCACCAATTCCTGCAATTCCCCGATCCCCGAGGCTTTCGCCGGATCGAGCGCATACGTGCTCTCCGGGGCGAAGTAATTGTTGGTCATGTATCCCCAATGATACTCGTCCACCGTCTCGTTATCGAATTCCTGCACCGGTTGCAGCTCGACGCAGTTCACGCCCAGCTGCTCGAGGTAAAACCCCGGGCTCTCCACCCATCGCTGCAATCCGCGAAAACCCAACCGCTCCTCGTCATTCGCGTCGGTTTTCGCCAACGCCGCCAAGTCACGCACATGCGCTTCGCAGATAATCAAATCCTGCCAAGCGGGCGTCTTAAACCCGTCCGACACCTTGGGCCTCGCCCCCACTACGATCCCGGGTCCCGCCCGACTCAACGCCGCCTGGGCATACGGGTCCAACACGGCCTGCTCGGGATCAAACATACCAAACTCATCCCCCGGCCCTTCGAGTCGATAGCTGTAAGTCCATCCGTCGCAATTCGCGCGCTCTGCGTGTTCCCAAACAGAGGCATCTCCCGGATTGTCTGCGGAGCGACGCTCCATCGTAATCGTCCGCTCTTCGCCTTCTAGGTCAGCTAAGACCAATCGCACTTCTCGTGCTCGCGGCGCGAATAACCGGAACACGGTTTTGCCGCCCTCAATCCGGGCGCCCAGCGGCAGATCCGTAGCGAGTTGGTGAAAATAATCGCCCGGTCGTAGCGGAACCGATTGATCGCCCTCGCGCGTCACCCAATGTACTCGCCACGGCTGAGCCAGATCGATCGGCGCCTGCAACTCGAATTCAAATAAGTGGCGCCCGGTGCGATCGGGATCAATTACCCGGTTAAAGTTACCCTCGCCGTCATCAACCGCATTAGGGGCCTCCCGAGGCACACCAAACCAGTGCCCATCCTTGGTCACAAATTTAAAACGCATTCCCGGCGCGGCATAAAACCGCTTCGCCTCCCCTTCCCAGAGATACACCGGCTCGCCATCCAGCGACGCATCCCGCAACTCCCACGCTTCGTCGCCAATCGATTCGCTCCAGCCGTTAAAATCTCCCGCCAAATATATCGGCGCCTTCAAGGCATAAGGTCGCGGATGCACGTCACGCGGCAGGAAAAAGAAAATGCGATCCGTCTTGGTCACAAAATAACCACTTTCCGCGCCGTAAGTATGATCCGGCACCCGCTCCAGGCGCTTCAACTGCAATCCACCACTGAATTTCGCCGGGGGATCATGCCGCGCCTTCCAATCACGCGCCAGCTCCAGCACCCCCCGAGTGGGTGATTGGAGCCATGCTTGAATGATATGATTGGCACGTTGCGACATCGTAAACCATCCAGCACGCCCGCTCGCGAGCGAGGTATCAAGTAACAAGTTTCATAATTCGAATCGACCGGAGCCAAATCGCAATAATGCGCCGCGAATTTCCCGAGGATGAAGTTCGTATTCTGCGACGTGCCCCCTTCACCACCCGGACAAACTTAGTCACCCTTGCATTGGACATTTGTTATGGGCCAATTTGAATTCCTCTCCTCTTCCTTTGTGACCACGCCCACCGCCACGCCTCCAGCCCAACGCATACTCGTCGCCCTCTCCGGCGGGGTGGATAGCGCCGTGGCGGCGTTGCAGCTCAAGCAGTCCGGGGCCGACGTCGAGGCGGCCTATATGAAAAACTGGATCAACGAGGATGAGATCATCGGAGACTGTCCCTGGGAGCAGGACATTGTCGACGCCCGGGCCGTCGCCGAACACCTCGGCATCCCGTTTCGCGTCGTGAATCTTATGGAGGAATATCGGGACCGCGTGGTGGCATATCTACTCGACGAATACCGCCG
>CBFHXU010000062.1:0-15356 GCA_965659875.1 uncultured Opitutaceae bacterium
CCAGAATTACGATGGTCGCAACGAACAGAAAATCGATGCCCCATCGATTCAGAACTCGGGTATAGGCGCTGATGTAAGCCAACATCAACAGCGGCATCACCGTATAAATAATAGGTAATTTATCGGACCCAATATTGGAAATGAACAGAGAGTCGGCGGCACTTACACCAATCGCCAGACCGCCCTGTAATACGGCCCCTAAAATCATAAACGGAACCACCCGCCAAGGATCACTAGCGTTGTAGCGGTATTGCTTGGTCATTCCTCGAATTGCACAGGCTGAAAGATAGGGATATCACAGTCCGATTCGACAACTCGGAACCGCCTTACTTTCGAGGGACCGTTCCACTCAATGCGAGCTTAAGTTTGTTTTGTCTTCAAAGGGAGTCGTCTGACCTCAGAAGTTCGCCCCAAGAATGAGCCCGTCCATCGAATTGGGGATGGTTTTTCGCCCGAATCCCCTAAAGAAACGGGTTAAATTTCCGTTCGTTTTCGATCGTGGTCAGGGGTCCATGCCCGGGCGCAATGACGGTATCCGCTTCCGCCGTATCCGTCACTTTGTGTAGGCTGGAGTGAAGTCTTTTGCAGCAGTGAAAGGCTCCGCCAATTGATCCCGCAAAAAGGAGGTCTCCCGACACGAGTAGAGAACGACCATGGGGTGCCTGCGGCGCCGTCACCCGGTAACAGTGGTGAGACTCGACGTGACCGGGAGTGGAACACACCTCGATCGAGAACCCGTGCTCGTCGACCACGGCCCCATCGTTGAGGGCCACCACCCCTTCGGGACGCGCGTCGTCAGCGGGACCGAATACGGGCACGTCTTTGAAACGCTCCCGGATCGCCGAGAGGCCTCCACAATGTTCCGTTTCGTAATGCGTCAGAAAAACGGCAGCGACCCGATTGATCTTGGTCGGCCAGCTGCGCCAAAGTCCTTCCGCGCCAGTTCCCGTATCGAACAAAATCCCCCAATCTTGGCTACAATCGGCAACCAGATAAGCGTTGGCCACCCCGATCCCGTGAGACATTCGCAACGGGTAAAGACAGAACGGCAGTCCACTAATCTCGGGCAAAGGATACGCTTCGCTCGCTACTGCGTTGAGCCCGACGGATTGCAACCGCAGTACTTTGGCCAAGCGTTCCAACTCCGGCGACTCGAACGACTCACAGTAATCAATCACCGAACGGAGGCGTTCCACCGAGATCCCCGCTTCGGCGGCGACCGCGGCCTCCTCGAGTCCGCAGCCACGGATCGCCTTGTCGAGCACATCGCCCAACTCGTCTTCCAAAGGTGCTCGTTCGATTACCATGGGATCACCCTACTCCAAATTGCGCGAAGAGCAAAAATGTTTTGGCGCGTGCCTCCGGAAGATTCACGTTCGATTCATGGCCGATCAAAACGAAGAAGTTATCGATATATTCACCCGCACCCGTGCCCTCCAACAGGGGCACTTTGTGCTGAGGTCCGGCCTCCACAGTGGTCATTTTTTTCAATGCGCCCAGGTTTGCCAAAACATGGCCGCCGTCACTCGACTGGCGGAATTGATGCTACCCGCTTTGGAGAAGTTTGAATTCGATACGGTATTGGCCCCGGCGATGGGAGGTCTGGTCATGGGCCAGGAAGTCGCCCGCCAGACAAACAAGCGCTTCATCTTCGCCGAAAAAGTTGATGACCGGCTCGCGATTCGACGCGGGTTTAAATTCTCACCGGGAGAAAAAGTGCTCGTGGTCGAAGACGTCATCACCCGGGGGGGCCGCGTGCAGGAAGCGTTGGATCTGATCGAACAGGGTGGTGGCACGGCGGTGGCGGTTTCGCTCCTGGTCGATCGCAGCGAAGGAAAAGCCCAGTTCAGGGTTCCGGCCATCCCTCTGCTGGAAATGAGTTTCCCCACCTATCCCGCCGATGATCTGCCCGCCGAGTTGGCAGCCATACCGGTCACGAAACCGGGGAGCTGATTTTCCGCTCCTCGGGTCGACGGAGTCTAGAAGCCTTTTACTTTGAACAGGCCGGTCACACTCTCGTTGTGGTGTATCCGTTTGATCGCTTCACCGAGTAGGCTGGCCACACTGAGCACTGTGATCGGCAAACCCCGGGGGTCCAACGGAATCGTGTTAGTGGTGATGAGCTCATCAATATCACCGAGTTTCAGCCGGTCGTAGGCCATCGGACTGAGCAACGCATGACTCACTGCAGCCCGCACACTGACCGCCCCGTGTGCCCGCATGGTTTTGGCGGCATTGACCAAAGTTCCCGCGGTTTCCGTGATATCGTCGACCAACAAAACATTTCGACCTTCAACTTCACCGACCACATTGACCGATTCTACGGTCGTGGAACTGGTGCGCTTTTTCCACACCATACCCAATTCAGCACCCATCAGAGTAGCATAGGCGGCGGCCATTTTCATGCCCCCGACGTCAGGTGACACGACCACCAGATTGTCGTTACGCATATTGTTCTTCTCAACGTGGTCAAAGAACACCGGCGAAGCAAAAAGATGGTCCACCGGAATATCGAAGAAGCCCTGAATCTGTTGGGCATGGAGATCCATGGTGAGAACCCGATTCGCCCCGGCCGCGACGATAAGATTGGCGACCAACTTTGCCGTGATCGGCACCCGCGGTTGGTCTTTTCGATCCTGCCGCGCGTAACCATAGAACGGAAGGACGGCGGTGATGCGATGAGCCGAAGCCCGGCGAGCGGCATCGATCATGATCAACAATTCCATCAGGTGATGGTTGGTCGGGGTGCAGGTGGATTGCACAATGAACACGTCCTGACCACGGACGTTTTCATTGATCTTCACGAACGACTCTCCGTCGGGAAAACTCGTGACCGTGGCCTCGCCGAGCGGCACGCCCATCGAGACGCATATTTCTTCAGCCAGAGGCCTGTTTGAGTTTCCGGCGAATATCTTCAGGCTAGGTGCGCTCATGGGTTAGGGGTATCGTGCCTGATCGCTCAGTTGGCGGAAGCCTTTTTTAGTTCTTCGAGGTCGTTTAGGAGGGATTTGACGTCTTTGAAGAGATCCGGCAGTCGGCGTTGGAGGACAACGAGTCGACGCTCGAGCCGATAAGGCATGGCCGGCATACCGGAATAAACGACACCGGGCTCGGTGATATTTGCCGTCAAACCACCGCGTCCGGCGACCTGAGTGCCCTGCGCAACGCGGATGTGACCCGCGGCACCGGACTGCCCTCCCATCACCACGTAGTCCTCCAAAGTCGTGCTACCCGCGATACCAACTTGGGCACAGAGCACGCAATAGCGACCCACCACGACGTTGTGCGCCACCTGCACCTGGTTATCGATTTTAGTGCCCTCCCCAATCAGCGTCTGGCTGAAACGTGCCCGATCGATAGTGGAGTTTGCTCCGATTTCGACATCATCACCGACCTTAACGATGCCTACTTGTGGCACCTTGGCATGACGGCCATCAACCACCTCGTAACCAAATCCGTCCGCTCCGATGATCACCCCACCGTGCAGCCGCACCCGGTCACCGAGCTCGCACGTGGTGGCAAGATGGGAACCGGCAGCCATCCAGCAATCCACCCCGACCACCGCCGCCCGGCCGACGAACACCTGAGCCTGTAAATGGGAGCGCTCCCCAATCACCGCGTCCTCTTCCACCACACACAGCGGACCGATCGTCGCCGAATCGGCAATCTGAGCCGATGCTGCCACCACGGCACTGGGATGAATACCCGGTTCGGGTCGCGGCCACAAAGACTGCTCGATTCTCGCACAGATCCGGGCCAGGGCCACCGAGGGGTTGGCCACGATCAAGAAACACTGCCCTTCGGCCGGAGGCTCTTCGTAATCCGCCGGCAGCAGGATCACCGAAGCCCGGCTTTCCGCCACCTGAGCGCGATACTTGGGATTACCCAGAAAGGTCAGGTCTCCGGGGCCCGCATCATCGAGGGCCGAAATTTTAGTTACCGTCAGCGAATCATCGCCTCGGATCTGTTGGGGTTCAACGATGGCCGCGAGTGCCGAGACCGTAAACGAAGTATCCATTAGGAACCGAGGTTGGGGTTGAGGCGCGGACTGGCAACCCGACATTAACACCCAAAAAAGCCCCGCTACATCGAGCGGGGCTGAGAAAGGGGATCGTTAACAGACCGGATTAGTTACCCGGGAACGAAACGGTGGGCGTTTCGGCCGCGTCGGAGCTGGCCGGACCGTCGACCGGAGCATCCGGAGCGTTAGCGGGCTTGTTTTTGTTAATCTCAGTCAAAACCTCGGCGGTGATATCCAGTCCATCTTCAGCGTAGAGGACGGCCGGCATACCGAGGAGAGAAGGACCGGATTTGTCGAAGAGCATCGTGATTCCCTGGCGTTTAGCCACTTCTTGAGCAACTTGCGAAATCTCATCCATGAGCAAGGTACGGAAGTTCATGATCCGCTGCTTGAGCGACTCACTGCTGTTCTGCATCAAGGCGTTCATTTCCTGCTGCTTGCGCTGCATCTCTTCAACTTTCGTACGGGCCTGTTGTTCGATACCAGCCTTGGCATCATCCTTGAGGACCGGGTTGTTGAGCTGCTCGGCGAGACCTTGAGCCTCTTCTTGCAGGGCCAATCCTTGGCCGTTCAGGCGCTCGATCTCGGCTTTGACGCGCTCTTGTTCCTCCTGGAAGACGATATTCTTCTCGGCGGTCTTGTAGTGCTCGTCAAAGAGATTGGCCATGTCGACGACGCCGACTTTTAGCGATTGGGCCGAACCTGCCGCGGCGATCAAAGCAAAGGCAAGGAGGGCGATGAGGGGTTTCAAATGACTCTTCATGATTGGTAAAAGGGTTAGACTACTAAATTAGAAGCGGGTGCCGAAAGAAAAATTAAACTGATTTCCTTCATCGTTATCTCCGTCGGTGGTGAGCGGAATACCGAAATCAAGGCTGAGTGGTGCCCCACCGACAAAGAGACGCAAGCCCACACCGAAGTTATCGTTGTAGTTGGTGGGACTGAGATCGAAGGCCTCTTCGTTGACGAATCCCGCGTCATAGAAGATCGCAAACCGGATCGGGGCGACCACATCGGCGGAATACTCGAGGGTGAGCATACCATAGGAATTACCACCCAACGGTTCAAAGTTGATCGAATCTTTAGGTCCCACCTCGCGGTATTCAAACCCGCGTAGGGTGTAAGGACCACCGAGGAAGAACTTCTCGTAGAAGGGCACGTCCGTGCTGTCGCCATAGGGATCTACCACCCCGGCACGCAAGATGACGGCCAAAACCTGAGCCTGGAATTCGAAGAGCGGGTAGAACTGCGAACCACGGAACTCCAGCTTGTAATAATTGGCGTCACCGCCGAAAGGACCACCAGCCACGTCGGTGCGCAATTCGACGCGATTACCCCGCGTTGTATTGACGATCTTGTCCCGGGTATCCCGCTCGAGCACAAAGCCGACCTTTGAGATAGCTTGTTCACCGGCCAGCGCGCGGATTACCGCCGGGGCTTGAGGAGAGATATCCTGAATATCAACGACCTGATAAGAATAGGACAGTTGGCCGTTCACCAATTCGAACAGACGTTTCCGCATGTAAACCTCTCCACCGGTGCGGATCTCACTATAAATGGCGCTGTTAAAGTCGGAAGAGGTCCGGAAGAGCGTGAAGCCGGTCGCGAGTCGTTTCTCCAACAACCATGGTTCTTCAAACGAGAGCACCACTTCGCTGGATTGATCACCCAGCTGCATCCGCAAACGGAACTTCTGCCCGTCGCCTTGGAACATGGAACGGCGGTTGAAGATATCGAAATTGGATTGGCTGAACTCCGCAAAAATAACGGCGCGCTCCAAGGAGCTGAATCCGGCACCAAACGTAAGATTGCCGGTGCGTCCTTCCTGGATTGCAACCTTGAGGTTGCGGCGACCCGGAATGTTGGTCGATTCCGGCGCGACGTTTACGTCCTCGAAGAAGCGGGTATTTTCGAGCCGGAGCTTGGAGATCTCCATCCGGTTCATATCAAACGTCTCACCAGGACCGAGCACCAGTTCGCGCAGGATCACGATACTCTTCGTCTTGTCGTTTCCTTCAATCCGGACGGATTCGACGTCGTAAGGAATGTCCTCGTCGATGATGTATTCCAGATCAATGTCACCGGTTTCCAAGTTGGGAATGCGCAGCAATGTCACGCGGGCATCCAAGTGCCCTCCCCGACCGTAGAATTTCTCAATTTCCCGCGCGTCTTCATCGAGTTTTTCCGGGGCGAAGACCATGCCCGATTGTTGACGGAGCGCGAAACGCAGCAGCGGACCAGGAATCTTCTCGGATCCCGAAATATCGATCTTACCGATACGATACTGGCGGCCTTCCTCGACATGGAGTACAAGGTGGAGTTGTCCCGGTGAGGGATAATTATATTCGATCTTTTCCGGTGGGATCGCGATATCGAGGTAGCCCTCTTCGCGGTAGTAATCCTTCAACAGATCGAGGTCGTCCTCAAACTCGTCATCCTTGAAACGACCGGTGCCGATCAGCCACGACCAGAAAACATATTTTTTGGTCTCTATGACCTTGCGCAGTTTCCGCGCCTTCACGTTGTCGTTACCGACAAACGAAATGCTCTTCACCTTGACCCGGTCACCTTCCCGAATATGGAAGACCACCGTGCCGAAGCCGGTGGAACGGTCGCGCTCAATCTCGTAGTAGATCGAAATGCGATTGTAACCCTTCTTCTGGTAGAACTCGCGAATCTTCTCGGAGTCTTCCTTCACCTGACGTTCGTCGAGCACGAGATTCTCCGCCGTGGTGATCTCTTTTTGCAGCCGACGGTCACGGATTCGATCATTGCCTTCAAAAAGAACCGCCAGGACGCGGTAGCGTGGCGTGAGCTCAAAGAGCAGGTTCAAGTTACCGTTGGGCAACGTTTCCCGCTTGACCTCGATAAATTCGAATAATCCGGTGCGATACAGCGATCGGATATCACGGTCGATGAGTACCTCCTCAAGCGGCTCGTCAGCCTGGACCTGCATATTGGCCCGCACGACCTGCTCACTGACGTTGGTGGCCCCCAGAAACTGGATTTCAACCTTATCAATGACGGGCGCCCCTTGAGGAGCACCGAAGACTTGAGCAACAGCAGAAGCGCAGCTCCCGGAAACGAGGGCTGCAATTGCGATGATACGGACGATCCGCGACAACGGATTACGGTGTGTGATTTTCAAAACGAGTGATGTCTCGGAGGAACGTAAGCTTCAAGTCTCCTACCGGTCCGTTTCGTTGCTTGGCAACGATTAACTCTGCGGAGTCCGCTGCGACTTGAAACTTCTCATCGGCATCCTTGGGCCGGGCAAGCATCAACACGACGTCGGCATCCTGCTCAATCGAGCCGGATTCACGCAAATCGGAGAGTTTGGGAGCGCGGTTTTCCTTCTCAGCCGCGCGGTTTAACTGACTGAGCACGAGAACTGGGACATCCAATTCCTTCGCCAGTGCCTTCAATCCTCGGGAAATTTCAGCAACCTGCTGCTCACGCGGGGTTTTGGGGTCCGTCGGACTGAGCAACTGCAGATAATCCACGATAATGAAGCCGAGCTTTTGCCGTGCCGCCAATCGACGTGACTTGGCCCGTAACTCCATGATAGTCAAATGGCTGGAATCATCGATAAAGAGCGGAGATTTCGATAATTCGTCCGCCGCGGTCACGAGATCTTTGTATTCGTCGCCCCCCGGACGCACGAATCCCTCCCGAAGTTTTTTCATATTAACCCGCCCCCGGGAACACAGCATGCGCATTCCGAGCTGGGCCGCGCTCATTTCAAGCGAGAATAACAGCACGCCGGCCGGCTCCCCGCGGCGGGGCAAAACCGCCGATTCAGCCATATTCAGCGCCAACGAGGTTTTACCCATCGACGGACGAGCGGCCAAAACGATCATCTCCGCCTTCTGGAAACCATAGGTCATTGAATCCAATTCCTTGAATCCCGAAGAAACCCCCGTGATTTCACCCTTATGGTGCATCATCTTGTCAATGACCACCCATGCGTCCTTGGCAGTTTCCTTCATCGATTTCGCCCCATCGCTCACGCGATCCTGGGTGACCGTGAAGATTTCCTGCTCGATCTTATCGACGAACTCTTCGAGCCCGCCTTGAAATCCGAAACACTGCTCGACGGTGGAAGTGCCGACCTTGATCAACTGACGCAGCATGTGAAGCTCGCGCACCTTCTCCAAAAAGTAGTCGGTCTGAGCCGTCGTCGGAATCCGCGCACTCACCTGCATGAGGTAGGGCACACCGCCGATTTCCTCCAACTGCCCGGTTGTTTTCAGCTCCTCGGCCAATACCTCAATCGCAACCGGCGGCGCCTTTTGGTAGAGCTCGATGAGTTTTTCATAAATCACCCGGTTGGCCGCGACGTAGAACGCAGCGGCGGGCAATTTCTTCTCCAAACACTTGGCGATCGAATCCGATCCATCCAACAAACAACACGAGAGCAGATATTCCTCCGCTTCCACGGAATGCGGAGGCTGACGGCCAATCGTAGGCACGCCATTCATCGCGCCATTTTCACCGTCGGCGGGAGGGCCACGGCGGCGGCGCGTGTTCTGGGCATATTCTGGAGGAGCTTGATCCATTAAAAAGAAAGGATGATCCGAAGGACGATGGTCGCGATTAGCAATCTGAGATCGGGATTATCCGCTAAAACTTATGCCAGTTATTCACAACCCGGCTCGTCACCCATCTAGGCAAAAAAAATCGCCGCGGCGTTAACATCCGCGACGATTGAAATTTGG
This sequence comes from uncultured Opitutaceae bacterium, assembly GCA_965659875.1. GTDB lineage: Bacteria > Verrucomicrobiota > Verrucomicrobiia > Opitutales > Opitutaceae > Actomonas. Next base: position 8,740 of record CBFHXU010000062.1, read on the forward strand.
TGAGGTTCGAACCTCAGGATTCGCTCTCGGCGGCCTCTTCGCTCTCGGTTTCCTCGATCGGATTTTCCGAAACGACGTCGAAGGAGAGTTCCACACTCACTTCGGCGTGGAGCTTAATCTTGGAGGTGTGGTTACCCAGAGTCTTAACCGGGGTGTAGAGGTGGACCTTTTTCTTGTCCAATTCTACGCCGGCTTCGACGATCTTGGCGTGCAAGTCGGCCGCCGTGATGGCGCCGAACATCTTGCCACCTTCGCCGGTTTGCACGGCGAATGCGATGGAGATAGCTTCGAGCTTCTTGGCGAGCTCTTGAGCACCGTTGAGTTCCGCGGCTTCGCGCTCGGCGCGACGTTTGCGGAGCGCATCGACACGCTTGCGATTGGCGACGGTCATGGGCGCGGCAAACCCCTTCGGGAGAAGGAAATTGCGGGCGTAACCGGCGCGGACTTTTACTTGATCACCCTCGCCGCCGAGACCATCGACGGGTTGGAGGAGGAGAACTTCAGTGTGGGCCATGGGATGAGATGAGTTGGCGATTCAGTTTGATTATAGAAATGGGAGAAAGACCGGCCTAGAACGGCACGTCTTCATCGAGATTGTCGTCGGCTGCCGGTGCGGGCGCCGGATTGGGCTGACGCGGAGGCGGAGAATTCCGCTCCGGGGAAGCCCCGCCATCGGTGGGAGCTCCACCGCCGCCTTGATCGTCGCCCCGACCGCCAATGAATTGGAAGTTTTCGAGCACGACAGAAAGGCGACTGCGCTTTTGGCCGGTATTCTTGTCTTCCCAGGAATCGAACCGAAGACGGCCCTCGACAAACAAGGGACGACCTTTGGAGCAATACTTGGAGATGACTTCGCCTTGGCGACCCCACGCCTCAATATCAATGAACGTCGTTTCTTCACGCTGTTGCCCAGCGCCGTCCTTAAACGTGCGATTAACCGCCAGACCGAACTGACAGATGGACGAACCTTTCGGCGTGACCCGGAGTTCGGGGTCGCGAGTAAGGTTACCGATGAGAAGGACGCGATTGAGATTAGCCATGGGGTTGGGCGACCGGAATCAAGAGACGGCGATTAGACGCTCTCGACGTAGGTGCGGTAGACGGTTTGGTTGAGACGGAGACGCTCTTGGAGCGCGGCGGGAGCCGAGCCAGGAGCGGAGAAATGCACTTGCACGTAGACGCCGGAGGGACGCTTACGGTCGGTGACACGAGCGAAATCGCGCTGGCCGAGGTTCTCGATTTCACCGACTTCACCTTCGACCGTGGCAATCTCTTGCTTCACGTTTTCGATGATGGTGTCGACGGAATCTTCCACCCCGTTGGTGTCGAGGATGAAGGTGGCGCGGTAGTTACGTTTGTTGGGATTCATTTTGATCTCTGCGATTTAGAAGGTTCATGGCCTGGGTGGTTCCGCTGCTGAGGAGCAGATCCAGACCGGAAAGGTAGGTTGGGAGTTGTTGTTCGACGATGAGGCGCTGTTCAGGAGTGAACTTGCCGAGGACAAAGTCTTTGAGATCCATCTGCGCCGGCTGCTTGGGGCCGATACCGAGCCGGAAACGCTGAAAACCGTCACCGAGCTTCGCAATGACGTCGGATACCCCGTTGTGACCGCCAGCCGAACCTCGGAGGGAGACCTTGATCAAGCCGAGGTCGATGTTGAGGTCGTCGTAAACAAGCACGACGCGGGCGTTGGTCACTTTGAAGTAACTCGTGAGCAGGCGGGCAGTTTGGCCACTTTCGTTCATGAACGTTTGTGGCTTCGCCAATAAAACCGATTGGCCCGAGGGGTGATCCCAACGAGCGGTCTCGGCCTTCAGCGTCGACTGGGTTTTCCACGTCAGGTTCTCACGAGAAGCCAACGTATCCAACACCTGCCAACCGATGTTATGGCGTGTGTCCGCATACTCTCGACCGGGATTTCCCAGACCGAGCACTAGCGTGATGGACATGATACAAAGAACGTGCGACCTCAGTCGCGAAACGCGGCGTCAATTCACCGCGGGATAAAAGTGATTATTTCGCCTCTTCAGCGTCCTCACCTGGCTTCGGCTCTTCAGCTTCACCCATGAGGATGGAAATAATGGCTTGGCCGGCCGGATCGCGGTATTCGACGCCGTCGAGTTGCGGGAGGCCGCTGACCTTGACGGTTTCTTCGACGTTGACGTTCGTGACGTCGACTTCAATGGCGCCCGGGAGGTCCTTGGCGAGACAGCGCACCTTCACGGTGTGGCTGGCGATCTCGAGAATGCCATTTTGCATTTTCACGCCCACCGCTTCACCCTTTACGACGATCGGCACTTCAACCTCGAACTTCTCGTCAGCGCGAACCTCTTGGAAGTCGGCGTGGAGGAAGATGTCCTTGATGGGATCGCGTTGGACCTCTTGGAGGAACGACAACGACTTGTCGCGACCTTCGCTCTCGAGCTCGATGATGGTCTTACGACCCGAGATGCTCTTGAGCATTTTGAGGAACTCCTTGGAATCCACGGAGAGCTTCACCGGGTCGGTGTGCTTGCCGTAGAGGATCGCGGGGATCTGGTTAGCTTTGCGCAGGCGACGGGAGGCCGAACGGCCGGTATCTTCACGCTGCGTGACTTTAAGTGTAGTAGATGTAGACATAGTTTCGTTCCCCCTGTCGCCCCGGAATTGAGGGCAGGCGTAATGGAAAAGAGGACCAAGGCATAGAATTGACCCGCCAAAAGCAACCAAATCTTTGGATCTTCACATTTCCTGGAATTGGAGCATTGACAACCCCCCGTCTGAGCTTGTTTCTCGACCCCTCAATTGCTCGGTAGCTCAGTGGCAGAGCAGGTGACTGTTAATCACTTGGTCGCTGGTTCGACCCCAGCCCGAGCAGCCACTTTAAGCCGAATAACGAACTGGGAATAGGATCGCTTAAAAAACCCCACTAATCGCTGATTATGTGGGGCTTGTGATTTTTAGGTGTTAAACACTTTTGGAGTTGAGTTCGTAAACCGAACCGCTGGCGGCCACTTTTCGTGGTTTTTGACCTGTGGGTAGCGAAAACTCATAACGGCACCAAATCGGTCAGAGGGAACTCAAAATTTTACCGATCGCCGCGCTAAACTCGTCAGAATCCCATGAATGTCTCTCTGCGACTGCAATCCGTAGGTCACCGGTCGCCGTGGAATATCATCCACTCATCTTAAACGGCATGAGGGTTCGGCTTCGTTTGCTAAAACGAACGAACTTAGTGTGAGGTTGACATGTAACTCGGCTGTCAGGCTGCCTGACGCAGGTAACGGTGATGCAATCCGCCGACCTTGGGAAACTCGCGAATCTTGCCCTGCTCAACAGCCTCGACCGATCTCGAAATCGGGCAGTCCTGATCCAATGATCCATGAGTTCGATCATGGTGGTAATATTCGGGGTAATCCCGGATCACCCGACGCAAATGCTCTTCAATCATTATGATCACATGGTCCAACCATTCTGTAGATCAACGATTCCCATTTGCGGTGAGTTTTCGCTACCCACAGGTCGAGAGCGGGTACCCTCGGCGGATTCGGATCAATCCCCCCAGCCCGACCCCGCATCAATCCCAGCGGCGGATCAAGGAGATGCTGGTGCGACCCTTGGCAATGTGGGCTTCGGGCAGATAACCACCAAAGGCGAGAGTTGGCATCACCAGGGAGCGTTTGCCCAAAAGCGTTCCGGGCTGAAGCACCGCATTGCAGCCGACTTCAGCGTCTTCACCCACGATGGACCCGAACTTACGGAGCCCGGTATCGGCGATCCCTTCCGTCAATCGTACGGTCACGGGCTTTTGATCGAGCCGGAGATTCGACAACACCACCCCCGCCGCCAGATGGGCCCGATTTCCCAGAATGGAGTCGCCCACGTAACTGAAATGCGGGACCTGCACCTTTTCCATCAGCAGGCAGTTTTTGAATTCGCAGCTATTTCCGAGTACCCCTCCTGCCCCGACGATGACGTTTCCGCGCACGAACGCTCCGGGGCGAATTTCCGTGCCCGGACCAATCCAACAAGGTCCCACCAACGTCGCTTGCGGAGGTAGTTTGACCGTAGGGTCCAGCCAGACTTCACCTTCGATGGCCACGCCCGCCGGAATCTTCCGGTCCCCGGTGTTTCCCACCAAATCGGTCAAAGCCCGTTTGATGGCCGGGACCCAGTCCCACACTGCAGCGGTGGCGGGGAAATACGGCGCGAATCGCAGCAGCGACGGAGGCAATGCGAAGAAATGGTCAGCTTGCATACCCTTTATCCTTAGCCGCAGAGGACGGGGTCGATCAACGTATTAGTCAGATCGCCGCCATGTGCGCTTGGCAGCGGCGAAATTCACGAACAACGTTTTTATCCCTCCCACCGTTGTCCCCATGCCCACCCTTACTGAACGAATCGGCCGCGTGATTCCTCGCTCCCGTATCCTCGCCGGAGCCGCCCACCGCGCCGCTTACGATTCCGATGCGCAAACGGCCTATCGTTGCCGGGCTGCCGCCGTGGTGATTCCGCAATCGACCGACGAACTGGTGGCGATCGTGCGCTGGTGCCAGGCGGAGGCCGTGCCTTTCGTGGTGCGCGGTAGCGGCACCGGACTGAGCGCCGGAGCCACCCCGATCGCCGAGGGACTGGTAATCGTCACCACTTCGCTGGATCGCATTCGCTCCATCGACCCACATCAACGCATCGCGATCGTTGAACCGGGCGTCGTCAACGCCCACGTCTCCCGTGCCGCGGCGGAGCATGGCTTGTTCTTCGCTCCCGATCCCTCCAGCCAACCCATCTGCACCATCGGCGGTAACATCGGCTTCAACGCCGGCGGTGCTCACTGCCTGAAATACGGCATGACCTCCAACCACGTGATCGGGCTCAAAGCCGTGCTGGCCACCGGAGAAGTGGTTACCTGGGGCGGCGCGAGCCGCGATGGGGTCGGCCCCGACTGGACCGGTCTTTTTATCGGTAACGAGGGCCTTTTCGGCGTCGTGCTCGAAGCGACGCTCAACCTTCTGCCTATTCCCGATGGCTGCCACACGGTGCTCGCCGGTTTTGACTCCGCCGAAGCCGCCGGTGATGCGGTATCCGCCATCATCGGATCCGGACTCGTGCCGGTGGCCATGGAGTTGATGGATGACCTCATCATTGAAGCAGTCAAACCGGTGGTGCCGATCGACTATCCGGAAAATTGCCACGCGCTCCTGCTCGTCGAACTCGATGGCCCGAGCGCCATCGTTGACGTCGAACGCACCCGTCTCGAGACCCTCCTGCGGGAAAACCACTCGACCGGGCTGGTCATTGCCCGCAACGCCGATGAGCGCGCCAATATTTGGAAAGTGCGAAAAAGCGCCTACAGTGCCTTGGGACGGCTGGCGCCGAATAATTTCGTGCAAGACAGCGTCGTACCCCGGCGTCATCTCGGCGAAGCCCTGCGGCGCATCTCAAAGATCGCCGCCGGCGTCGACCTCCGGTGCCCCAATGTCTGCCACGCGGGCGATGGCAACATCCACCCCAACCTGCTCTACGATGGTGAAAAACCGGGCGAACGGGAACGCGCCGAGCAGGCGGCTTGGGAAATCCTGCACATGTGCGTCGAACTCGGCGGCTCCATCACCGGCGAGCACGGGGTCGGACTCGAGAAGCGCGCGTTTCTGCCACTCATGTATGGCAAAGCTGAGATCGAGCTCTTTCGCCAAATCCAAGCCTGCTTCGACCCCTCCGGAATCGCGAACCCGGGCAAAATGTTTCCGGATCCGGGCACCGCCGATCATGGTCCCGGGCCGACCATCGATCCGCGCATCATTGAGCTCGCTGCCACCGTCAAACAAATGCCGCGCGTTCAACCCGTCGGTGCCGGGACGAAGATGCGCGGCCCGCTGGATGCAGACGGTCGATTGGCCACGGATTCACTCCGTGGCATCACCGCGTATGAACCTTCAGAGTTCGTGCTGACCGCTCTGGCCGGCACCCCCCTGAAGGAGATCGTGGAGCGCTTGGCGGCTGAGGGTCAGCAACTGCTGTTTGACCCCATGTTGATCGAATTCGGATCCACCCTCGGGGGCACCATCGCCAGCGGGTTAAATGGTCCTAACGCTTTTGGCTTGGGCCGCCTTCGCGACGCGATGTTGGGCGCCACGTTTATCGACGGTCGCGGCGAAATTTTGCAGGTCGGCGGCAAGGTGGTCAAAAACGTCGCCGGGTTCGATTTGCCCAAACTTCTGGTGGGAAGTCTTGGTAGTCTCGGTGTGCTCGCCGAAATTACGCTCAAAGTCGCGCCCCAAGCCTCCGATACCCAGACTTTCGAGTTCGTCGCGACGAGCTCGGACCATTTTTTCCAACTTCTGAGGGAGCTTGCCACCCGCACTTCCCGACCGACCGCGTTGGACGGCAGCCTGAACGACCTCAAAATTTGGGCCCAATTTGATGCTCCCGACGGGGCCATTTCCTCCCTAACCGACGATCTGGCTCAAAATGGAGCCTGCGCGATGTCAACGACAGATGCTCAGGCCCAGTGGGATTCGATTCGAGCCTTCGAGTGGGCGGAATCCGACAATGCCCTCATCAAAATTCCCACTGACCGGAAACGGATCAAAGGTCTGGTCGAGACTCTCCAAACCGTCGAACCCTCAGTCCGCCTTCAT
>CBFHXU010000063.1:0-15282 GCA_965659875.1 uncultured Opitutaceae bacterium
CAGGAAGCCAGGCCCGCGGTGAACTCACCATCACAGGCCGCGGCGACCTTGCCGTTCAGTAGCTCTACTAGGTCCGAGCCTCGTTCGGCGGATCGGTTCACGATGGTCACGTGCGTGCAGCCCGCCAAAGCCAGTTCGACACTGATCGCGCGAGCGGCACCGCCAGCACCGAAAATCACGCACGTCTTACCCGTGGGGTCGGTGATCTCACGCAGCGAAGAGACGAAACCTTTGCCGTCGGTATTTTCGCCGATGAATTGCCCGTCGCGATTGACCACGCAGTTGACCGCTCCCATGAGTTCGGCGGATTCACCCAGACCATCGAGGTGCGAAATGACCTCGATTTTATGGGGTATGGTGCAATTGAACCCCTTGAAGCCATAGGCACGGGCACCGGCCACGGCAGCGGCGAGGTTTTCGGGTTTTACTTCGAGGGTGAGGTAGCGCCAGTCGAGCCCCATGGCGCGGTAAGCCGGTTCGATCATGGCTTGGGTAGGATTCTCTGCTGCGGGGAATCCGAAGCAACCGGTCAGTTCTTGTTTGAAGTTAAGCTCCTGGGGCATGGTCAGACGACTTGAGTATGTCGCGTGAATTTTAGCAACGGACGAATATCGCGAAGCGTATTTACTCGCTGGAATGTTCGGGGGGCGTGGCTCATGTTGGGGTGAACCTCATACCCCGAGATGAATCGAAAACAGTTTCTCCAAACCTCACTTGCGACAGCGGCCATGGCGGCAATCCCGGCGACGCTGCGAGCCGATCAACATGCCAGAGGTAAGCGCTCCAACCCAATCGCGCTTTCGACCTATTCTTTGTGGCGGTTTCGCAATGACGAGTTGCGTGATCTCCACAAGTGTATCGATCTCGCCAGCGAGTTTGGCTTCGATGGGGTGGAGTTGCTGCTCTACCAGTTCGAACAGAATAACCTGCTATCCAACAGCTATGTCCAGTCGTTGAAGCGGCATGCGTTTCGGTTGGGGTTACCGCTGTGCGCGATGTCCACACACCAAGGATTCGTTTCGCCTGATCGGGAAAAGCGCCAACGGAATATCGATCTGACGATCAGCCAAATCGAACTGTGTGCCCGCCTTGGCATCCCCACGATGCGGGTGAATACGGGACGGTGGGGCACGTCGGGGAATTTTGACGAACTCATGGCGAACAAAGGGAAGGAGCCCCCGCTGGAGGGTTACACGGAAGATGATGCCTATCCGTGGGTGATTGAAGCATTTGAAAAATGTCTGCCCGCAGCCGAAAGGATCGGGGTCGTCCTGGGCTTGGAGAATCACTGGGGATTGGGGCTCACCGCCAAAGGCGTGTTGCGCATCGTTGATGCGATTGATTCGCCGTGGATGCGGGTGACTTTGGACACCGGAAACTTTCTGGAAAACCGCCAAGCTCAATTGGAGGAGTTGGCCCCGCATGCGTATTTTGTGCAGGCCAAAACCTATTACGGCGGCGGACAGTGGTATGAGCTGGATATCAACTACGATGAAATCGCGGCGATGCTCCACCGGTACGATTACCGCGGCTGGGTGTCGCTCGAATTTGAGGGTATGGAAGACTATCGCACGGCGATCCCCAAGAGCCTCGCCCGCCTGCGCCAAGCCTTCTCCCGCTAGTTCCCCAGGATAAGACAATTCACCCCGTGGTCTCTCACCCATTGTCACTTAGTAAGTGACAATGGTATGGAAGCTCCTGGTGATGATGGAGATGGTTAGGTTGAGAGATGGTCGAATTGCTCGAAGATCTCTTGGTTCAGGAGATCCAGTTTCTCCGTCATGAATGTGCGGAGGGACTGTTGACCGGAAATCAAGGAACTGAGATCCGTGGCGTATTGGACGCGATCTGCTGAGTCCACGCTGTGCGCATCGAAGAATGTCGCATTGGCCAAGCGGCGGCCTTCGACGGCGAGGTCATAGCGTTTGCCGCCGGCAATCTGGGAATCGAATACGCCGTTGAGGGAAGCGGCCAAGTTGGGATGACCACTGACATCGTGCACCGTCTTTTCGGAATCGGGTAGCCAGTCGAGTCCACGCCAGACTTCACAGCCGAAGAGTTGCTGGGGTCGGGCATCGAGCGGCAGCTCGTGAATCGCAGCGAGCACGGCCAACATCACGCCGATGTGGGTTGCGTGTTTGTCGAAGGGGTTGTGGGTGTAGATCACCGCGGGTTGAGTGGCGATCAGGACCTGTTTGAGATCTTCGATTAGGGAGGAACGTTGGTCCGCTTCTTTGGCGTGGGAGGTGGGATGGCCGAGCTGGGCCATAAAACTGAACTGTCCGATCGTGGCCGCTGTTTTCTGCTCTTGGAGACGGATCTGCTTCATCTCTTCGTCAGAATAATCCGCATAAGGCCCGGTGCGAGCACTGCCGGCGCCATCGGTGCACGTGATGCCGCCGAACCAATTGTCGGTTTTTTGAAAGCACTCGAGGATTCCGTGCAGGGCCATGAATTCGAGATCATCCTGGTGGGCTCCGATACCCAGATGCGTGGTGCGGGACAGGGCTTGATCATCGGACGTTTGGTCCGGGATGAAGAGGTCTTGATGGGCTTGGGATAGATTCATGGCGTCGAGATCCTAAGTTTAGAGCTGGGGTAGACTGGCCGCGGCGATCGCTTGGCCGTGACGTTTGGTTTTTTCGTCCGGAGTCTGGAAAGAGATCCCGGGCGAAAACTCGGGAAATTCAAGATCGAGAACGCGGCGGGCTTCCGCGAGCACCATATCGCCGCCGGCGCCGGAACTTACGCGACCCAAGACGAGTAGATTACGAAATTCGTAAAACTCCCGGTAGTGGGCGATGGAATAACCCAGGCACGTGCCGATGGTTTCGTAGATCGCCGCGGCCCGTTCGTCGCCGTTGTTCATATGTTCCTGCACGGCCTCGAGTTTTTCGGGTAGTCCGAGGGAATCGTCGATTTCGAGACCCGAGGCGGGGATCAGTCGGCCCACGGCTTGTTGGGAGAAATACTGCACGCCGCACCCCAGATCGCCGCTCCACTCATCGGCAGGACCGTCGGCCCGATAGTCGACGGGGCAAAATGCCAGCTCGTTGATCCAGCCGGTAACGCGGTTTTCGGGATTGATGAATCCGGCGGCGAGACTCGTGCCCATGGCGATACCGAGCACTGCACTGTCATTGATCGCCATTGATCCGGCGATGGCGGTGACGTCGCCGTCGTTAGCCACTTCGAAAGGAACGCCGTTCCATTCGGCTTGGAGGTCTTTGAAAATGGAACGCACCCGTCGATCGAAGTCGGCCGGGGAGACCCCCCGGAAGAGAGAACCCACTCGAGGTTCGTTATCGATGTAGATACCCGCGGCGCTGCCACCAATCGCATCCACCCGGGGAAGGTGGGCGGCGGCTCTCCTGAGGCTGTGAGCAATACCTTCCCGGTGATACTCGGGGTTGCTTTCGAAATAGGGGTTCCATTTTACCTCTTCGGAAAATACCACTTCGCCGTCGATCATCGCCGCGCATTTGCGGTCGCTACCGCCGAGATCAAAACCGATGCGATTCCCCTTGAGGGGGTTTGGGGAATCGGCCGCACCGGGAACGGCGGTCTGAAGTTCATCAAACGGGGCATTCTCGATGGTGAAGGTTTCACCAAAACATGCCTGGCCAATGAATTTATAGTCGAAGCTGCGGGCTCCGTCGGGAGCATAGGTTTGACGGAGTTGATCCACGATATGGGGAGCCCCGGCGATGCGCACGCGAGAGCCACCCCAAGCCCAGAGGAGGAACTTAATCAACCGTTCACAATAGAGCCATGTGTCGGGAGCGTGTTCAGCCTTATCTGGCAGGATTTTGGTGTCATAGGTCCAAGTCGTGCCCGTGGGACGGGTGATCGCGATGCGGACGGGTGAACTTTGGGGATCAGCGGAAACCGCCTGTTGGTAGGCCCGGTTCCACAGTGCGGCGGGCACAAAATTGGGATCCAGTTTGGGCGAATAGGCGAGGTGAGGGGAATTCATGACGTCACGGCGGAAAAATTGGAGATAAAGCGAAACCTGATGAAGGGACTTTAGTCTCCGGATCCGAGATTCTCTTATCTACATCATTCGCGGTGACGTCGACCGGTATGCTGTCGTTCAGTTCAACTCCGTCATTGGAGGTGCCGGTTCACTGCCTACGGGAGCTCAAAGACCACTGTCGGTGGCTCTGAATCGGAGGATGGTGTCGCCTCCGGATCTAGGGAAAGATCTATCGGAGCAATGTCCAAGGTGGGCAGTTCGCGACTCTTCGTGATGGGCGCGCGAGTGAAGGCCGGTTTTTCCGGCGCCCGGGTGAAAGGAGCAGGGGCTCCGTGGGCGAAGGTCTCTTCGATAAGTTCGGCCATCCGGATGTCGCGCTGCTGCGAAGTGGGGCATCCCATGAGCACGGCCACGATGCGACGACCATCGCGCATGGCGGTGGCGGAGAGGCAGAATCCGGCCGCGCGGGTGAATCCGGTTTTAAGACCATCCACGCCGGCCACTTTTCCGATCAAATGGTTGTGGGTGCGCATCATCACCGGTTTGGTCCGGTAACCTTCGCCAAAGGGGCGGCTTTCGATCACCGAATAGCGCAACACGTCGGTCTCCCGCAGGAGTGCGACAGAGAGTTTGGCCAGGTCCCGGGGAGAGGTTTGATCTGTTTCGGAGAGTTTGCGCGATCGCGGGGGGAGACCGTGCGGCGTGCGCCAGATCGTGTCGTTCATGCCGAGTTGCCGCGCCCGCGCATTCATTTTGGCGACGAAGCTGGCGCGATCCGGGGCGGCGGTATGGCTCAACGCGTGGGCCGCATCATTGGCGGACTGAATCATCAGGGCGTAGAGGAGTTCTTCGACGGTGAAGACTTCGTTGTGTTTCAACCAAACTTGGGTGCCGCCCATCCGCGCGTCTTCCGCGGAGACGGTGACACGGGTGGAGAGGGAGATCTCTCCTGCCTTGATCGCGTCATGAACGATCAAAAAGGTCATCAACTTGGTCACACTCGCGGGTGGACCCACATAGTCTTCCTGGTCGGCGAACAGTACTTTGCCGTCCTCGGCATCAACGACGATGGCGCCCTTGTAGACATCTGCCGACACCACCACCGTCGCGCCCCAAAGCGCTACCAACCAGGGGAGTCTGACGAAAGGGAACAAGATGAGCGTCTCGGAAAAGGAGGGTTGTTCGAACCGCGAACTGCTAAGCGGTTTTCGCGGTATTGAGGGCCATCAACGCGGCCCCGATGGATTGGGAGAGTTCGCCCAAGGTGGCGGGCACAAATTTGATATTTTGTTTTTGCGCCGGATACAGGTAGGTCATCGCGGCGTCGCGGATGCCATTCAGGTAACGATCGCGGAATGCTTCCGTGGTGGATTCGGGGTCGATCAATCCGCCGCCGATGACAACGTAACGTGGATCGAGAGCGATGATCAGACGGGCGGCATGGAGACCGAGCGCCTTGGCCTGAAAGTCGAACATGTCGAGCGCCAGAGCATCATTCTCCTGAGCGAGATCGCGGAGTTTAAAACACTTTTGCTTCACCGGTTCGTCGGAGCTGTTGAGCGGGTGATCGGGATAACGCTTCAAAGTATCGCGGAGCAATTGAGGCAGACCGGAAATGGTGGTGTAGGCCTCGATGCAGCCCCAGTTACGGCCACAACCGCAGTCGTAGACGGGAGGGTTGCCCATGAGATGAAGCGGAGCAGGCATGTGGCCACCCTCCATACCCGCAAAGTTGTCGCCCGAAAGCGGCAGGCCATCGGCACCGACGTAGGCACAACCGAGCCCGGAACCGGGGGCGAGGAGGATTACGCCGACTTTTTCGGCACCACGCACGGCGTGGGCTTCGCCGACTCCGCCGAGGTCACCGTCGTTGCCGGCAACGACGGAAATGGGGCGACCGGCTTCGGCGCTGAGGGCGTTGGTATAGTCCTCGAGAAAATTCCACCCGGTAAAGCTGTCGGGAAGGTTGGAGGACTTATCGAGCACGCCGTAGGATTGATAGGGTCCCGGGAGCGCCAGGCCTACGCCACTGATCTGATCCCACGTGATATCGTTGTCGGCGAGGAAGCCCTTCACCCCATCAAGCCAACCCGCGATAACGGCTTCAGTGCCGGCGGCTGAATTAGTGGAGCTTTGGCGCAGGTCGTGCGAAATGATCGATCCGTCGGCCCAGACGCCGCCAGTCTTTGAAGTGGTCGCACCACTATCGGTGCCAATGAATACGTTGGAATTTGCCATGATGAAATTGGGTTAGAGCAAGAATGAAGACGGGCGGCGGTTGAAGCCCGAATTTGGGGGAGGCTAGGTTGGGTCGATTTGCTCAATGGGTTGATCGTGCAGCTTCAGATCGGGGTTCTTGTCCGTGAAATAGTCCATCGTCCATTGGTTGGGGAAGAGGATGATGGGGTTTTCGAATTTGTCGGTGCCGAACGATACGCCACCGGGCATGAGGAGTTCGCCGGGGTTCTCCAGCGAGGGATGCGGTTCCACCCAGCGCAGAAGCTCGAAGGGGGCGGGGGCGAGATTGGACTTGGCGTTGTATTCGCTCTCGAGCCGGGCCTGCACGACTTCGAATTGCAGCGGTCCCACCGCGGCGAGGAGGGTGGCACCGGGTGGAGCGTGGCGGACCTCGAAGGACTGCATGACACCTTCGAGCAGGAGTTGCTGCACGCCGGCGCGATACTTTTTGGCATCGCCGGAAGTCGGATTGGTCAGCCAAGAGAAAACTTCGGGAGCGAAGCGCGGGATTTCGTCGTAGGCGATGGTGCGGTCTTCGGTGAGGGTGTCGCCGATGCCGAAAGCATCATGTCCGACGAGGCCGATGACGTCGCCGGGCCAGGCTTCGTCGACGGTTTCGCGTTCTTGGCCGAAGAGTTTGTGCGAGGATGAAAGGCGGACGTTTTTCCCGGTGCGTTGATGGGTCACCACCATGTCACGCTGGAACTTACCGGAGCACACGCGTAGGAATGCGATGCGGTCGCGATGCTTGGGGTCCATGTTGGCCTGGATCTTGAATACGAATCCCGAAAACTTGGGATGAACCACATCGACTTCTTTGGCCTCGGTCGGGGCGGGGAGTCCGGGGGAATTCATCGCCACGGAATTTCGTGTGGTGGGCGGGATCGAATCGTCGAGAAACCCCTTCAAGAGGCGTTCGACACCAAAGTTATTTACGGCTGATCCGAAGTAAACGGGGGTTTGTTGACCCGCGTGGATGGCGGCGAGGTCGAAGGGATGGCCCGCACCTTCGAGCATCTCAAGTTGCTCCACGGCGTTCTCATAATCGTCGGGATCCATGGCGTCTTTCATCATGGGATCACTCAGGCTCGAAATGCTTTCGGGCGAACGGTAGACCCCGCCGGGCGTGCGTTCGTAGAGATTCACCTCTTTCGCGCGTAGATCATATACACCCTTGAATGACGGTCCGCTGCCCAACGGCCAGGTTACGGCTGTGGGTTTCAGACCGAGGACTGACTCGAGTTCATCGAGCAATTCAAGCGGATCGCGCGTCGGGCGATCGCATTTGTTCATGAACGTGAAGATGGGCACACCACGACGACGGCAGACTTCGAAGAGTTTTTGCGTCTGCGGCTCGATGCCTTTGGCGGCGTCGATGACCATGAGCGCGGCATCGACGGCGGTGAGCACGCGGTAGGTGTCTTCCGAAAAGTCCTTGTGGCCCGGGGTGTCGAGGAGGTTGACCGCGTGACCGTCGTAATCGAATTGCAGGACCGTTGATGATACCGAAATGCCGCGTTGGCGTTCGAGGGCCATCCAGTCGGAAGTGGTGGAACGTTGGTTCTTCCGGGCGGTGACGGATCCGGCCAAATGCACGGCGTTGCCGTAGAGAAGAAACTTCTCCGTCAACGTGGTTTTACCGGCATCCGGATGCGAAATGATCGCGAAGGTGCGACGGCGGGCGATTTCCTGGGCGGGACTCATGCGAAACCGGCGAGGCTTCGTGGCGGGAGAGGGGGCGTCAAGGTCACTGTGGGAGTCGCGTGGATTAATACCCATCTGCGTGGGTCAGGCTCAGGATTACCGGCAGGCCCAAAAAAGCCGGCCCCGAGGTGGGACCGGCTTGAAAGAAAACGAAGACTGAACCTCAGAGGTTGCCGGCGTAGATCGCGGTATTGCCGAGCTCTTCTTCGATACGGAGGAGCTGGTTGTATTTGGCAACCCGGTCGGTGCGGGAAGCGGAACCGGTTTTGATTTGGCCCGCGTTGAGCGCCACCGAGATGTCGGCGATGGTGGTATCCTCGGTCTCGCCGGAGCGATGGGAGATGACCGCGGTATAGTTGTTCTTGTGCGCGAGTTCGACGGTATCGAGCGTTTCGGTGAGGGAGCCGATTTGGTTTACCTTCACGAGGATCGAGTTCGCGACGCCGGTGTTGATGCCCTTGCGCAGGAAGTCGACGTTGGTAACGAAGAGGTCATCGCCCACGAGCTGGCACTTGTCGCCGATCGCGTCGGTGAGCTTCTTCCAGCTGGCCCAGTCGTTTTCGTCACAACCATCTTCGATGGAGTCGATGGGATATTTGGCGACGAGTTCCTTGTAGTAGGAAACGAATTCGTCGCCGGAGTAGGCTTTGCCGGAAGACTTTTTGAAGACGTATTTCTTACTCTTCTTGTCGTAGAATTCGGAGGAAGCCACGTCGAGGGCGAGCATGATGTCCTTGCCCAGCTTGTAACCCGCTGACTTTACGGCGGTGGCGATGACGTCGAGGGCATCCGTGGTGGAAGCGAGATTGGGAGCGAATCCCCCTTCGTCGCCCACGGCGGTAGAGAGGCCTTTGGACTTCAGCACCTTTTTCAAGGCATGGAAAACTTCAGCTCCGGCGCGGAGCGCTTCGCTGAAGGTCCGGAAGTTGACCGGACGAATCATGAATTCCTGGAAGTCGATCGGCGCATCGGAGTGAGCACCACCGTTCATGATGTTCATCATGGGGACCGGGAGCACTTTGGCATTGGGACCGCCGATGTACTTGTAGAGGGGTTGGCCGAGTGCGTTGGCGGCAGCGTGCGCGGTGGCGAGAGAAACGCCGAGCACGGCGTTCGCGCCGAGCTTTGCTTTGTTCTTCGTGCCATCGACCTTCAACATGGTGTGGTCAACGCCGACCTGGTCACAGGCATCGAAACCGATCAGAGCCGGAGCAATTTTCTTTTTCACGTTGGCCACGGCGGTTTGCACGCCTTTGCCGAGGTAGCGGGATTTTGCGACTTTGGCTTTAGCGCCCTTGAGTCCCTTTACGTCGCCGTCACGTAATTCGTGGGCTTCGTGTTCGCCGGTGGAAGCTCCGGAGGGAACGGCAGCGCGGCCGAGGGTGCCGTCAGCGAGTTTCACGTCGACTTCGACGGTTGGGTTGCCCCGGGAATCGATGATTTCGCGAGCGGTGATGTCAGTGATCGTTGTATTCATATCAGGTTTAAAATTAAGGCTGTTTCAGCAGACACAGCAGATTCTCACTTTGAAGGAGTGAACCCACGAGAGGGAAGCCCAAAGACGATTGAGGCATTTTGATCTGGTGTTGGCTGATCACTTGATGCCGGGCGAGATGGGCTTGGATTTTTTGAGGCGGGTGCGGGAGCGCTTCCCCGACACCAAATGCATTTTATTTACGGGGTGTATAAGCCCTGATTTGATTTCCCGAGCTCAAAATATGGCCGAACTCAGTGCTTACCTGATCAAACCGATATCGGCCCAGCAACTGCACACGGCCGTGGCCGGAGCGTTGGCGACTTGATGGGGATTACCCCGTCGCGAGTTTTTCGCGGAGGTAGGGCGCGGTGGCCGATCGCTTCTTTTTGAGCAGGGAGGCAAGGTTTCCTTGATGCATGAGATATCCTCCGCCGGGACCTCCTTCGGGCCCGAGTTCGACAATGTAGTCGGCCTCCGCGATCAGATCCAGATGATGTTCGATCACCACCACGGTGTGCCCTTGATCAACCATGGTATGCAAAAGATGTATCAGTTTTTCACAGTCGCTTAAATGCAGGCCGATCGTCGGCTCTTCCAAAATGTAGAGATTGCGCGGGAGCGATCCGCGTTTGCGGTCGGTGAACGAAGCCAGGCCGTGCGAAAGTTCCGCGATGAGTTTGAGCCGCTGCGCTTCGCCCCCCGAAAGGGTGGGCGAACTTTGGCCCAGCGAAAGGTAGCCCAGTCCACAGTCGACCATGAGTTGGCATATTTCGCCCAAGCGGCTATGGAACGAGAAAAACTCCGCGGCTTCATCGAAGGTCAGCCGGAGCACCTGGCCGATCGTCTTGCCGTTCCAAGTGATGTCGTCGAGTTCGGGCGCGTAGCGGGAGCCGCCGCAGTCTTCGCAACCGAGATAGGTGTCGGGCATGAAGGCCATTTCGAGTTTGATGCGACCGGCCCCTTTGCAGGTTTCACAGCGCCCGCCAGCGGTGTTGAAGGAAAATCGACTGGCCGTATAACCACGCATCCGGGCTTCCGGGAGGGTGGCGAAAAACTGTCGGATAAGATCGAAGATTCCCAGATAAGTGGCCGGAGTTGAACGAGGTGTTTTACCGATGGGAGATTGATCCACCTCGATGACGGTGCGGAAAGGTACCGGGCCGCGGAGTTCGTCAAATGGAGGGGAGTCGACCGCTTCCTCCGCGGCGGGAAATGCTCCCGCACGCAATAGCCCCTTGCCCGTGATCCTGGACTTCGGCGATTTGATGGCGGCCGCGATCGCGGGATGCACCACGTTGCGGAATAACGTTGATTTGCCGGCGCCACTCGGGCCGATGGCCATGATTAATCGCTCGAGGGGCAGCTTGAGATCAAAGCCCCGCAGGTTCCTGAAACGGATATCGGATATTTCGAACCACTCAGACTGATGTGAGTTCCCGGACCTCGTATCACGGGCGGGCAGTGATCGGTAGGAACCCTTGACCGGATGCGCGATGCCTCGTTGCAAGAATTGGCCGGTCAATGAAGCGGCGTTGCTTTGGATCTCTTCCGGAGTGCCCACGGCCAACAATTCTCCGCCATGAGAACCCGCTCCCGGCCCGAGATCGATGATGCGATCGGCGTGGAGCATAAGTTCATCATCGTGTTCCACGACGAGGAGAGAGTTTCCTTTGTCCCGCAGTGTTTCAAGGGTTTTGATCAGACGATCGTTGTCGCGGGCGTGGAGACCGATGCTCGGTTCATCCAAGACATAGAGAACTCCCGCCAAATTCGTGCCCAGCTGAGCGGCGAGGCGAATGCGTTGGGCCTCACCTCCCGAAAGGGTCGCAGTGGGACGATCGAGGGAAAGATAACCGAGCCCCACGTGATCGAGAAACTTAAGCCGTTCTGTAATCTGAGGGAGGATATCCCGCAGGATGATCTCGTCGCGTGGGGTCGTTTTGAGATTGTGGAGATGCCGCAACAACTCAGATGCAGTCGCACTGAGGAGTTGAGGCAACGATAGCGGTGAGCGCTTGTTTTTGCGGTGGAGTTTCACGGCGCGAACGGTGCGATTGAGGCGTTCGCCTAAACAGTCGGGACACAGCTTGGACTCGGAGTCTTCCAGAGACGATAAATCAGCAGCGATATCAGCGATTTCCGGTGAAAGATCATTGTCTTTATCGACCTTGAGCATCCATCCGAAGACGCGTCCGTGACCGCGGCAGGTGGGGCACCAACCGCGGGGAGAGTTGTGGGAAAAATGTTTCGGATCCAATTCCGGGAAAGATTCGCCTGACTCGAGATCCGTGCGGGTGGTGGAAAACCAGGAAAGAATTTTACCCTGCGGAGTGAGGAGGAAACAACTGCCGCGACCGAGACGCAGCGCGGTCTTGAGCGCGGTCTTTTGATCGCGCTCCGATCTTAGATCCGCGACGACGACTTCCACATCGTGTTCCCGGTAGCGGTCAAGTTTAGTGAAAGCACTGACCGGGTAGACCCGGCCGTCGCTCCGCATGAGTGCGTAACCCTGCTTGGCGATCCATTTTGCGATGGGTTTGTGATGACCCTTGCGTCCGCGAATCAGCGGGGCGCAAAGGTAGAGGTGTTTTGCGTGGCGAGCCGTTGAAGATCGGACGACCTTGGCCAAAAGATCCTGCAGTTGAGCGGGACTCAGAGGTTTGACCGGAGTATCGGTATCAGGGTGATGCTGAATGCCGATGCGGGCGTAGAGCAGGCGAAGGTATTGCGCGACCTCAGTGATTGTAGCGACGGTGGACTTACGGGAACCGCGCGTAACGCGCTGCTCGATGGCAACGGTCGGAGGGATACCGCTCAGGTTGTCAATGTCGGGCCGGGGCAACTGCTCGACAAACTGACGAGCGTAGGCCGACATGGATTCCATAAACCGGCGTTGGCCTTCCGCGAAAACGATATCGAAAGCCAAGGTGGATTTTCCCGAACCGGAAACTCCGGTGACGACCGCGAGTTCCTTGGCCGGAAGCACCAGACTGATGTCTTTCAAATTATTTTCCCGCGCACCCGAAATACGCAAATGAGCATTCAATTTACGATCTATATCAATCTTTTCAGCAACGTGATATGAACCATTGTCACTTAGTAAGTGACAATGGTTTGGGGAGAGAGCGCTCTTTAGGTAGGGGGTGGTGGCGGTTGCGGCTGGGCGGGTGAGTGCGGCGATTTTTGCGGGTTGGGCCTGAGCGATGATTTTGCCGCCGGCCGCACCGGCTTCGGGACCGATTTCGATCAGCCAGTCGGCGGATTTCAGTACATCGAGGTTGTGTTCGATCACCACGATGCTGTGACCGTGGTCAACGAGCGTTTGCAGAACCTTGAGCAGGCGCTTCACGTCGTGACGATGCAGGCCGGTGGTGGGTTCGTCCAAAAGTAGCAAGGCCGGAGCGGATTCCGAGGTGTTCAGCGCTCCCAAATATTTGACGATCTTCAGGCGTTGGGCTTCGCCTCCGGACAGCGTATTGAGCGGCTGACCGAGTGTAAGATATCCCAGTCCGACCGTATCCAAGGTTTGTAGACGTGATTGAATTTTGGGATATTCTGCGAATAGGGGCAGGGCATCGCTGATGCTGGTGGTCAGCAGGTCGGCGACGGACTTGCCCTGCCAGGTTACGGCCAAAATTTCCGGTTTGAAACGTCGGCTCTCGCAGATCGGACAGGGCACGAAAACGTCGGAGAGGAACTGCATCTCCACCCGTTCGTAACCGAGACCTTGGCAGTGGTCGCAGCGGCCGTCGCCGGCATTGAAGGAAAAACTGGAAGGCGTGAATCCGGCTTCGACCGCCGCGGTTTCCTTTGAATACAGGGTACGAATGCCGTCCCATGCTTCGCAGAACAGCGCGGGATTGGAGCGCGGGGTGCGGGACAAGGGACTTTGGTCGACCAAGACGATGTCGCCGACATGCTCGGCCCCGGCGATGGATTTAATGACGGCGGCGTCTGCAGTGACCTGATGACGATGGCTCAGGAGGCCTTGATGAATTCCATGATCGAGCAGAGTGGATTTGCCCGATCCCGAAACTCCGCTCAGGCACACCAGTCGCTGCAGCGGAATATCAAGATTAACTTTGCTTAGATTGTGTTTGGTAACGCCGCGAAATTTGAGGCGCTTGGTCTGGCGAGTGATGGGACGGAGCTGGGTGGGCGCGTCAATTCTCGCCCGCCCTGAAAGGTAACGACCGGTGATGCTGGTTGCGGATTTCAGCATGTCCGGCAAATTCCCCTCGAACACCACTTCGCCGCCGGCATGACCGGGTTCGGGGCCGATCTCGATCAGGTGGTCGGCCGCCGCGATCATGGCTTCGTCGTGTTCCACCACGACGACGGTATTACCCGCGTCGGTAAGGCTGCGAATGATGGCGATGAGGCGATCAATATCGCGGGGGTGCAGACCTACGCTCGGTTCATCGAGCACGAACAGGGTGTCGACGAGTCCCGTGCCGAGGCATGACGTCAGATTAACGCGCTGCACCTCTCCGCCCGAAAGGGTTTTCGAAGAGCGATCCAGGGTGAGATAACCCAGGCCCACCTGTTGCAGATAGCGTAGACGGGTCACCATCGACTGGTAGGCGATCTCTGACTGATGATCCTCGCTCGCGGGCGGGTGAGCAGTGATCAGTTCGAGTAAATCTTCGACCGGTTGGGTGTAGAGGTCGGGTAGATTCAGCCCCTGCCATTGCCAGCATAAACTTTCGGGTTGGAGGCGGGTGCCTTGGCAATGCGGGCAGGGGTTGTAAGCTCGAAAGCGGGATAGAAATACCCGCACGTGCATTTTGTAGGTGTTCTTCTCGAGCCAACTGAAAAATCCCTTAAGACCATACCAAGCCTGGGGCCACTCTTTGCCATCGGATCCGTAGCCGGGCTCGCCGTTGATGACAAAATTACGCTGCTCGTCAGTGAGCTCAGCGAAAGGTATGTCGGTCGGAATCTTTCGCTTTTTGGTGAAGACCATCAGGTCATGCTTGGACTCACCGTAGACTTGACCTTCCCAACATTTGATCGCGCCGTCCTCGATGGACTTGGTGTGATCCGGGATTGCGAGACGGTAGTCGATTTCGATGACGCGGCCAAATCCGCGACAGTGCGGGCATGCGCCCAAGGGTGAGTTGAAAGAAAATAGCGCGGGTGACGCGGCGCGGAAGGTGCGGCCGGTCGCGGGGGAGTGCAGTCCGCGGGAGTAGTGGCCGATGGCTTCAAAAGACCCGGAGGCTTCTCCCTCGGTGAAGAGATGGATCTGGCCTTGGCCAAAATGAAGGGCGGTTTCGGCAGCTTCGAGAAATCGACTCTGGCCGGGTGAGTTCAGGGTGACCCGGTCCTGAGCGACGAAGAGTCGATCCACTTTGGCCAACGGCTTCTGATCCGCTTCCAACGCATCGACACGATGGGTGGTGAAGGTGTCCGATTTTTTGGATTTGGCCACGAGCACGCGCACATAGGCCTGGGTGCGGAGGCTCTTGAGGATCTCGGCCCAACTTATCTTTTCGGGGCGGGTGACCTCAAAAGCGACCACTGCGTTGGCGCCAGGGTTCGCGCGGCGGACCTTGGTCCAGATGGTGGCGGGGGTATCGTCTTCGACCGGTTGGCCCGTTTCCGGGTCGTAGCACCGGGCCACTTGGCTGAACCAGACTTTGGCGTAGTCGGTGAGTTCCGTCATCGTCCCGACAGTTGAGCGGGAGGTTTTGACGGTGTTGGTCTGCTGGATGGCGATCGAGGGCCGGATATTCTCGATTTTGTCGACGGCGGGTTTGTCGAGCAGGTCCAGAAATTGGCGCGTGTAAGCGCTGAAGGTTTCGACGTAGCGGCGCTGTCCCTCGGCGTGCAAGGTATCGAAAACGAGTGAGCTTTTACCTGCGCCGCTTAGCCCGGTGACCAC
>CBFHXU010000064.1:0-15271 GCA_965659875.1 uncultured Opitutaceae bacterium
TGATAATTACAAGAAGAACGAGGAGCCCGGCATGGTGGCCAGAGCACTCGAAATTTTCAAAAAAGAGGAGGCGGACCGACGGCGGGAGCGATTCACGAGTGTGATCACCGGTAAGTTTCGGGGATGGGAAGGGAATACGACCTTCTACTTGGAGAATGGGCAGGTGTGGCGCCAAACCAATGATGCTCGTTACTATCCTCGCGCGGCTGAAAACGTTCCGGTCGCCGTTTACAAATCGGGATCTGGCTATAACCGCCTCCAACTGTTGGATGACAAGGGAGCGTGGGTGACGGTGAAACGTTTGCGCTAATCTTTCATCAGAAGCTAAGATCGAGCTGATCGGTGTTGGTCGTCCAATCTAGGTGGGACCAACCCGCCGATTTGGGTATTGAGCCGAGTTTTTTTCGGGTGGCCGGTTTCAACGTTCGATCGGTTCGAGTCGAGATACCGTCGGTCAGTCGGACCTGACTGATTGCCACTTCCCCGACTCCGCGAAGGCCGATGCGCAGAGGTAGGTCAGGGTCTTCAATCGGCACGGACCAAGTTCGTTTCGCTTTCGATCGAGGGCGGGCCGAGCCGCTGCGGAATTCGATGGTATGGCGCAGGCGAAGGTCGTGCCAATCGCCGGATTCGTTCTGTTGCTGGATGACGACCAAGTTGGCCGCGGGGCGGGTGGCGTGGACGGTGAGGCAAAGCTGCCAACGGCCCGCTAAGGGAGATGCCAGTTTCAGATTTTCCGCATCCTTCATCACCGAGCTGAGCCATTTCTTCCACCCTGCCAATTTGCGGCGATCTGACTCAATGATCTGTGAGTTCGCGTTGGGGGAATTTCGTTTTCGGGTGAGTTCGTGGAGTGATTTCGCGGCCTGCGCGCCGAGATCGAGTTGGGCGGAGAACGTCTGCGATGCGGCCTCCAAACCCTGCAAGAGAGCTTCGAGCCGAGGTGTTTTTTGCCGGGACCATAGTCGGCGCGCTTTGAGGATTTGGTCCGATGACTTCTTAACGAAGAACTCCCGTTGAGCGAGATACAGTCGCCATCCGATGCTGCGTTTGAACGGCTCGTCCAATTGACGTGAGTAGCTGCGCTGGAAAAAACGCATGTCGGCTCCGGCCCGAGCCGGACCTTCGTCCGAGTGGGCGGAGTCCCAGTAACGATGACGTTCGGCTTGGGCATAGCTGGCAAAAGCGCGCTCGTCACAGGCGAGCGCGAGGCGCGCCTGCGCGGCTGATCGCGCGGGGGTATTCTGGTGAACACGTTGGAAGCCGCGTTGGAGAAGGGTGCTGGTATCGCAGGCGTCACCTTCCAACCAGAGTCCTGCGATCGCCGCATCCACGACGTTCGTCATCTCCGGCGTCAGATGATTCGCCTCCCAGGAGGAGACGAGGAACCCGGCGGCTTGGGTGCGCTGGCAGCGATCCCACCACGACACGGCGTTGGCGATGCGCTCGCCGAAAACAGGCAGAGGCTCGTGCCTGAATGCTCCATTCATCGGACATCCCCAATAGTGGATGCCATGTTTCTTTAGAGCGGGTGCCAAGTCGTATTCGGCAAAGTTGTAGAGTTCGAACCGAGGGTTTCGCCGGAAGGCGTGATAACACCAATCGAAGACCGAGAGTCCTCGCGGTAACAGTGGGATGGCCCCGGGCAGCATGATTAGCATATCACCCCAGATGGCTGCCTCAAGATTGTGAGTGGCAGCGAGCTGATGAAGCCGATTTACCCAGGCGGCGAAGTAGGCCCCCAATCCCTGCTTGGCGATTTCTCGCCGGCTTTCAGGGTGTTTCCCGAGATGGAATGACTCGTCCAAGCCGAAATGGATTTTCCCAGCCGAACAAAGTGGAGCCAGGTCTGAGACCAATCGCTCCGCCACCTCGATTGCTTGCGGATGGTTAGGGCAGATCTGACCGACGTCGAGGGCGGTCCCGTCAGGCGCTCTCAATTCGTTCAAGTCCCGCCACGCTTCGGTTTTGATCAGGTATTGCGTGTGGCCGAGTAGGTTGGCGATGGGGACTACCTTGATGCCGTGGGATTCGGCCGTGTTGACCAACTGGGTGAACTGCCGCCACGAATAAGCATCCTGACGGGCGACTCCGGGTAGACTGGGGTAGTCCACGGCGTCTTCCAAATGGAGATAGAGCTCCTGATATCCCCAGCTGGCGTAGCGCGGCAACTGGTCGAGCAACCAGTCGAGGCGTTCGACTTGGCGGGCCAGGTCCCATTGGAAGGCGCGTATCATTGGGGTAAAAGAAAAGCCGGGCGAATGCCCGGCTGAAAAGGAGAAACCGTTGGAACTCGATTAACCGCGGCGCTCGGCGATGAGTTTATCGAGTTTTACGATATCGGCCGCAAAGTTGCGGATGCCTTCGGCGGTCTTCTCCGTGGCCATCGCGTCCTCATTCAAGGCGAGGCGAAATGCTTTTTCGTCCAGGGAGACTTGGGCGAGATCGATCGCAGCGGCGTTGGCGGGATCGAGCTTTCGTTCCACCACGCTGTCGTTTTCCGAAAGCTCCTGCAACAGGGCAGGGGAAATGGTCAGTAGGTCGCAGCCCGCCAGCTCCAGGATTTCGCCGGTATTGCGGAAGCTCGCTCCCATGACTTCGGTTTTGTAGCCGAATTTTTTGTAGTAGTTGTAAATTTCGGTGACGGAAATCACGCCGGGATCAGCCGCGCCTTCGTAGTTCTCCCCGGTGGCCTTCTTGTGCCAGTCGAGGATATGCCCGACGAAAGGAGAGATAAGTTGAACCTTGGCCTCGGCACAGGCGACGGCTTGGGCAAACGAGAACAGCAACGTGAGGTTACAGTGGATACCTTCCTGTTCGAGGATCTCGGCTGCCTTGATGCCTTCCCAGGTCGAGGCGATTTTGATCAACACGCGGTCTTTCGAAATGCCTTCGTTCTCTTAGAGAGCGATAAGACCGCGCGCGCGTTCGACCGTGCCGTGGGTGTCGAAGGAGAGGCGGGCATCCACTTCGCTGGAAACGCGACCCGGAACGATGGCGAGAATCGCCTTCCCGAAGGTGACCAGCAGACGGTCAATGATCGCGTCCATGGACGCGCCTGCGCCGGCGGCGCTGATGGCCTCGTCGACGAGGGCGGAATAGCTTGGCGATGCGGCCGCTTTCAGGATCAACGGCGGATTGGTCGTCGCATCCTGGGGAGTGAAAGCTTTCATGCTTTCGAAGTCGCCGGTGTCGGCGACCACTGTGGTGATGGCCTTGAGTTGAACGAGTTGGTTAGCCATGAGAAGCGAATCTTAGCTTAGTTGGATTGGTTCTTCAAATGAGAATCCAACCAATCGAGCGCTTCCGCGGTGTCGGCAATATCACTGTTAATTTGGGCGTCGTAGGCGGCGGCGAGAATTTTTCTAAAATCGGGACCCGGTGAGAGTTGGGCGTCGATTAAGTGCCTGCCTTGCAGCAAGGGGGCAGGAGCTCGGGCCGCGACCGCGAGTTTTGCGGCTTTCTTTCCGATGAGCGCGATGCGGGCGAGCGTATCAGGATCCTCCCGGGTAGGCCTCCCGTGGCAATCGGCCCGCATGACCGCGAGTAGGTCATCAATATTGGCGGGTTCCAGTTTGCGGGCGAGACGTCGGATTTGAGCGTCGGAAGGCTCGGTCTGGCCCGAGTCGTGATGGGCCAAATGGAATTGAACCAACGGTTTAACGATGGGTGCGATTCGCGAAGGCGCTCCGATTCGCCGTAAAAATGTAGTGGCAGGCTCGAGTCCGGCCACCGCGTGGCGTGGGCTGGTCCAACGCATGCGCCCGTGTTTTTCGACGCGTTCAGTGGTCGTGGGTTTGCCGAAATCATGGGCGAGCACGGCAAACATCAGATTTTGGCGGCGCCCGGTGTTAGCATCGATCCAATCGGGATCGACCGCCAAGGCGTCGAGGCAATGGGCGGTGTGCACGAAAACATCGCCCTCGGGGTGCCACTGAGGCTCCTGTTCCACGCCGCGAAGGGCGTTGATTTCAGGAAAGTGTTCGATCCAGCCGGTTTGCGCCAACACCTTGAGACCTTGGGACGGTTGGGTGCTTTTGGTGCCCCATTTTTCCCACTCTCCCCAGATTCGTTCCGAAGGAAGGGTGGAGTAGTCCGCCACGATGGTCCGGCAGAGTTCGGCCGTTTCAGGAGCAATTTCGAAATCTAGACGGGCTGCCAGTTGCATGGCCCGCAATACGCGGAGCGGGTCCTCGACGAAGGCGGGACTGGTGTGGCGCAGAACTTTTCGACGGAGATCAGCGGCACCGTCGAACGGATCGATCACCGTCTGGGCAAAGGGATCCCACGAAATGGCGTTGATCGTAAAGTCCCGCCGCGACGCGGCATCCTCATCACTGAGATGGGGGTCTGGGGCGATTTTGAAACCACGGTGTCCTGAACCGGTTTTGGACTCCCGTCGCGGGAGCGAAAAATCATAACTCGTGCCGTGCAGATTCAGTTTAATTGTTCCGAATGAACGTCCAACCACGTCGGTGGATCCGAATGGAGCCAATACGCCGAGTAACGCATCGAAGGTGGTTTCTCCCACTTCGATATCGATATCGCCGGAGGGGCGCCCCAGAAGGGCATCCCGCACGCAGCCGCCGACAAGACGTGGTCGGCCGATGGCTCGAACCGCTTCGAGGACGGCGGGAAGCTGGGTGGGAAGTTTAATCATGGGGGGTTGAATCGACCTTCCAGCCTGCTCGGGCAGCCATCAACCATCCGACGATGAAGGCCAGTCCCCCCAGAGGAGTTACGGGCCCCATCCACCGAGGGCCTCCCAGGGCCAGAACGTAGAGGGAGCCGCTGAACAAAAATATACCGATCAACCACGCCAGGGCAGATCTGACGAGAAGGGGAGAAGATTTAGCAGCTCCGGACAGGGTGGTCCATGCCGCCACCCCGTGGACGAGGTGATAGAGAACGGCCGTTTTCCAAGTTTCGGTTGTGCCGGAAGTCAGCAATGTTTCTTTGAGTGCATGCGCCCCGAATGCCCCGAGAGCGACTCCCAATGCGGTAATTAAAGCGGCAAAAAATATAATATTATTCAAATTCATAGAAGTTGGCCCGAGGTCTGCTGCTTTACTCTTGTTCTTTGGGATCAGTTAGGTTTTAGAATTTGTGGAAATCCCCATGAATATTATTCATAACTAGTGAATGGCCGAATCCGGACCCGACGAATTAACCAAGTAACTACAGACTACTACTAAAAATGAAGAAAATTGCTGCTATTGTCCTCGCTGCCGCTGTGTCGGTTGCGAGCTTAAGTGCCCAGGAGGATTCCTCCTACTCCATCTCGATGGATTTCCCCTATGTCACCGAATACGTGTTTCGCGGTGTCGGTCTCGCTGAGGAATCCATCCAGCCTTCCATCGAATTTGCCTCGGGCGATTTATACGCCGGTGTATGGACCAGTCAGCCGGTTGCCGGAGCTGGTGTGGCCAACGAATTTGATTTCTACCTCGGCTACGGCTGGGCGTTGAATGATACGTGGGCCGTCGATGCTGGCGTCACTTACTACGATTATCCGGAGCTTCCGAGTGGAAGTTCGACCCTGGAGCCATTCGTAGGCCTCGCGGGTGACTTCGGTGGTGGATTCAGTGGTTCCGGCTACTTCTACCACGATATCGATCTCGAAGCTTCCACCTTCCAGTTTGATTTGGCCTACAGCATTGAGATGTCCGATACGTCGACTTTCGATCTTGGAGGCAACTTTGGATTCGTAAGTGCCGATGGTGGAGGAGATTATAACTACTACGGTTTGACCGCTACCCTCAACTACACGCTCAACGATGTCGCCGGTTCCTACCTTGGTGTCGCTTACGCCGATAATGACATCGGCGGGGGCACGGAAGATGGGTTCGTCTACTTGATCGCTGGTTTGAGCATCGGATTCTAATCCGATTCGAATAAAAATACTCTCGAAATCCCGTTCCCGCCAAGGCGTGGGGGCGGGATTTTTTTTCGACTTATTAAATGCAGGTTGACACCCCCTCTGCAAAACTTAGCAATCAGAACCTTTTCCCATGAAAACATTCCTCGCCAAAAAGGAAACAGTGCAACCCAAGTGGCATATTATCGATGCCGAGGGGCAGGTTCTTGGCCGCATGGCGGTAAAGATCGCCAACGTATTGCGCGGTCGCCATAAAACCTCTTACACACCACACGTCGACACCGGCGACTACGTCATCGTAGTTAACGCTGAGAAGTTCGTCGTCACTGGTAAGAAGGACGAGCAGAAGAAATACATGTTCTTCTCCGGCTACGTCGGTGGCGAAAGCTACCGCTCCCTCACTGAGCAACGCACCCGTAATCCTCAATTCATCATCGAGCATGCCGTCAAAGGAATGCTCCCCAAGAACCGTCTCGCTCGTCAGATGCTCAAAAAGCTCCGCGTTTTCGCTGGCCCAGAGCACACCCACGAGGCGCAAAACCCGACCGAGCTCCCGCTTTAATTAGTCACGTATGACTGCTGAAACTACCACCATTTTCGCCGCCACGGGCCGTCGCAAGACCGCTACCGCTCGCGTGCGCATCACTGCCGGCTCCGGCAAATTCACCGCCAACGAGCGTGATTTCGAAGTTTACTTCGCTCACGAAAATTTCGCCAAGGCTGCCTACGCTCCTCTTCTCACTGTTGAGATGAAGGACCAGATCGATATCACCGCCAATGTGCATGGTGGTGGAACAGCTGGCCAAGCGGGTGCGGTTGCTCACGGGGTTGCTCGTGCGCTCGAAAAGATGGACGCTGAGCTTCGCGCTCCCCTCAAGAAGGCCGGTCACCTCAAGCGTGACCCCCGCCAGAAGGAACGTAAGAAAGCCGGTCAACCAGGCGCTCGTAAACGCTTCCAGTTCTCCAAGCGTTAATCTGCTACGAGATCCTCAATTTCAAAGCCGCTTCTCATCGAGGCGGCTTTTTTGTGATCTCTCAAATAGGTCAGCACCCTGGGGTTTCCCGATCTGTGGATTTCCACTGTCCCCTCATGCCCAACCCACATCTTCAGAATTTGTCATATGCTAAGTGACAAACCTGGCAGTTGAGTATCGCCACGCGAGTCGTGCCACTTCGGGTCTGCGGGGGCATTTCTCGGACCATTGTCTTATGCTAAGTGCCAAATTTTGGCTGGAGGATTTTGCGGAATTTGCCGTGAAGGCGAGGTTCAGCTCCGGTAGTCGGCGTTTTCGGTCACGTATTCGTGGGTGAGGTCCCCCCCGAGCACGGTTGCTTCGGCCGTCCCATCGCCGAGTTGGATGTCTATTTCTACACACCGCTCGTGGGCCGGGTAATCGATTGGAGGCAGAAAAACGCCGTTTTCCGTCGGCTTACTCTCGTAGAGTTGGGCCGATTGGAGGTGAGATTGCAGCGCCGCTTCCTTCTTCGGGTCCAATTTGAACACGCCGCGGCCGAAAATCTCGATCCCGCCGATCGACAGGTTCATGGAGCTGACGTCGACGAGTTGGGCAGAGTTGCCCACGAAACGTCCGATCGCTTGCACGAGACGGCCGACATTGGGGTCGTTTCCG
This sequence comes from uncultured Opitutaceae bacterium, assembly GCA_965659875.1. Lineage (GTDB taxonomy): Bacteria > Verrucomicrobiota > Verrucomicrobiia > Opitutales > Opitutaceae > Actomonas. The sequence goes on from CBFHXU010000064.1 coordinate 7,510, forward strand.
GCGATGGCGCATTTGAACAGGGGGGCATTGACGACGGCGCGGCCTAAATCGGCCGCAAATCGCACATCGGGAGCGTTTCGCACGGAGACCCGCATAACGTGTCGCACCCCTTCGCCGTTGCGGACCACATCCTCCGCCAAATCCTGGCAAATTTGCTCGAGACCCGTCCTGAATTCGGCCATTGCGACGTCTTTGATCCTACCGCTGGAGATCGCAACCACGGTGTCGGAGGTGCTCGTGTCGCTATCGATACTGATCCGATTGAAGCTCTTATTCACGGCCCGGGTGAGTTCGGAGCGCAATACGTCGCGCGGAATGGCGATATCGGTGAGGAGATAGACCAGCATGGTCGCCAGATTCGGTTCCACCATGCCGGCGCCTTTGGCGATGCCCACGATGCGTCCGCCGCCAATCGAAACAGATCTTACCTTGGGATAGAGGTCCGTGGTCACAATACCCTCGGCAGCGGGTAGAATTGATGCGGATTGCAGTGCAGTTTTAGCATCGGGGAGCGCCGCGATCATCGCATCGGCCGGGAGGCGCCAGCCAATGATTCCGGTCGAGCTCGGGAAGATTTGGTTCGATTTAAGGCCGAACAACTTAGCCGTTTCCTCGCAGATCTGTTCTGAAGTCTCCACTCCGTCTGGGGCGCAGACGTTGGAAATCTTGTTGTTGATCACCAGGGCGCCGAGGGAAGGCTCCGCCAGTCTTTGTCGACCGATAATCACGGGTGCACCGGGGAACGCATTGCGCGTAAATACGGCGCCGAAATCCGCGGACGGTTCGTCCAAGGTGATGAGCGTCAGCGTCATCGCCGCCGGTTTCGGGGCTTCCTGCGGGGTGAAATTAAAGGTTGCCGTGCCGACATTAAACCCGAGCGGCAACTTGGATTGATCGCGCAGCCACGCCCGGTGCTCGTCGTGGTTTGAGAAGGTTAAATCGGTGCTAGGCACATGGCACTCATTGCCCGAGTCGGGGCCTGAGTGAAGCCGATTCTCGTTTTACTGGACCGGTCGCGACCGATTTGCATGGAAATGACCGCGTCAATACTCATAACCGCTAGCTTTCTCCGTCCGCTAAATGACTGAACAAACACTCACCTCTCCCGCCGTTGCGGTCATCGCCAAAAACTTCAGCCGGAGTTACTACACGTCATGAACATGGATGAGATTACCGCCAAGGCGAAGGTTCTACTCGAAGCTTTGCCGTATATTCAGCAATTCCGCGGTTCCACTTTCGTGGTCAAATACGGAGGCAGCTTCATGGACGACCCCGACCCCACGGTGCGTAGTCGGGTGGCTTACGATATCGCATTTTTTGCCGCGTGTGGCATCAATACCGTGGTCGTGCACGGCGGAGGAAAGGCGATCACGCGCGCCATGGCGGAGTCAGGACTCGAGGCGAAATTTATCAACGGCATGCGCGTGACGGACAGCGACACGGTCGAAATTGTGCGCTCCACTTTGAATAATTCGGTTAATCCGGATGTCTGCACCGCGATTACGGAAGCAAAAGGGAAGCCCCATGGTCTTCCGGGTGACGAAGTGATGTTGTGCCGGAAGCTGGATCGCGACGATGAAGGCAAAGAAATCGATCTCGGATTCGTCGGCGAGGTGACGGATGTGAAGGTGAAGCTGATCAAGAAGGCGATCGCGGATGGATTGATCCCGGTGATCTCGCCGGTGGCGATGGATCGCGACGGGCAGCCCTACAACGTGAATGCCGATATGGCTGCCGGTCGGGTGGCCAGTGCGTTGCGCGCCCGTCGATTGGTTTACATGAGCGATGTGCCCGGACTGCTCCGGGATCCGGATGATGCCGAATCGTTGATTTCAACGTTAAAGATTTCGCAGGTCGAAGGACTCAAGGAGTCGGGTGTGATCAGCAAGGGGATGCTCCCCAAAGTCGGCGGAGGCATGCGCGCGCTGCAGGACGGGGTGCACCGGGTTCACTTCATTGACGGAAGATTGCCCCATTCCTTGCTACTCGAAATTTTCACGGATCGAGGAATTGGCACCGAAATCGTGCACGGTTAAGAAACTTTAGTTTTTGGATTCTCGAATTTCGATTCGCGATTGAGGTAGGTTGGGCCGTTAAATCCGGGGACGGGTTGATCGATCATTCGTTAATCCCGAATCCCAAATCGAAATTTCCATTATGAGTTCTGAAATCACCCGCCTCAACACAGCCGATCTCTACGACGCCCATGTGCTCAATAATTACGGGCGGGCGCCGTTGACGCTGGTCCGCGGCGAAGGGTCCCGGGTGTGGGATGATGAGGGGAAATCGTTCTTGGATTTCACGTCGGGCATCGCGGTGAGTGCATTGGGTCACTGTCATCCGCGGTGGGTTCGGGCGGTGCAGCGTCAGGCGGGTGAATTGATTCACACGAGCAACCTGTTCCGGAATCCGCTCCAAGGTGAACTGGCGCGTCGTTTGGTCGAACGGGCCGGTCCGGGCCGGGTGTTTTTTTGTAACAGCGGGGCGGAAGCCAATGAAGGACTGCTGAAGCTCGCGCGCCTGCATGGGAAGCGCAAAGCCGGGGGCGTTGAGGGAAAGTGTTTCAAAGTTATCGGCGCGGAGAACGCGTTTCATGGCCGCACGTTCGGCGGCATGAGTGCCACGCCGCAGGAGAAAATCCAGAAGGGCTTTCGACCCATGCTGGAGGGGTTTTCGTTTGGTAAGCTCAATGACCTGCAGAGTTTCGCGGATCTGATCGACGAAGATACGGCGGCGATTTTCCTGGAAACGATTCAAGGGGAGGGAGGCGTCAATCCGGCGACCCCGGAATTCTTGCGCGGACTGCGGAAACTTTGCACCGAGCACAATCTGTTGCTGATGCTCGACGAGGTGCAGTGTGGAGTTGGGCGCACGGGAGCATTTTTTGCATTTGAGCATGCTGATGTCAGGCCCGATGCGATTGGGATGGCAAAGGGGTTGGGCGGCGGATTTCCGATCGGAGCAATTTGGATTGCCGAGTCCTCGGCCGAACTGTTTCAGCCTGGTATGCACGGGACGACTTTTGGGGGCACTCCGCTCGCCTGTTCGGCGGCCTTGGCCGTCCTCGATGTCATCGAGGATGAGGATCTTTTGGCGCGGGTGCAGAAACTTACCCCTGCTTGGCATGAGAAACTGGGCGCATTGATCGACGAGTTTCCCGACAAGGTGAACGGGCTCAAAGGACTGGGCTACATGGTGGGCGTGGTGATGGCGGAAGACGCCATCGGTTGGGTTGCAAAATTGCGGTCCGCCGGAATGTTGGCTCCACCCGCCGGAGGAAATGTCGTGCGCTTGTTGCCTCCGCTCAACGCCACGGAAGATGAGCTGAAAGAGTCGGTGGAGATTTTCCGACGCGTGTTGCAGGGCTAGGGAAGTTCGTTGCCAGATGGAGGCGACGTGGTGACAGTCATGAGCGGTCTCCCATGACCACTGCTTCCTTATTTCACCCCTGATCGCTATGCCCCGTCTCTTACGCGCTTTTGCCTGTCTATTCCTGTCGCTCGGACTTCCCTTCTTGGCGTTATCCCGTCCCCCGAACGTCATCCTGATTGTAGCGGATGATTTGGGTTACGGTGACCTGTCCTGTTATGGCCAAACGAAGTTTTCCACGCCGAATATCGATCGGCTCGCAGCGGAGGGATTGAAGTTCACCGACCATTATTCCGGTAACACCGTTTGCTCTCCTTCGCGGGCGGTGTTGATGACGGGAATGAGTTCGGGTCGAAGTTATCTGCGAGGTAATCGATCGGGTGAAGTAGGGGCATCGTTGGATCCGGCGAGAGTGGTCCTGCCGGAGCTATTCAAGGCGGCGGGATACGCCACGGGCGCGTTTGGCAAGTGGGGGTTGGGGCACACCCATACGCCGGGAGATAACAACCCATTGGCTCACGGATTCGACACCTTCGTAGGTTGGAAAAGTCAGACCATCGCGCATACCTATTACCCGACCACTTACGTGGAAGACGGGAAGGAACTCCCTAACCCCGAGGGAGGCTATGTGCACGATTTGATCATGGATCGAGCGGCGGAATTTGTGCGGAAACAGGCCGAATCCGATACCCCCTTCTTTTGTTATATTCCGACGGCGGTGCCGCACGCGGCCATGCATGCACCGGCCGAACTTCACGAAAAATGGCGAAAAATTTTCCCTCAATTTGATGAGGTGATTGGCACCTATCGGGCCGGCGAAGAGGAGTGTCCCGATGTGCAGAACCCGATCGCCGGATTTGCTGCGATGATGGAGAATTTGGACAATCAAGTGGGCGACCTACTGCAGATTTTGGCGGATCTGGGTATCGACGAAAATACGATTGTGATGTTTACGAGTGATAATGGCCCTCACCTTGAAGGCGGGCACGATCCGGATTTCTGGAATTCGTCGGGAGGGCTGCGCGGACACAAGCGAGACATGCATGAAGGCGGCATTCGCGCACCCTTGTTGGCGCGTTGGCCAGGAACCATTGCTGCGGGCACGACTTCCGACCACATCAGTTCGTTTCAGGACTTTGTCCCGACGATGGCGGAATTGCTCAAGCAACCGGTGCCGCGGGAAGTCGATGGCATTTCGATGATTTCCACTTTGAAAGGACAGCCGTTGGCGCAGGCTCAACATCCTTTCCTTTATTGGGAGTTTCATCGGGGCTCCACTCCACGTTTGTTTTCGCAGGCGGTGAGGGCAGGGGAATGGAAAGCCTATGTGGAAGAGGATAATCCGCTGGAGTTATACAATCTCCATGCTGACCCGTTTGAGCAACATGACCTGGCGGCGGAAAGACCGGAACTGGTGAGGATGATGCGAGCCCGGATAAACGCGGGGCGGGTGCCTATGCCGGGTGCGAAGTAACGAATTTGCGACACCTCCTTTTATTCTGGCGAGATGGGGCCGTTATTTCCTAATTTGATCCCCTTTTTCCTATGAAACACTTCCTCAAAGAGACCGACCTGAGTCCCCATGAAGTGGCGGAGGTGTTTGCCCTCGCTCGTGAATTGAAGGCTAAACGCGGGCGTCATACTCCACCGGTGTTGGCGAATCAGACGTGGGCGATGATTTTTTCAAAATCCAGCACCCGCACCCGGGTCTCGTTCGAAGTTGGTATTCATGAGTTGGGCGGGAATCCACTCTTCCTAAATCGCAACGATATTCAACTTGGTCGCGGTGAATCGATCGAGGATACAGCTAAAGTGCTTTCGCGTTTCGTCCACGGATTGATTGTGCGCACGCATGACCATAGTGATGTCGAGCGTCTGGCGGCGGATGGCACGGTTCCCGTGATTAATGCCCTGACCGATTTCCTGCACCCCTGCCAAATTTATACCGACGCTTTTACCATGGCGGAGCGTTGGGTTGGCTCGGATGGCGACCTGCTTGGTTCGCTTAAAGGACGCAAAGTGGCCTTCCTCGGCGACACCGCTTGCAACATGGCCAACTCCTGGGTTTTGGGAGCCGGATTGTTTGGGATGAAAGTGGCGCTGGCGGGTCCGGCTGAATTTGAACCGACCCCGGAATTTAAAGCAGTCGCTGAAGCCGAAGGATTTGGGGATGCTTACGAATTCACCACCGACCCCGCTGAAGCCGTGCGTGATGCGGATGTCGTTTATACGGATGTCTGGGTGAGCATGGGCAAGGAGGAGGAGTCCCAGGCCCGCATCGCCCAGATGTCTCCCTACCAAGTGACGGCTGACTTATTCGCGGCCGCCAAACCGGATGCCCTGTTCATGCACTGTCTGCCGGCTCACCCCGGAGAAGAGGTGACGCAAGAGGTGCTCGACCACGAGCGCTGCATTATCTTCGACCAGGCGGAGAACCGGCTTCATACTCAGAAGGCAATCATGGCGGTGTTGGCGCAGCAGGCCCGGGCCTGATTGTGATCAATTTTCCAGCACCAGAATATACCCACCGCTCCGCGAGCGAAAGTTCCCGGTGGAGAGGTCGCCGTCGTCGATCGATGCATCAACAAGCGCCATGGTGGTCGAATCTGCGGTTGGGCTGAGGACGGAGAGTCCGGCGGTCACGCCAAATTGACCAAAGTCCCAATCCCACCGTCCGCCCAGCGGGGTGGTTTCGCTGAATTTAGCCAGACTCAAATAGCCGTCCATGGAATTGGGGATCGATGAGCTCCCGTCGGCTGGCCACGTGCCGTTTTCCATCGCGAAGGTTTCAAACGCCTGGCCGGCCACTCGGATATCGTTGGTGAATGAGCTTATCTGGGAACGCGATTTAATCCGTTGGAAAGCGGGAATGGCGAGAGCTGCCAGCAGGCCGATAATCACGACGACGACCATGATCTCCACGAGCGTGAAGCCGGAGGATGATTGTTGCGAGACGGGGCGGCTCTGGGGAGTGGGTTTCATGGCATAAGGCGGTTAAGAATTCCGGGATGAACCGATCGATGAGATAGCCCAAGACTCGAATGCCTTTGAGGGTCATCTTTACCTAGTTTTAGCGGAAAGGGGTTTTACTTTGCCCCCAAGTGTCGAAGAACCGTAAAACTCTGAACTTATACGCATGAAAATCGTCCTCGCATACTCAGGTGGTCTAGACACCTCCGTCGTCGTCAAGTGGCTCAAGGAAACCTATGGAGCCGAAATTATTACCTATGCCGCCGATGTGGGGCAGGAGGAGGAGCTCACGGGATTGAGTGCCAAGGCCCGTAAGACGGGGGCCTCGAAGCACTACACGCTCAATTTGGTCGAGGAATTCGCCCGCGACTATATCTACCCGATGATTCGCGCCAATGCGATTTACGAAGGGCAGTATTACCTCGGCACGTCCATTGCTCGTCCGTTGATCGCCAAAGCCCACGTCGATATCGCGCGCAAAGAAAATGCGGATACGGTTGCCCACGGCGCTACGGGTAAGGGTAACGATCAATGTCGTTTCGAGTTGTCCTACATGGCTCTTGCTCCGGACCTGACGATCATGGCGCCTTGGAAGATGGATAATTTCCGGGAGGAGTTTCCGGGCCGGGCGGAACTGATCGCTTACTGCAAGAAGCACAAGATCCCGGTCGAAGCCTCGACCAAAAAACCGTATTCCATGGATCGAAACCTTCTGCACATTTCTTACGAAGCGGGAATTCTGGAAGACCCTTGGTTCGATCCGACGACCAAGAAGAACAAAGGAATGTTCAAGCTTTCCGTCGATCCGGAGGATGCGCCCAACAAACCGGAATACATCGAACTTGATTTTGTGAAGGGCGACTGCGCTCGCGTGAACGGCAAAAAAATGACCCCGGGCAAGGTGCTCAAAACCCTCAATGCGCTCGGCGGAAAACATGGCATCGGCCGGGTTGATATCGTGGAGAATCGTTTTGTGGGCATGAAGTCCCGCGGGGTTTATGAAACCCCCGGCGGCACCATTCTCATGCAAGGTCATCGCCAGGTTGAAGCCCTTACGATGGATCGCGATTTGATGCACCTGCGCGACGAATTGATGCCCCGTTACGCGAAGTTGATTTACAACGGCTTCTGGTTCGCCCCGGAGCGCGAAGCCCTGCAAGCGTTGATCGATCAAAGTCAGGAGTTCGTGACCGGCAAGGTCCGGCTCAAACTCTACAAGGGCAACATCACGACCTGTGGCACGAAGTCCAAATATTCACTCTACGATGAGGATATCGCTTCCATGGAAGGCGTGGAGAGCTGGTATGATCAAAACGATGCCACGGGTTTCATTCGCCTGAACGGTCTGCGACTGCGGGCCCGGGCGATCTCGCAAGGTGGTCCGAAGGTCTGATATCTGACTCGTAAATTTCTCCTGTTTCTG
>CBFHXU010000065.1:0-15263 GCA_965659875.1 uncultured Opitutaceae bacterium
CATTTACGTGAAATTTGCTTTATTATCTCCGTAAAATTAAAAAATGACAGACCCTAGTCTCAGGGCATTAAACGACGTAAATCCATCTATTTGAGTGATAAATATGATTTTAGAGCTAAAATCTATCGACACTATAGAGACTATTGCAGCATAGTTACAATATGGGGGCGTTGTCCCATTTCAACAGGCCGAAATTTCGTTCACAGCAATCACGAAAGCTCATTTTTTTTTCAAATTAGTGGGTAGATCGTTGTCTAGATGCGGAGATTACGTATCTGAAGCACCCGTTTTTACATTCACGATGAGTCTTTAGAAAAGGTCCCGCCGAAGGATATTTTGGTGAGGAATTGGGGAAAGGATTGTCGCGCCGATCCGAGCGGTTTTTGTCATCATATCATGCAGGTTGATTTTTCTTCTATGGCTCCGCGAGACGCCTACAGCTGGTTGGTTTCAATGATTGTTCCCCGACCGATTGCCTGGGTGTCTACCCGAAGCGAATCGGGTGTCACCAACCTCGCCCCGTTTTCGTTTTTCAACGGCGTGACGTCCCGCCCACCGACCTTGATGTTTGTGCCCGTCACCAAAATCGACGGCACCCCGAAGGATACCCTTCGCAACATCGAGGCGACGCGGGAATTTGTGGTAAACCTCGTTTCGGCGGAGCTCGGTGAGGCGATGAGCAACACGGCGGCAGCGTTGCCGTATGACGAAAGTGAGTTCGATCGATTCTCGATTGCATCGGCTCCCAGCGCGCAGGTGAAACCGCCTCGGGTCGCCGCCGCGCCCATTTCATTCGAATGCCAACTCGAGACGATCACGCGTCTGGGCGATTACCCTGGCGTGGCCAATGTGGTGTTTGGTCGTATCATGTGTGCACATGTTCAAGATTGCGTGCTGGATGAGGCGGGGCGGATCGATTCCGCCAAACTCGATCTGATCGGCCGAATGGGAAGCGACGGCTATTGCTTCACGAGAGATCAGTTTTCGATCGACCGTCCAGCGCACTGAGGGATTTGGTCCTGCGGCGATAACACGCTTTCCCTCGTTCCGACTTCTGCTCACTGTCTGGTCTCGTGACCACTCCCCCGACCTTTCCGGCCGAATATTCCAAAGTGCGTGGCGGCGATTCCGGCTTCCGCGTTGCGCGTCATACCTCTGGCCAATGGTGGTGGATTGATTCGCGGAATGAGGCGCGCGTCATGTGTGGCGTGCACGGGCTCGATGCGAGTGTGGGGGTATTGCCCGCAGACGCTCAGGCGGGGCAGTGGGGGATGAATCTCTTGTTGCCGCCAATCGCGGCTGGGTTTTGCGGGCAGGGTCTGCCGTATGTGCACGATTTACAGTTGAGCCGTTGCGGGGCGGCGGCGATTCGCGAGGATGGAGTGACGTTGCCCGATGTATTTGATCCTGCTTGGGCGGAGATGATTGAACAGGTTGTTAATGCCTTTCCTCGCACCGCGTTGATGGTGGGATGGATTGCCGACCGGGAACTCAATTGGGGTGGGGGTTATGGGCAGGATGACGCTTCTCCTCCTCGCCGGCCGGGATTGCTCCAAGTGTGTTTGGGGTTGGATCCGGCTTACCGGGCTTACCACGCGGCCTGGGAATTTGTATTGGCCCGTCACGGGGATGACCTCGCCCAACTGGAAGAGGCTTGGGGGGTAAAAATTTCCAGTCGTGGTGCGGTGCGCCAACATACCCGCGATGAGGTCATTTTTAACACGCCTTCGCACCAGCGGGACCTCGAGGCCTTCACCGCCGAATTTGCGATGCGTTATTTCACGTCGGTGCGGGACGCATCCCTGAAGGTGAATCCCGGTTCTTTGCTGTTTAGCCCGCAGATCGATGGACACACGCCCCCGCAAGTCACCCTCGCCGCCGCTGGCGCGATGGATGTGGTCATGGTGACACAGCCTGATTTAGTGGCCGCCGACGTGCCGCAATTGGTGGTCGATTACAATTGGGTTTTCGCCGAAACGGCGGCCGAAGAAGCGCGAGGCGAAAGTGTGCTCGAGGCGACCATTCGGAATGGACGGGAAGAGCTCACGGCATTGATCCAACGTCCGGAGATCCTCGGCTACGCTTGGGCGCAATTTCGCTCGGGCGACCTTGCGATCGATGATCCGTTGCAGGCTGGACTGGTGGACGAAAACGGTCGCGAAAACGTGGTGTATTCCTATCCGTTGGCCGCGATAAACTCGGCGGCCCTCACCATCCGGTCTTCCGCTACCTGACTCATTTCTCTCTCTTCACCCTACTTTAATTCATGGAAACGAACCAACTCTCCGACTACCTCAAAAAACGCATCCGCACGGTTCGAGACTGGCCCCAGCCGGGTGTTAACTTCCGCGATGTCACCACGTTGTTCAACGATCCCGAAGCTTTTCGCGTGATGATCGAGGCCTTTTCGATCGCGTGCACTCAACACGAGATTGACGTGATCGCCGCCATCGATGCGCGTGGATTCATTATCGGCGGAGCGCTTTCCTACCAACTTCATAAGCCGTTCGCACTGGTGCGCAAGAAAGGCAAATTGCCCTACTCGACCATCGAAGAGAGCTATACCCTCGAATACGGCTCGGCCACGATCGAGATCAATTCCGACGCGTGTGAACCCGGGAAACGTGTGCTCCTGGTGGACGATCTGATCGCAACGGGTGGCACGTTACTTGCCTCGGCCAAGCTTTTCCAAAAAATCGGGGCCGAAGTCGCAGGGGTCGCAGCAATCATTGATCTGCCGGAACTCGGTGGCTCCGCCAAGTTGCGTGAAACCAATCTGCCGGTTCACGCCTTGTGCGAGTTTAGCGAATCGGAATAAACGACGTGGCGACGCTTAAAATATGGTCCAACGCCCAATGGTCGGAGCAAGGGCGAAAGCGTTTGCTCGCGGCTACGGCGAAACACCAACTGACGCACGTTGATGCCGGTCCGTCCGACGGGGCGGATCTAAATGGGTTCCATGTCGCCTTTGGCCAGCCCAACGTGGCGGCCTGCGCGAATTCGAACTCCCTTCGCTGGTTGGCCGTTAATACCGCGGGCATTACCCGTTATGATACCCCCGAGTTTCGGGAGAGTTTTAGCGCGCGTGGTGGCGTGTTCACGAACATGTCCTCCGCATTTTCGGACCCGTGTGCGCAACACGTACTCGCGATGATGTTGGCGCTGAATCGTAAGTTACCGGATTCGTGGGCGGACCAACAAAAACCCTCGCCCCCGTGGGCCTATAACGCGCGTCGCGATGTTTCGGATTTATTGACGGGGCAGACGGTGTTGATTCTGAGTTTCGGAAGAATTGCCCGCCGGTTGGTGGAGCTGTTGCAGCCGTTCGGCATGAAGATTTTCGCGCTCCGGCGGCGAGCTTACAGCGAGGCCGGTGTCCACGTTATTGCCGAGGAGCAACTCAGTGCCGTGCTGCCGCAGGTGGATCATTTGGTCAACATCCTGCCCCATAATGCTTCGACGGATTATTACGTGAACGCCCGCCGCCTCGCGTTGCTCAAACGGGGTGCCCGATTCTACAATATCGGTCGAGGCTCTACGGTGGATCAAAACGCGCTGATGGACGCGCTCCGGGAAGGCACGGTAGGTGAGGCGTATCTGGACGTAACCGAACCCGAACCCCTGCCCCCGGAACACCCTTTGTGGCGCACGCCCAACTGTTACATCACCTCCCACACCGGAGGAGGCCACCGGCACACCGAACGCAATCTTATTGATCATTTTCTAACCAATCTCGCCGCCTTCGAACGCGGCGAGGCCGATGCCATGCGGGATCGCCTTTAGTCGTACGGAAATGAAATTTGGGCGCCGCAAATTCGTCGCTGATCTTACTCGTGCTCGGCTCGGCCCGAGCTTTTATGGGTAGCCTCGATCGTGGCCGATAACTCAAGTATCGTCAGGATGGATACGCTTCCCGCCGCGCTTGGGTTCGTGAACGCGGCGCCGCCAACCGGGTTGATTGGCCACGGTGCGGTTTGATTTTCGGGCCGTAGGTTTGAGGGCGTAGGTTCCGCGCAGTTTTTTGAAGTGCTCGTAACGCTCGGCTTCAAGTCTGCCGTTTTCCAACGCGGAGCGCACCGCACATCCCGGTTCGTTGGTATGACGACAGTTGGCGAATCTGCATTTCCCCATCAAATCGATGATATCGGCAAACGCCTCTTTGAGCCCGGACTCGACTTCCCAAAGTTGGAGTTCGCGTAGGCCGGGAGTGTCGATCAACAGGGCACCGCTGTTTGTGCGTACGAGTTCGCGGCGGGTGGTAGTGTGGCGACCCTTGCTGTCCTTTTCGCGGACCTCACCCGTGGGCAGGAAGTCTTCGTCGGTGAGAGCATTGGCGAGGGTGGATTTGCCGACGCCCGACGAACCGACCAATGCGATGGTCACGCCGGGTTGGGCGAGTTCGCGGAGTGGGTTGAGTCCTTCGTCGCGGATGGTGCTGGTCAGCAGTACGCGCACGCCTGGCACCAGTTTCTCGAGATCGGTGGCCACACTCTGGGCATTCTCGATCACGTCGCTTTTGTTGAGCACGATAACGGGCTCGGCTTTGCTCTCACGGGCTGCGACCACGAAGCGCTGGATTCGGGCAGGGTTGTAGTTGCGATCCAGACCACTCACCAGCAGGACGTAATCCACGTTGGCGGCGACGACCTGTTCGATCTGTTCCTCGCCCGCGGCTTTGCGGGAAAATTTGGTGCGGCGGGGGAGCACCGCGTGGATGTCCACGCGTTCGCCGTCTTCACGTTTGCTGATCGCCACCCAATCGCCGACGGCGGGGAATTCACTGGTGGCTGAATGACGATGAAAGAAACCGCCGCGGCATTCGCCGAGCCACTCCCGTTCCACGTCCTGCACGGCGTAGAACTTACGCCGTAGTTCGCAGACCACCCGCGCAGGCTCGTGGCCGGCCTCCGCGTGGGGGGCGAAGGCCGCGGCCCAGTCTTGGTTCCATCCATAGTCTTCCAGTGGCATGCGTAGAGCTGAAAATGGGAGGGCAATCCATGCGTGGCAACGGACAAACTATGCGTGGGCACAACTCGGGATTGCCGTTATAGTGCCGACATCATGAAAACTCAGCTTCTCACCGTTTCGCCGGCGGTGGTGCGAGTTAACCGCCAAACCCCCGCCGACACAATTCGGTCTTCGCAGACCGAACCTCCCCCGCGACATGATTCGCCCGACGATTCCTACCCACAGGGTCCGTCGCAAAAACCCGATTGGCATTATGACCCAAGTGAAAAGCCGACCCGGATGACATTTGTCGTGGGGTTGCTCCTATCCGGAGGCCTGCACGCCTACGCGTTGTGGGGTTTCAACGATCCTGCACCGGAGGTTATCGAGCCGGTCGAAACTGAATTTGAGATTACCTTCATGGAGATGCCTCCCATCGAGGATCCGGACGATCCGGCAGATCTCTTCGACGCCAACGAACAGCAGGAAGAAGTGGATCCGGGACAATACGTGCCGATGCAGGCGGACATTCCTGCCTTTAATTCAGATGCCGTATTCGTGCAAAGACTGGATCTTCACTCGCTGTTGCCCCGTCCTGATTTCGATTCGGCCAAAGTCGTCTCGATTCCACCGCGGATATCTCGTTCGCCGATGAGGCCAGCGGAAATCAAGGACCTGTTCAATCTGGAGGACCTCGATGAGGAACCCACGCCGCTGCTCCAACGCCCTCCCGAGTTCCCTTACAAGTATAAGCATACCGTGAAATATGCTGAAGTCGTCGTCGACTTCATCGTCGATAACAAAGGCAAAGTCTCCTGGGCTGTTGTCCGCAGCTCGACTCACGAAGGATTCGAGGACGCGGCGATCCTCGGGGTTTCCCGGTGGCAATTCAAACCCGGTAAGAAGAAAGGCCGCGCCGTGAATACACGGATGCGGGTCCCGCTTCGGTTCCGGATTACGGAGTGACGAAGTTTTCGTCCTCCCGCCACCGGTGAAACCCACCGCTCATCGCGCCGAGTCTACCAGGACTCGGCGCCTCTTTTTGACTACGAATCAGTTGATTCCGCCGCGGGGCGGTAGAGTAGAGCGGTGCGCCCCACCGTGCTGACCAAGGCGGCTCCGCAGTCTTCCGCCGCCTGTTCGAACAAAACCTTTCGTGCTTTGCGGTCCGTTTCCGTAGCGCGGATTTTGATCAATTGGTGTCGTGCGAGTTGTCCATCGATTTCCGACTTCACGGTATCGGTGATCCCATGATGACCAATGGCGGCCATGCCAGACAGCAGCTGTCCCTGCGCGCGCAACTCGCGTCGCTCGGCCCCAGTTAAAATCGGTTGAGTCATGCCAAAAGAGGAGGGCGCGAGCTTCGCTAGGTCAATGACCGAGCGACCCCTACCAGTTGCGACGCACGCCCAAGCGGGCGAAGCGGGGGGTGCCGAGGTCGAGGAGGCCGGAGGTGGTGCGACCGACGATGACGTTTTTGTCCGTGAGGTTTTCGACGGCGAGGAAGAGTTCGGTTTTCTCGTCGATTTGGTGGGAAACGCGCACGTCCCAGGTCAGAGCGGAGGTCAACCCAAGCGTGTTGCCGTCGTCTTCGTAGGCGTCGCTGACATAGCGTCCTTGCACTTGGAAATGCCACCGCGAGTGGGGGTTCCAATCCAATCCGCTGACCACGGTGTGAGCGGATACTTGGGGAAGGCGACGGCCAGTCGCATCATCTTTGGCATCTGTGTAAAGATAGTCGGCCCGCACGGTGAGGTCGTCGGAGATCCGTTGGGTCAGTGCGAATTCGAAGCCGTTGACGGTGATTTGGTCGAGGTTTTCGCGGCGACGGCCGATGCCACCGTTGGGCACAAAGCCGACTCCGGGCACGACACCGGGACCGAAGCCGAGGGTGACGTTGGCCACGGCATCTTCGACTTCATTGACGAATCCGGTGAGGCGCAGTGAGGAGCGTTCACTGGTCCAAGTCGTCCCGAGTTCCACCCCGGTGAGGTGCTCGGTTTTCAGCAGCGGATTGGCCTCGGTAATGACACTGCCGACGCGGAAGGGCCGGTAGAGTTCGTTGAGGGTGGGCAGGCGGTAGGCGTCGTAGACTGCTGCTTGCCAGCGCCACGTATCACTTGCCTGCCAAACGACGCCCAGGCGCGGGTTAAATTCGACGTCGGAGCGATCGGCGAAGCGGTCGCGGCGCACGTTGGCCCCGTTGGTGAGATTGGTCTCGGTGCGATGGCCGTCAGTGAGTTGCCAGGCATCAAGGCGCGCGCCGACATCCAGACGCCAAGCGGGGGCGAGGCTGCGGTTGTGACTCACAAATATTCCGGCGGTCCCTTGGGTGCCTCCGGCGATGCGATTGCGCACAAAATCATTGCCGACCCGGAAGTAATTCTCGCGGGTTTCGCCCTTCACCCAACGGGCATCGGCGCCGAGCGATGTCGTGCTGCTCTCTTGAGACCAATTGGCGGAAGCCGATGCTCCGGCGGCGTCGGCCGGCACGGCATACTGATCGAGCACGGGGCGTTCAGTGGCGCGGGCGGCGTCCACGGCAGTGAAGAGACTCCGGTATTCCTGAGTTTGCCAGTAGGCGTTGGTGGACCAGCGTGCGGTGGAACCGAACAGGTCGCGGGTGCCTTGGGCGCGTGCCGCGATAGTAAATTCGCGCGTGCGATTGGCCTGCAGCGGCGTTCCATTGCCGCGGTCTTCGCTAAAACCGCGCATGGTGATCTGTCCGGTGGTGCCACTCTCGCGGCGGTGAGTCCAACCCAGTTCAAGGTAGCCTTGCTCCTGGTCGGTGGAGCGATCGACCGGTCCCGCGCTGGCCGGCGCCTTGCGCCGAAATCCGTCCGACCGAAAACCGCGCGCACGCACCGAGAACGCATTAGCTTGGGCCACTTGAGTGGTCGAGATCTCCGCGGCGAGCGTGCCGAAATCACCGACCTCGAACTGGGCGGCTGAACGGGTTGATTCGGCTACGGGTTGGGAGAGAATTTGAATGGTGCCGCCTAGAGCTGAACTTCCCCATGCGCCGGAACCACCACCGCGAACGAGTTCTACGGCGCCGAGGTCGAGGCGGGAGGTTTTGGCCCAGGTTACCCAACCGCCGAACGGGTCGTTGAGGGGAATACCGTCGACCAACACGAGGGTGCGGCCTGCTCCGCTCGGACCGACGTTACGCAGCGATACACCCTGAGCGGTGGGATTGGCGGAGAGACTGCCACCGCGGCGAAAAAGGCGAAATGCAGCCGACGCTTTGAGCTGGTCGTCAAGCGCGAGGGCCGGGCTGGTCTGGAGAGCTGATGAGCCCAGCACATCGACGACGAAGGGTTGGTGCGACGCCGGCAGCGCATCGCGATGCACACTCACAATCAGCGGATCGAGCACCTGCGCGGAGAGCGAGAGGCTGGTCAGACAAAGGAGCGAGGATACGAGGAGGCGACGAGGCATGAGGGGTCCGCAACGGTTCACCTTGTTGGCGTGGTGTCAAATCCTGTGCTTCATGATGCCTGGACCAGAGCGACCTCGGCTACAACATGGCGGCTGGCAGACGAATGGTAGCCGAGCGCGTTGAACCCGGAGATCGGGTCCGCGGGGTGGAATTAGAGCTCCTTGATCCGGATGGCCCGATATTGGAGTTCAGCCCATTCGGCTTGAAGGGAGATGGGTCCTTCGCTCAACGGTTGCCAGTTCCCCTCGGCATCGAGGAAACGCATATCGGTGACTTCGCTGACCAATTTGCCGTTGAGGTAATATTCCGCGCGTTCGGAACCGTGCACGATCACTTCGGCCAGGTTCCATTCGCCGTGGGGTTTGGTGGCCGCCACCGAGGTGTAGTTCGCGCGCTTCAGACCTTCATCGTTGGGGAAGATGCCGCTGAATTCGACGATGGGTCCATCGGGTTGGTAGTAAAATGCCGTGCCATCCATCTCGGCGGGTGACTTCGCGCGGGTATTGCCGATGATCCAGATGTCGCCGCTCACGTAGGGTTTTCCGGGTTCGCCTCCACCCAGCTGCATCTCGACGGACGGAGGCCAGACCGAGTCGGGTGCGGTGTGGATGTGGAACAGGATCCCCGCGTCGCGCACCGCACCGTGACGGGGTTGGAAACGACTGTCCTTCCAGCGGTATTCCACCTGCAGGTGGAAACGGGAGAACGACTGTTTTGTGCGCAGGTTCGCGGTATACTGCTTGGTGCGATGGCGCGCGCCTTGGTAGACGTGAATCGTGCCTTCGTTGACGGTGAAGATTTCCTCCAGCGGCAGGCTCTTGTCGTCTCCCCGTTTGCCGAGATTGGCGACCCACCCATCAAGTGATTTGCCGTCGAACAAATCGATCCAACCGCCGCGGTCATCTGCGTAAATGAATGAGGGACTGGCGATCGAGAACCCGATGAGGAGAACGGATTGAACGAGACGGGTCAAATAGCGTGGCATGTCAGCGGGTAGTTGGGATGAAGAGAAAGCGGGCAAAAAAACGACCGCATCGATGAGGAGGCGGTCGTGGAATTTAAGGAAGGAGAGGAGCGATTAATCCTCGTCAGGCTTTTTGTAAAGCTTGTGGCTATCGCGGTTTTGGTCACGCAGGGACCCAATAATTTCGTTGGCCTTATCGTTTTCATCGGCTTCGAGGGCAGCCTTCAGATCCGTCAAAGTCGCGATGAATATCTTCATGTCCTTTTTGTAACCAGCGACGAAGTCAGCTTGCTCGGCGGCGGGTTGCTCGGACGTCCAGGATGGTTCGTGCTCGAGGGAGGCTTTGGCCGCATCGAGCATCTTGCCCGCCATGGCGGCGGACTCGGCATTCTTGGCGGGATCGCGCACCGCGCGGCGCAGCGAACGGAAGGTCTTACCAATCAACTCCATTTGGTCGAGCAATTCGGTGTGGCCCTCTTCGTGGTGGGCCGCGGTGGCGGTATTAAATCCGGCAAAGGAGCCAAAGAGGAGAGCGAGAGTAAGCAGGGAACGGAATTTCATATTTCTAACAGGGTGGGTTAAAGTGAAAGGTCTGGGACATGCAAAAGACCAAAATGTTCGGGCTCAATCTTGTTTATGATCCAAGATTGATAGGGGGAGTTCCCGCCATTCGCCCGAGGTTAGATTATCGAGTGTGAGGTTTCCAAAGCGTTCACGGTGAAGGGTATACACGTGCCAGCCTTGACTCGCGAACATGCGACGGACCTGGTGGTATTTGCCTTCGATGAGGGTCAACTCGGCGATTCGGGGTTCCCGGATGACCAGGTTTGCGGGCGCGAGCGGCGCTTTTTCGCCCTCCAGCTGCAGGGTGCCTTCCGCAAAAATCTCGATCAACGTGGGGTCAAGATCGCGGTCGACAGTCGCCCGGTAGATTTTGGGGACCTTGTGCTTGGGCGAGGTGAGCCGGTGGACGAGTTGCGACTGATCCGTGACCAGCAGGAGGCCGCTGGTGTCTTTATCGAGCCGGCCGACCGAGGTGATGACCGGATTGCGCCGGCGCCAGCGGTCGGGAAAGAGATCGTAGATCGACGGACCTTCCCGTTCATCGTGTGAGCAGACGAGTCCGATGGGTTTGTGCAGCAGTGCGAGAATTCCGTTGGGATGGTCGAGCGGTTCGTCGTCGATGCGCACGATGGCAGGGTCGGCTTTGGTGCCGTGGTTCTTGTTGACCGCACCATCGATGGTCACCCGCCCGCCTGTGATCCAATGGCGGGCTTCGCTGCGCGAGCAATAGCCGAGATTGGCGAGCAGTTGATCGAGACGACGCGGGCGCATGGGGCTCAGGACTCCACCGGATAGCCGCGGATGCCGTCGATACTCTTACTGTTTTTGAGTTTTCGATAATCGGCCAGCTCTTTGGGTGATTTTTTCTCGGTCCAGCGGTCCAACGTATCGCGGTGTTCGACGTAGTCCATGAACGGCACGGTGAAGCCGCAGGAATCAGAAATGCGAGATGCCTTTACCTTAATGATGGCTCGGGCGCCGGAGTGGGCCGGAAAGAGTGGGCGAAGTTGCGCGAATTCTGGATTGGTCGGTAGCACGGCTTCGCCACGACCGTGGATGCGCACGATTTTGGGCGGGCCCTCGAAGGCGCAAAACATGATCACGATACGTTCGTTCTCCTGCACGTGCGCGATCGTTTCGATGCCGCTTCCGGTTAGGTCGAGGTAGGCAACTTCATGGTCATTGAGGATGCGGAAGGAGTCGCTGCCTTTGGGCGAACAATTGATGTGCCCGTCGCCGGCCAATGGCGCGGTGGCCACGAAAAAGACGTGTTGTTTGGCAATCCATTCCCGCAGGGCGGGAACAATGGTTTCGAAAGTTTTACCCATGGGGCGAGTTTTGGCTAAACCGACGCGAGCGCAAGGTCGCGGCGTGGTGGCGTGTGACGTTGCGCCGCCCGGGTTGCATGGTTTAGTGAAGAGGAAATGCGGTGGATCTTTCTGAGTCTCGCGGCGGCGTTGTTCGCGTTATCTTTGCTCACCTGGGTGAAGGCGTGGAACACCGTGGTGTGGAAGGCGGCCATCATCGCGGGTGAGTTCGGGCACTATCTGGGCTTGGTGACGTTGGTGCTCACGTGTGTGATCGTAGCCTACGGCGCGGTGGCGGTCGGGGAGGGCCAACCCTACCGGCGAGCCGGAGTCGTGGCGGCGTTGCTGGCGCTGGCGGCGACCGGATTATTTTTGTCCCCCTTGGCATTTGCGATGCGGGTGGGGCAGAGCCTACCGGCGAAATTTGAAACGGCATTCGGCGCAAAACCATCGACCGGCAAGGTCATCGATCTCCAACACATGTGGTTTCCCGTGCCGGCGGTCCAACCCGTGACGGTGTCGACCCACGCGTTTACACCCGCTGATTGGTCGGAATCGCTGGAGTTTGATTTATACGCCACCGAAAAACCCGACGCGCCCGTCGTGGTCGTCGTGCATGGTGGGGGTTGGGATAGTGGGGATCGCACGCAAATGGCGGATTTCAACCATTGGCTGGCCGGCGAGGGGTACAATGTAGCGGCGATCAGCTATCGCTTGGCACCGCGATATCCGTGGCCGGCTCAACGCGAGGATACGCTGCAAGCGATTGATTGGCTGAAGTCAAATGCCGCCGAACTTCGCATCGATGCGACGCGCCTCATTTTGATGGGCCGCTCGGCGGGAGCGCAAATAGCGGCGGCGGTAGCGTATGGTGCTCCTGATCCCGCGGTGCGCGGAGTGGTGGGACTCTATGGCGTCTATGATATGAGTTTTGTGTGGTCGATTTCGCGTCCCGACGACGTGCTCAATTCGACGAAATTGATGGATCAGTTCTTAGGTGGAGCGCCGACTCCGGCCAACCAGGCCGCTTATGATTCCGCCAGTGCCCAGAGCTTGGTGCGCGCCGGTCAGACCCCGCCCACTCTGTTGATGCATGGCACGGTGGACAACCTGTGTTGGGTCAAACACAGCCAACGTCTCGCCGAGCGACTTGCGGCCGCTGATGTGCCACACGCCTACGTCGAACTCCCTTGGGCCGTGCACGCATTTGACTACAATCTCGCCGGCCCCGGCGGCCAACTCACCACCTACGCCGTGCGGGAATTTTTGGCAGCGACGACGCAGCACTAACACTCGCGTCCCTCCAGGCCCGATCTTCCGAGCCTGATTCACTCCTCACACCACGCCCCCCCAACCCGAACGCCTGGCGACACTTTAACCATATTGGTTAAAGTTCCGCTGGGTTGTAGGGAGGGGATTGGGAGGGGTTGAAACGAATTGTCTGGGCAGGGTGGAGGGGATCTGGGAGGGGTTGAGCGCCCGTTTCGAGCGACCTACATCATGGCTATTTGGGAATACAAAGTAATCAGCAGCGGTAAGGGGGGCTTCGCTAGTCCTCAGTTGCTGGAGAATTTTTTAAATGAACTCGGCACCGACGAGTGGGAAATCATCGATTATCGGGCCGGTGTCGACAATCCGTTGGCGTTTACCGGTCTGGCTCGTCGAGGCGCCCAGCGCGACTGGACCCTCGAGGCCGAGGCTGCTGCTCAGGCCAAGCTCGACGAGCGTAAGAAGCGCGAAGAAGAGCACCGGCTGGAAGAGGAGCGGATCGAAAAAGCCAATCGTGAGGCCGAAGCCGAACGTGAGGGACTCCGCACGGTGCGGGATACCGAGCGCGATGATGATCCGGAGGCATTGGCGGACGAGGCTGCGGGTATCGAACTCGACGATTGGGACGAACTCGACATGGAAGACGATCTGCCGACGTTGCTCGACGCGATCAAACCGCACTTGCGTCGCAACCAACGCGGCCCGGGTGAAGCTGCCGCGATCGACTATTTGGCCAAGCGCTGGGATCAAGAGCCGGACGATGTGATCGGCGCCCTGGTCGAGTGTGGTTTTGTCGTCCCGGAAAACGACGAGACGTTGCCTGACTACTTCGATTTTGAGGGTGATCTGTTTTGGTTGAACTGCAATAACCGCGGTCAGCTGTTTATTAACGTGCGGGAAAAGCCGCGCGCGAAATTTAAGTCGACCAAGATGAAGAAGGTCGATGCGGACGATCCGGCCATCGAGGACGTGCGCTCAGAGCACGAGGCGGATCTCACCGAGAAGAAGAAAAAAACGGAAGAAAAAGCCGCTCGCAAAGCCGCGGAAGAGGCCGAAGCAGCGAAGCCACCCGAGCCCCTGCCGGAAGGCATGGCGGTGCTCGAGCTGCTCAAGCTCAAGATGCGGCGTAATCGTCGTGGACCGGGTCTTTCGGGTTCGATTTCCTTTTTGGCCAAGGCCCTCAAGCACACTGAGGAATCGATTCTGGATGCACTCAAGGCCGTCGATTTGATTTTGCCCGAGGACAAAGACGACAAACCAAACTTTATCGAAGAAGCCGGAGAGCTTTTCTGGCTCAAGCAGGACAACCGTGGCGGCGTGTGGATCAACTGCCGCGATAAAGATAAGACCAAGTCGAAGTCTGCTAAAAAATCGACCGAAGGGGATGAAACGGATGCCCAGACCGAGGAGCCCTCCGGCGGCGAAGGCAATGAGATGACGTTTGCGCCGGGGCCCAACTCGGTGCCGGCCTTGCGTCTGTTGCTGAAACCGAAGTCACGCGGGGTCGGTGTTTCGGGCGAGATTAGCAAGATCTCCGATGAGTTGAAGAAACCCGCGGTCGAGATTCTTGAGGTGTTGGTTAAGGCCGGTTTGAATGTCCCTGAGGATGCCGAGGAGAAACCCAAGTTTATCGAGCTCGGGGATGAGATTCTTTGGCTGAATCGGAACGCGAAGGATGATTCTCTTTGGCTCAACGCGAAGGTTAAGCCGAAGCGCAAAACCGCCGCCAAAAAAACGACCACGAAAAAGGTCGTCACGAAGAAGAAAACGACCACGAAAAAGACCGATTCCGCGGAAGCAGAATCGGCCGAGTAGCGCTTAAGTCAGGTAGGACTTAGTCGGTCCGTTTTTTGACGAGGATGTCACCGTTCATAGTGGCAACCTGGAGGTCTACGCCGCCTCCGTTGAGCGTGCCGCTGATGACTTTGCCACCGGCCATGGAGGGAATGCTCGGTGGGCGGGGCGCGCGTGGGGCGCGAGGCGCTTCGTGACGTGCGGCGCGGGCTTCGGATTTGGTGTCTCGCTTGGCGCGTTCCATGTCACGGGTGGCGCGTTCGGCGTCTCGAACTTCACGTTCGGCATCACGCATTTCTTCTTCGGCGTCGCGCATGGCCTCTTCCATTTCCCGCTGCTCTTGCATTTCGATGCGGGCTTCTTGCATGGCTTCTTTTACCTCTTGGGCAATTTCCATGGCCATTTCTACCGCGCCCTCGGCCATCTCGGCGGGAAATGGTCTGCGTATCGAATGTGTTCCCACTGAGCCGCGCAACACACTGGCCGATCGCATGGAGGTCAGCCGTCGCCGGCAGGCGGAGGACGATCGTCAACTCGCATCAACTTTCTGCCACGATGGCAGCATGTTCCTCGTCTTCAAAAAACGGGAAACCTGACCTCACTTTCGCGGCTGATTTGAGTCGAGTCACTGCCCGCGAAATCCCCCGGGGCCACCAACATACGGGCCAGCGTGTTGGTGGCCGCCCTCGGCGGGCAAGAGTAGCAGACACTGTGCGGCAGGACCGTTATCTTAACCGCGTAATACCGCGCGGACGGGTGATCCGTCACCGCCCTTGAGTCGCAGAGGTAGGGCGATCAATTCATAGACGCCGGGTTGCACGGCATCGAGTAACAGGTTCTCCAATATGAGTAGCCCGGCATCATTGAAAAGGTGATGACGCGGCAGCTTCGAACTCGTAATCTCATCCACGGAAGGTGCGTCTAGGCCGATCAAGCGCACGCCCTGTTCTGCCAGCCACGCCGGCACATCGTCATC
>CBFHXU010000066.1:0-15204 GCA_965659875.1 uncultured Opitutaceae bacterium
AGAAACCTGAAATCGGCGCGGGGTTTTCGACTGAGGTTTTTTGCGAGACCATGGCGGGATACCTGCGGGAGCGGGAGCAGGACAAACCGTTCTTCGCCTGGCTTTCGATTACCTCGCCGCATGATCCGCGCACGCCGCCGGCTGAGTATGCCCGCCGCTACGATGCGAGCGAAATGCCGTTGCCACCGGCTTTTGCCGCGGAGCCGAAATTCGACAATGGTGAACTCGATATCCGCGATGAACGTTTGGCGCCCAAGCCGTTGCAGGAGCAAACAGTGCGGGAACAGATCGCTGCTTACTATGGCATGATTGAACATCAGGATGCGCAGATCGGGCAGGTCCTGCAGGCGCTGGAGGAATCAGGTCAGGCCGACGACACGGTGGTGGTCTACGTCGGGGATCATGGTCTTTCGCTGGGGAACCACGGGTTGCTCGGGAAACAAAACCTCTACGAACATAGCACCCGGGTGCCGATGATCATGGCGGGACCGGGGGTTCCCCAGCGGCGAATTTGCTCGGGGCTCAATCTGTCCTACGATGTGTTTGCGACTCTACTGGAACTGGTCGGCGTTGATGCGCCGACGGAAATGGAGAGTCGAAGTTTGTTGCCGCAGTTTAGTGGTAGATCCTCGTCGCGCGAGGAAGTGGTTTCGCTCTACAAAGACTGTCAACGCATGATCAAAACCGATCGTTGGAAATTAATCGAATACCGTGTCGCGGGATCGTGCCGAAATGAACTTTTTGATCTGGTGGCGGATCCGGCGGAAATCAACGACGTGTCCCATGATCCCGAAAATGCCGCGATCGTGTCCTCATTACGCGAGCGGCTTGTTGCCTGGCAGCAGGCGCATGGCGATGTTTGGATGCCGTTGAGTACACCTTCCCAACCTCAGCAATCTTAGTCATGGAATCTCTTCGAATCGGCACGCTGGATATTGGGATCGTCGTCGGCTATTTTGTCCTGACGGTGATGTTCGGACTGTGGATGGGGCGGCGGAAAGTGAAGAGTGGTGAGGATTTGTTTTTGGCTGATCGTTCCGCTTCCTGGCCGATGATTGGCGCCTCCCTGTTTTCGGCCAACATCTCGAGCCAGCAATTTGTCGGACAAGCGGGACTGGCTTATACGATCGGAATCGCGGCCGGGGCCTTCCAGATGGTGGGTGCCATGTGTTTTGTCTTCCTCGCGGTGTTCTTTGTGGAGGTATATCTCGGGCTGCGGTTGCGCACGGCGCCGGAGTTTTTTGAGCGTCGCTACAATAGCAGCTCCCGACTGTTCGTCGCGGCGATCAACATCGTGATGATTCTGGCGGCCAACATCGTCACGGCGCTCTATGCGGGTGCGACGGTCATCAACGATCTGCTGGGCTGGACGTCGGCCTTCCACTTTAACGTTGCGGTGGTGGCCATCGCGGTGGCCGCTGGGCTCTACACCGTGCTGGGCGGACTACGTTCGATCCTGTGGGTCGACCTGATGCAGGCGACCCTGCTCGTCTTAGGTGGAGCCTTGACCCTCGTGCTCGCGGTGCAAGCGGCCGGAGGGGTGGGGGCGGTGCTGGCCTTGCCGGAAGGTGCGACTGAAAACCCTTGGTCTATCATCAAACCGTGGACGCATGCGTTTGGTTGGTTGCCGCTCATAACCGGAGCCACGATCCTGGGCGTGCATGGTCACTGCACGGACCACGATTACGTGCAACGGGCGCTGTCGGCCAAAAGTTTGTTTCACTCCAAAATGGGTGCCGTCTTCGCGGGGTTCTTGAAGGTGTTGGCATTGTTCATCATCGCTGCTCCGGGCGTGGTAGCAGCGAAGCTGATTCCCGGACTCGCTCATCCCGACCAAGCTTACACCCGACTTATCACCGAATATGTGCCCACGGGATTTGTCGGTTTGGTGATGGCAGGACTACTGGCGGCGATTCTCGGTACGGTGGCCGCGGGACTTTCCGCATCCTCGGCCATGCTGGTGTTTGATTTTGTTGGCAAATGGCGTCCGAAAATGACCGAAGACAGGAAAGTGCGCATGGGTCGAATTGTGATGGTGACCATTTTGGTGGTCTGCACGTTACTGGCTCCGAGCATCAAAAATTTTCAAGGGGTGTTCGGTTACCTTGTGCGCATATGGTCGCTCTTGGCTCCCCCCGTTTTCATCTGCGTGGTGTTTGGAATCTTTTCTGCCCGCGCTACCAGTCGAGGGGCCGTGGCCACCCTTACGACTGGAGCCATTTTGGGTGCGTTCGCATTCTGGATGTTAGGTCGTCCGGACATTCTGGATACGTTACCGGTTTACTTCCGCAGCTCGTTGAATTTGGGCGTGGTCATTACGGTGGTGTGCGCCGCGGTGATGTGGTGTCTGCGCTCCGCTGAAGCGGTGCCCGAGGCGGCCGCCATCCGGGCGACCAGTCATTCGGATGATCCCGGAATGACGGTTGGCGAACAACGCCTTTACCGTGTATCACTTATAACACTACTGGTCCTGATCGTGGCGGTGGTGTGGTTGCTTTCACCCTGGGGTGTAGCGGCGCTCTGATTTAGAGCATCTCTATTCGGATATAGGAAATTAACCCTAAATAGGGTAGGGAAATACCCATGTTGTTTGCGTTTCAGGGATTCGCTTTAAGGGGGCGCAGGAATGATTCCGATCTTCGTGATTTAACTCCCAAAAAGTTAAATGTTTAACCTCCAAAAATATGGTACCGGGAAGAGCGTTGTAGTCAATTCGTTCCTGTCCGCCCAGAACGGCGAACTGTTACCCAAGACCCCCATCCAAACCTCTGTAATTATGAACGCAAAGTTCAGCCTTATGGCTCAACGCGCCGCCGCATTTGGCCCCGCGCGATTTACCCGCACGACCTTAGCCGTCGTTTTAGCTTCCCTGGCATCCTCGGTGTACGCTCAGAACGAGGGAGAAGACGTGATAATGCTCGATCCCTTCGATGTGACGTCGGTTGAGACCGATCGTTACCTCGCTTCAAATTCCATCTCCGGCACGGCGATGAACACATTGCTGAAAGACATTCCGATGACGATCAATGTCATCACGAGTGAATTTTTGGACGATGCCATCGTGGGTGATCTGGAGCGGGCGTTGGACTTCAATTCATCTGTTACGCAAACCACCCGCGGGCAGATCAGTAATCAAAATGCGATCTATTCTCTCCGTGGATTCCGCAATCGCAATGTGTTGCTCGATGGAGTTATGGGCGGTGATCACATGCCCCGTTATTTGGTCGACCGGATCGAGGTCGTGAAAGGTCCCAACACGCTTTATGGTCAGTCCGATCCCGGTGGATTGGTGAACATGATCAGTAAACGTCCGCGCTCGCAGGATCGCACGGTGGTCACGACCCGCTTCGGTCAGGACTCCACCTATGGCGCGGATATCGACATGAATATCGCGCAAATCGCCCCGAACTTAGGGCTTCGTATTCTCGGTTCCTTCGACGATACCAAAGGCTGGCGTTGGCGAGATGACAAAGATTCCACGTTCCTGGCCGCATCCGCGGAGTGGAAGGTGACTGACGCGACCAAGATTCGTTTCATTGCCAGCACCGCGAACAAAGGCGGACTGCCGACCAATCGCGCCACCTATTCGTTCATGCGGATTCCCACCGATCTCAATGGCGATGGTGATACCAACGACCGCGTGGGTGGGGTGGTGGAAGCGACGGCCCGCTACAATAATGATTTCCTGCCGTGGGAGTGGACCAGCGAGACCGAGCAAGCTTCGGATTTTAACCAGAATCACCAATACGCCCAGTTGAATGTGATTCACGAGGTGAATGATTTTCTGAATCTCCGATACAGCTACACCAAGAGCTACCGCGAAACGCACGTGACCTTCCGGGAATACAACACGTTCAGCCCCGCCAAGACGGTCTCGGCCAACTATACCACCAGCACGAGTGAAAATGAAACCGACGCTCACACGCTCAACGGATTCATCACGGCCGAAGCCGGTGGGGTGAAGCACAACATCATCGCGGGTGTCCGCTACACTGATGATCGCCGTTACGGTGACGGTTATCGTCTGCGCCCCACCAACGGTGGTGAACTTCAGACCCTTAATTGGCTCGCCGCCCAGACGGGCAAAAACTTCCGCCACTCCGTGACAAAGGATGAGATTCTCGCCGGAGCCCCGCTCTGGTTGGACGATGCCCCCACCCGCACTGAACTTCGCACCTATGGTCCGCGGACCAATCAAAACGGTGACAACTACGAGGAAGTTACCACCTTGTTCATCAGCGACAGTATGTTGATGATG
Organism: uncultured Opitutaceae bacterium; assembly: GCA_965659875.1. Taxonomy (GTDB): domain Bacteria; phylum Verrucomicrobiota; class Verrucomicrobiia; order Opitutales; family Opitutaceae; genus Actomonas. The sequence goes on from CBFHXU010000066.1 coordinate 4,259, forward strand.
GAGGATCGCTTGCGCATTCTGGCGGGTCTGCGAAACATTGAAATTACCGGATTCGGCTTCAACGCTTCCGGCGTATCCAATGGCCCCAAGCGCACGTCCAAGGACACCAGCTACCAGTTCGGCGCGAACTACTCCGTCAACGACTCATTGGTTCTCTTCGGTAATACGGCGACCGCGTTCAATCCCAATGGTTTTAACAGCGACACCGGTGAATACTTTGATCCCGAGGAATCCGAAGCTTATGAAATCGGGGCCAAGCTTGACGGACTGCTCGGAGGCAAGCTCTCCGGGTCCATTGCCTGGTTCCAGATTGATAAGCAGAACGTGGTGCGCAGTGACTTCAATCCGGTCACTTTCATGAGCGATCGTGAAATCACGGACGACCGCAGCGAAGGAATCGATCTCGAACTTTTCCTTAACGCCACGGATGGCTGGCAGATCACCCTCGGTTACACTCACCTCGATGCCCGCACGGTGGTCAGTCAGACTGAGGCTCTCGGCCTGAGACTTGAAGGTGCCGCGCCGGACAAGTTGACGTTCTACACCACGTATTCCTTCGCGGATGACAGTGGGCTGAAAGGACTTCGACTCGGTGGTGGTGCGATCAAGGCCTGGGGACCGATTCAGCAATTCGGCACCAGCGGAAACCGCCTCGTGGTTGAGGATGGTTACACGCAGATCAACGTCTTCGCCCGTTATCGTACCGAGCTGTTTGATCGTCCCACGACCTTCGGCATCAACGTGAGCAATCTTGCGGACGAGTTCTTTGTGCGGGCCCGCGCCAATACCGGCACGCCACGACAAGTCATGGGTTCCATTCGCATGGAATTCTAAACCGTTTTCTTCTGCGGCGGGCCGTTTCGACGGTCCGCCGTTTTTTGCGTTTAATTCATTCACTGCCCTCGCCCTCCCTTCCATCTTACTCTCATGCCGCTTTCTCGTTTTACCCGTTTTGTCTTAGCTCTCGGCGTATGCGCTTCAATTTTCGGTACCGCCCTCATGCTGCCGGCTGAAAGCGAACCCGATCTCTACGTCGACCCCGCTCGACTCGAGGAGTGGAACGACTGGCGTTTTGGGTTATTCATTCACTGGGGCCCGTGGTCACAACGGGAGGTCGGCTACATCTGGAAGATGGTCAACGAGGAGTCCCCGGAAGTAGGCAGCAAGAGCTTCGATCTTTGGGAGACGTTTAATCCTACCGAATTTGATCCCGCAAAATGGGCCAAGGCGCCAAAGATGCGGGCATGAAGTATGTGGTCTTCGTGGTGAAGCATCACGACGGGGTGAATAACTACGATACCCAGCTCTCGGATTTCAAAACGACCCATCCGACCGTGCCCTATCACACGGACCCCAAGGCCGATCTGACCGGCGCGATCGTGGACGCGTTCCGCGCGGAGGGACTCGCCATCGGTCTCTACTATTCCCACATCGATTGGCACCACCCCGACGGTAAATATTTCTCACGCGATCATTGGGAGTATGATCCCAACCGCATCGACTCCGACCCCGACTCCTGGCATCGATTCGCGGAGTATCAAAAAGGTCAGGTGCGGGAACTGCTCAGCAATTACGGCAAGATTGATATTCTTTGGTATGACATCTCCTGGCCGAGCGGGGGCACGAGTAACAAGGTGTTCGAGCATCCGGTCGTGCGGGAGGACGTGCTCGATCTGTTGAGCATGATGAAAGAGCTGCAGCCGGATTTGATCTTCAATGATCGGGGCACCGATAAATTTGGCGGATTCTACACGCCCGAACAGCAGGTCCCCGCGACCGGCCTCCCGGGATATTGGGAATCAAATATCACGATCACCAACGAACGGGGATTCTGGTATAAAGGGGACCACGTTACCGCAAAATCGCCCGAGATGCTCACCCGCATGTTGATCGAAATTGCGGCCAAAGGGGGTAACTTTTTGATGAACGTCGGACCGCGTCCGGATGGTGAGCTCTCCCCAACCGAATATGATGCCCTGGCCGGAATCGGTGACTGGATGGCGACCAACGGCGAGAGTATCTACGGCACCGATCGTTCCCTGTTCGTTGATCTGCCGTGGGGTTGGTCGACGACCACCAAGGATAAACTTTATCTGCACGTATTCGATTGGCCGGCCGATGGTCAGTTGGTGGTTCCCGGACTGCAGTCGGGCGTGAAAAAAGCTTACCTCTTGGCTGATAACAAGCAACGCGGCCTCAAGATTCAGACCCTCGATGATGGCAAAACAATTGCCGTCGGAAAGAAGGCCCCGGACGCGGTCGCCTCGGTGGTGGTGCTCGAAGTTTCCGGTGTCCCCGAGGTGCACAACACCTTCCGCCAGACGCCGGGTGAAAGCATGAATTTTTCCACTGCGATAGCCCGAGTCGCAGGGCCCAACGCAAGCTACAATTACGGCACAGCGACCCGGAAGGGCAACTTCGTGCAGGACATCAAAACCTCCGCCGATCGCGTGGAATGGGACTTCCTCCTGCGCACGCCCGGTCGCTATCGCGTGCTGATCGAATATTCGACGCAAAACTCGCAGGCGGGCAGCGCGTTTAATCTGAAGATTGGTGACGCGGCGACGTTCCGAGGGGTGGTCCGGGGTACGGCCGATTGGGAAGGAGATCTTCTTGAAGTGCAGCGGCAGACCTTTGATGCGCACGAGCGTCATAACAATCTTTGGACGTTCCAGCAGCACGAGTTGGGGATGATTAATCTCAGCGAGCCCGGGGCCTACGCGATCGAAGTTGTGCCGGTTTCAGTCGCCAAAGATTACCTCGCGTATGTGAAGTCCGTGACCCTTCAGCTGATCGAGTAGTTCACGCCTGACATTTGCGGGAGGCTCCGCACGATTCGGATTCATGAAATACCCCCATGGATTTTGGATCGTCGGATTGGCTTTAGGCATGACCGCGGCGAACGCGGCCGAAGTAACTGCGGAGGCCGCTTGGACGGAACTGGTGGGAAACCTGATTGAACGTCCGGCCTTTGCCTATGTTCAAAATGATGCGGCGTTGCCCAACGTATTGATCTATGGTGATTCGATCTCGATCGGTTATACCCCGGGCGTACGGGAAGCGCTGGAGGGAAAGGCCAACGTCTATCGGATTCACCTCAATGGAGGTCCGTCGGAATCATTCATCGGAAAAATGAACACGATGGAGTCGACGATGCGTGCGCCCAGAGTGATAGGGGGCTGGGATTTTGCATGGGATGTAGTTCAGGTGAATGTCGGACTACACGATCTCAAATACGTGAGCGATCGCGGCAAACTGGATCTGAAAAACGGCGAGCAGGTCGCGTCGCTCGCGGAGTATCAGGCCAACTTGCGGCGAATTTTCGCCCATTTGAAAAAGACGGCACCGCAGGCGAAATTGATTTTTGCCCTCACGACCAAAGTCCCGTCGGATTCGAATGGTCGTTTCGAGAATGCCGAGCTTGCCTACAACGCCGCGGCTCTCGCGGTGCTGAAAGAGTTTCCGGATATCGCGGTCAACGATTTGCGGACCGCTTCGCTGCCTTACGAACAGCCCGGTAACGTGCATTTTAAGGCCGCCGGTTTGTCCGCGCAGGCCAAGCACGTCGCCCAAGTGATCGCGAGTCACTTGTCCAAGTAGGATCGGGGTAAGTAAGGAGCAAGTTAGGGTCGGCCGGTCCGCCAAAGCACGAGCGATGGCGGGACCGCTGAGCCCACGGACGTTGCCTCCGGGTCCACATCCGGACATTGGGTCACTCCTCAGCGGCGCGCCCTGCCTGTAATGGGGTGCTCAGTTCTGCTTAAACGGGTGTTCTTCGAGGAGATCGGCGGGGTTATACATGCCCGTCATATCTTCCACTTCCTCGCGGACTCGGCGCACGTGTCCGGGGCGAATGGCACTGGCTTTGTTGCCGAAGGCGTTGCGTACGTAGGTGAGCACGGCCGCCAGCTCGTCGTCCTTAAGTAACCCTCCGAAGGGCGTCATCGGCACGACTCCGGGGTAGGCCTTCCCTTTTACTTCGATCGGTCCCATCAGGCCCTTGAGGGTGAGTTTGATCAGCCGATCAGGATCGCCGAGGGCCCATTGCGTATTGGCGAGGGGAGGGAATCCGACGTCGGGTAGCCCCTTGCCGTCGGGTTGATGGCAGGTCGCGCAATGGCCTTCGCGTTCGTAAATCTCAGCGCCTTTGAGGAAACGTTTGGCATCACCACCTTCAAGGTGGGCGGGGGCCTGCAGTTCATCTCCGCGCACTGCTTTGGGCAGGAATTCCCCGGCCAGAGCAGCCTTGGCGTGGGCAAAGCTGATGAACATGTGATCGTCGATGCCTACCGATTCCGCGGCGGCGAGGATCGCTTCGCCGGTTTTTTGATCGAGTCGACTCCCCGCGGTGATGGCTTCCAGTCGCACGCGACCGTGAGGATCCTGAGCCGCTTGCAACAGTAACTTGGCCTGGTCGGGAATCTGATGGTCATTGAATCGAATGACCCGCACGACGGCAGCTCGAATGCGGTGGTCGTCGGATTGGAAAAGTTCGTCGATCAACGCGCGGTCGACCTGATCGGCCCCCCATGTGACCCAGAGGGCTTCGAGCTTCAGGCGTTCATCGGACTGTCGAGCCGCCCAGGCGGTAGCCGCGGCGACGACTTCGGAGGCATCGCGTCCGCGCAGTTCGCGTTTGGTGCGATAGCGGGCGCGATACTCGGGAAGTTTGAGATTCTCGAGCAGTTGGGCGATGGAAGCGCCAGCGATTTGCGGTGGTTGAACCAGCGGGCGGGAAGGGTAGGTGATGCGGTAGATGCGACCGTGGGCGTGATCGCGCAGCGGATCCCGGGCGGAGTGTTGCATGTGCCCGATGAGAGCGTTGTGCCAGTCGACCACGTAGAGTGATCCATCGGGCGCGAATTCGAGATCGACGGGGCGGAAATTCAGGTCATCGGAAACAAATAAATCCTGACGGTGTTCGGTCGTGAACCCAGTGCCGTCTTCGATCATGCGGTGCTGTTTGGCGCCGAGAAATCCAATGGCATTGTTAAATAATACGTCGCCCTGCACGTCGTCGGGGAAATGACGGCTGGAAACGAATTCCAGACCGGAGGTGGGTCGCACTTGGTTGGACGTGATCAGATCGGGAGCCTCGATATTGACGCCGTAGACCGACTTCACCGAACCGGGCATCATCCAGGAAAGTTTGGTGCCGGAGGTGTGCAGAAAAAAGTCCTGTCCGTAGTCGTCGAACGCGATGCCCCAGGGGTTGGGCATCCGAAATTGAGCATAGTTGATCAGCTTTCGGCGTTGCGGAGCGTAGCGATAAAATACGCCGTTGTTGCCGCGCACGGTGCCGTAAGGCGTTTCCACGTTGGTGTGGCTGAACAGGCCTTCCGCCATCATGATCGCGCCGGAAGGATCGGCGCAAAACGCGGAGATGGCGTGGTGGGTATCGTGGTCGTCGAACCCGCTCAGTAAGACTTCCTTGGTGTCGGCTTTGTCGTCACCATCGGTATCGCGCAGCAGCACCAGACTGCCGCTTTGGGAGACAAAGACGCCATCAGGTGTGATTTCGAAACCGATGGGGATGTGCAGGTTTTCAGCCCAAGTGATTTGTTTGTCCGCCACACCGTCGTGGTCGGTGTCTTCGAAGATCAACAGTTTGTCGTTAGGCAGAGGGTCGCCGATGCGGTAGTGAGGATAACTCGCCATGGTGGAGACCCACAGGCGACCTTGATTGTCGAACGACATTTGGGCCGGATTAGCGAGATCGGGGAAGCGATGCTCGTCGGCGAAGAGCTCGATTTTGTAGCCGGGAGCGGTCGTGATCTTTGATTCGACTGCTTTACCGGGAAGATACTCGGTGGTGCCGTTTTTAACGCTGGGCTGGTAGTTGGTTTCGACTTCCGGGAGGGGGAGCGTCTTAGCGTCCTCGGCGGCGAGATCGAATCGCGCGCCGGCGAGCCGCGCCCAGATCAATCTGTCGCGCACCGCGGTCATCTCACGCGCTTTTTCCAATTCGTAGGGGTAGTTGTCGGGGCCGAAGGGATTGTAGCGACGGCCGTAGGCATGCACGCCATTGGGAATCTTATACAGATTGAGCCACGCCCAGTTCTTTTGCATGACCGCATCGTGCACCGCACCACGTTTGCCTTTCAGGCGTTCGGTTTGGGGGAACAGGCGATTACTCAGCAGCGGGGCCAATTTGGCGTAGCCCCGGTCGTTCAAATTCAGGCCATCGGTGGTGTATTCCTGACCGTCCTCGAACCATTTTTTTGAGGGTGTGAACACATCGACAAACAACACGCCGTGCTGCTTCGCGACTTGCCGCGTGGCTTTCGTGTAAAGGAGTAGATGGGCGTTTTCGGTCTTTCCATCGGGGGTATGGTATTTCGCCGAAAGGTCTTGGAAGGCAGTGGGGGAAACCAGCGCCAGCTGCGGGACGTTTTCGCCGTTGTATTTTTGACTGAGCGTGTGGCGGATGAAGGCGGTCAACTCGCGCTTGTAGGCATCGATCCCGTCGGGACCCGCGAAGGATGAATTCAGCCCGAAGAACGCGATGATGGTATCGGCCCCGAAGCGGGTCAGCCACTGGTCGGGGGTCTCGAAATGCCCATTCGGACGTGAATTGACCTGATAGCGGGCCGGGACCAATTCCTTGGCGCCTGGGAAGGCGTATTGCTGGTCCTTGTTGCGGGCGGAGTGCGGGCGGAAAGCGGGCGTCGTGCCTTCGTCGGCAAAATTGCGAATCGTTAGCTGGTGATTCGCGAACCGCAGGAAGATCTCCGTTTCGAAATCGCCAAAGTGGACCATGCGCGAAGCGAGTCCGGTTCCGATCAGGGCGATCCGGTCGCCTGGTTCAACCGCCAGGCGGTCCGGCGCGTCCGGGCGCACAAACGGCACGGATTCAGGATTGATCGGAGTAATGACACCGGGAGGAAGGTCGGACTCAGTCTCTTGAGCGAGCGCGACGGTGCTCAACAAGGCGCACAGCGGGGCGAAGAAAAACTTCATAGTAGGGCGTTAGGGGCGGGTGTAGGGTGGTATGGGAGCGAAGATGTTACCGGACGTTTTCGCCGGTAGCTAGGATTCATACGACAATTTTTAGTCTGGAAACGTCCCTGCCAAAACTCGAAAAGATGCTCCCCAGACTCCTTTCGAGATCATTTTCTATCGCTCAGAATCCGAGCCGATGCGTTGGCTTATCACTTCCTAACCTGTTGTCCATGTTACGCCGCTTCCTCGCTTTATTCAGCTTCAGTCTCATCTGCGCGGGATGGGCCGTGCCTCTGGCCGCCGACAATCGGCCCAATATCATTCTCATCCTCGCCGATGACATGGGTTATTCCGATATCGGGAGTTTTGGCGGAGAGATCGCCACCCCGAGTCTGGACCAACTCGCCCGCGAAGGCCTGCGTTTCACTCAGTTCTATAACTGCGGGGTCTGCGTCACGACGCGATCGGGAATGTATACGGGGTTGTATCCTAGATTTCCGGGTGAGGCCTCCGCCGCGAACTCATCCTTGCGACCGGAAATGACGACCTTGGGGAGCGTGCTGAAGGCGGCGGGCTACCAAACCGCGATGACGGGCAAATGGCATTTGGGACATGACTCTCCCCGTCGACCGATCGATCGGGGGTTTGACGAGTTTTATGGCTTGCTCGACGGGTGTTGTAACTTCTTCAACCCGGCGCAGCCCGATCCAGAATTCTACAACGGCGGACTGGTGCGGCATTTTGCGCACAACGCAGAGACGATCACGTCTTTTCCGGAGGCTTACTACGCCACCGACGCCTTCACCGATCACGCGATTGCCACCCTCGAACGGTATGCCGCGACGGGTCGCCCGTTTTTCCTGAACATCAATTATACGGCGCCGCATTTTCCGCTGCACGCCCGCGAGGAAGACATGGCACGTTATCGCGGCCAATACCGGGGTGGTTACGAACGTCTGCGCCGCGATCGATATGCCCGCCAAATCAGGTCCGGGCTTTTTAATCCGAATGCCGCGTGGCTTTCGGCGGCGGATGCCAAGGCATCCGACTTCCGTTATGACAACGACATCGTGCCGTGGACAGATCTGGACCCGGATACCCGCCGCCTCGAAGAAGCCCGCATGGAGGCTTATGCGGCGATGGTGGATCGTATGGACCAAGGCATCGGTCGGGTGATGCAGGCTCTCGAGGCGAGCGGGGAAGCGGACAATACGATCGTGATATTTTTCTCCGACAACGGAGGTTGTGCCAGTTGGCCCACCGAAGACGTGGAGCCGGAATTCGTGAATTACAACGAAGGCATTCCGGTGGGGGACGGTCGGGGTTACGAGTTTGTGGGCAAGGCGTGGGGTTGGGCGCAGAACGCGCCGTTTCGGCGGCACAAGGTTTGGACCTACGAGGGGGGCATCGCCACGCCGATGATCGTGCGTTGGCCGGAGAGGGTGGCCGCCGGCACGCTCACCCGACAGCCCGGGCACGTGATCGATCTGATGCCTACCTTCGTTGAGTTGGCCGGCGCTGAATACCCGCAAACCCGCGAGGGCCGTGAGGTGCCGCCGATGGAAGGCCGCAGTCTGTTGCCGATATGGGAAGGTGGTCGCCGGGAAGCACCGGACATGGGATGGGCGCTGTTTAGTAACTACGCCTGGCGGGAAGGTGATCGCAAAATTGTGTTCAATCGCAGTCGTCAGGAATGGGAACTCTATGATCTCAAAGGTGACCGGACAGAGACCCGAAATTTGGCGAAACAGAATCCTGCCGAAGTGGAGCGTATGGTTGCGGCCTGGTGGAAATGGGCGGAGCGGTGCGGCATAACCAAAATGTAGCGCACCGGAGGATGGCTTCCCGGATTGAGTTAAATGTTCAAACCGGGGTAAAGTTGCGGCAGTGCTCCGATCGTGAGTGGTTTTAACTTTCTTACCCCTGTCTTTCCTGATGAATAGCCCCCTCCGTCTTTTTATCGCGAGTGCGATGCTCGTCTGCACATGTCTTCCGGTTGCGGCGCAGCGCACGGACGATCGTCCGAACATCCTGTTCATTCTGCTCGATGATCTCGGTAAGGAATGGGTCAGTGCCTACGGGGCGGAGGATATTGAGACCCCTGTCGTCGATGCGCTCGCGGCGGGTGGCATCAAGTTCAACAACTTCTATGTCATGCCGCAGTGCACGCCGACCCGGCTTTCACTCATGACCGGGCAGATGCCCTTCCGGCATGGTTGGGTGAACCACTGGGATGTGCCGAGATGGGGCGGAGGCGCCCACTACGACTACGGCGTAAATCCCACGTTGGCGCGCAACATGAAGCGGGCGGGTTATGCCACCGCCGTGGCCGGGAAGTGGCAGGTGAACGATTTCCGAGTGCAGCCCGAAGCCATGGTAGAGATTGGTTTCGATGACTACTGCATGTGGACCGGCGGTGAAGGGAATAACCCGCCCAGCGACGAACGCTACTGGGACCCTTACATCCATACCAAGGAAGGCAGTCGCACCTACCCGGGCGAATATGGAGACACGATCTTCACCGACTTCCTCATCGATTTTATGCGGGAGCATCGTGACGAGCCCATGATGCTTTATTATGCCATGTGCTTGCCGCATACTCCGTTTGTGACCACGCCGTCCGAGCCCGACGTCACCGGAGATTTGAACAGACATAAGGCGATGGTGCGATACACGGACGAGTTGACCGGACGTCTCGTGCAAGCGTTGGACGATCTGGGATTGCGCGATGATACCATCATCATCTGGACCTGTGATAACGGCACCGCCTCGAGCGTTACGGGTACGCGCAACGGTCGCTCCGTGCGAGGGGCCAAGGCCCAGACCATCGAGGCCGGTATCAACGTTCCGTTCATCGTGAATGCTCCGGGGCGGGTTCCGGCCGGAATGGAAAGCAACGCCCTCATCACGATCGCCGACATGTCGCCGACTTTTGCGGATATCGCCGGCATCGAATTAGCGCCGCAGTATGTTTACGACGGGGTGCCCGTGACCGATGCCCTGCTCGGCAAGTCGCCGACGTCACCCCACGAATTCATCATGGCGATGGGTGGCCGCAACGAAGCCAAGCTTACGGATGCCGGCGTCGAAAATGCCTACGTCTATCGCGATCGTGTGCTGCGGACGGAGCGCTTTAAACTCTACGTCGATACGAATCGCACGCTGGAAAAATTTTTTGATTTGGAGAACGATCCCTGGGAGGAGCACAATATCATCGGGAGCACCGACCCCGTTGCCGTAGCGGCCAAGACGTTCCTGACGCGCCAACTTTCACGCTATCCCGGGCGTGACAGCGATCCGATATATCGTCCGCTACCCGAGCGCGCTTGGGATGTACCCGTGACGGCAGAATCCGAAGTCTGGAAAAAGTAAGTTGGATCAAGCGGGAAGGGCGGCTATGGTTCCCGTAGTTACCCCTCCCCATGAATCCTCCCACCAGTGGTTTTAGAGTTCGCCCCCGTTTTGAACAGGTTGTGGAACCGTCTCCGGATGAGTTGCGTGACCGCCTGGTTTCGGGAGCAGTGGGTTCCGCCGAATGTGAAGTGCGACCCACCACGGGCATGGTGGTCATTCACGTGGCCTCGGCCAAACGGGACCGTTGGTCGCCGCGGTTGCAGCTGAGTTTGGAACCCGATGAGGGCGGCGGCACTCACGTCGTCGGGGTCTACGGTCCGGAGCACGAAGTGTGGGCATTTTTTATCTACGGCTACATTGTCACTGGCCTCCTGGGCACGTTCTCCGGGATCTACGGATTTGCCCAAATGTTCATCGGCGAAATGCCGTGGGCCCTTTGGATCTGTGGTTCCATGCTCGTGGTCGCCGGCGGGTTGTATTTGGCCGCTCAGCTGGGTCAGAAATTCGGTGCCTGGCAGACATTCGAACTGCATCAGCTCTACGAAACCGCGGTCAAGCCGTCGTGATACCCGCGGCTCGAGTGCTCAGAAGCCTGATCGGAAACTGGCGAGCGGGGCACTGAGGTCTTAGCCGCAAAAAGGCACAAAGGC
>CBFHXU010000067.1:0-14701 GCA_965659875.1 uncultured Opitutaceae bacterium
GCCTGTCGCATGGCATGTGAATTATTGGGATCGCTTGGGGTGGCCCGATAAGTTTGCCGATAAAGCCTACACGGATCGTCAGTATGCCTATGCCGAGCAGTGGAATGCGCGCTCGGTTTATACGCCCGGTTTGGTGAGAGGCGGAGATGAGTGGCGCATCCGTGACGGAGGTATGACTGAACGCGGATCAGCCCGAGGAGGCGTCCTCAATGTTTCAGTGACGGGGGAGACCGTTAGCGTGAGTTTTGATACCGCGAGTATGGGGACAAAAGACCTGCGCGTAAACGTGGCGCGGCTCGGCGGGGGCATCGCCAGCAACGTGCGTTCGGGGGAAAATCGCGGTAAAAAACTCGAGCACGAATTCCTCGTGTTGGGGTGGAGTCAGCAACCGATCCGGTCCGGCAAGGCGCTACTGCCCCTGCCGGAAAAAGACGCGACCGTGAACGCACCCCGTCAAGCCATCGCCGTATGGATCAGCCGAGCAGATGATCCGACTCCGCTACAGGCAACCGGCGGTTGGTTGGACTGAGAGAGACTCGTCCAGTCAACTGATCGGGTTGACTCGACCTTCTGTAAGCATTCGTCTAACAGAATGAGATCCACCCTCACCATTAGTATGCCGGCAGAAATGCGAGATGAGGTCAGCCGCTAGGCGAAAACACGTCGCATGACGCAGAGTGAATTTATTCGGCAGGCGGTGCAGGAAAAACTTTGGGAAGATGCGTTCAACGAAAGTGCCCGCCAGTTGGTTCCCCGAGCACGTGCTGACGGTCTGCACACCGACGAAGACGTATTTGCCGCGATTTCGTGAAGCTGGTTTTGGATCCAAACGTTTTGCTGGCAGCCGTTCTGGTGCCGGGCCTTTGCCGGGAACTTGTTACCAAGGAATTGCACGCCCATGAACTTTGTTTTTCCGAAGAATTGTTGGCAGAGTTTGCCGATAAGCTGGAGTCCAAGTTTGACCAACCCCCCTTGGATCTTCCGTTTTACGTGGCTTACCGTGATCGCGTGACCCGTGTGCGGCCGCTCAAATTAGATAAGCCGGTTTGTCGTGATCCGGATGATGACGTAGTTATTGCAACTGCACTGGCTGCGCACGCGCGGGCAATTATCACGGGAGATAAAGATCTGCTCGTTCTCAAGCAACACGCCGGAGTGCGAATGATCACACCACGGCAGTTTTTGGAACTGCGGATTACGAACTAACAGCAACGCGGCGTCTCTACTCGGATGAATTCTATGCCCGGTAGATGTCTTCCCAGCCGGCGCGGGCGGGTGCGGCGGTGAGCAGGTCGTTGGCCAGCGGGTGATTGATGAAACGCTTGGTTTTACGGTCGAAGTGGAAGGTGCCGCCGAGTCTTTGCGCGATGATGCCGAGGATGAACACTTGGGAGAGCGGACCCGAAATCGCAAAGGGCGAACGGGAGATTTCTTTACCCAGACAGGCCAACGCGAAGTTCTTAAAGTGGTCGGAATTTTTCTGACTGAACTTGGGCAGGGTCGGAGCCATGGCCCGCATGCGATCAGCGGGAATAACGCGCAGTGTCGCGCTGTGAGTGCCGCCGCGAAAGACGGTATCTTCGCCGTAGATGTATTTGCCGTTGCGCTGAATCTTATAGTCGGGCGATTCCTCTTTCGGAACGGGTGGGAGATTGTCCACACCGTCATACCAGGTGATCACACAGGGAGGCTCGGATCCCCGTGCGGGGAAGCTGAAGCGGATGGTCGAGGCTTGCGGAAAAATGAAGTCATTGGGTCCGTCGCGTTTAACGGCTTCGATTTTGGAAGGCAGACCGAGGTCGAGAAACCGGTGACAGGTGTCCAGGATATGCGGAGCCCAGTCACCGAAGGCGCCACTGCCATAAGCGAACCAACTGCGCCAGTTGCCGGGATGCAGGCGTTCGCTGAAGGGATGCATCGGGCGGCCGACGTGCCACGTATCCCAGTCCATGCCGGGAGGGATCGGAGTGCCTTTATCGAAGCCGGGAACCTCCCAGCCATGCCAGCGCCGCGGCGAGTTCATGTGGGCATCGATCCGCGTGATGTTGTTGATGATGCCAGCTTCCTTCCAGGCCTCGAACTGGAAGTAGTTGGCACCGGAGTGACCCTGGTTGCCCATTTGCGTCACGACGCCCGAGCGCGCGGCTTCGGCGATGAGCAACTCCACTTCCTGGAAGGTATGGGCGAGAGGTTTTTCGACGTAAACGTGTTTCCCCGCCCGCATGCACGCCATCGCGACAGGAAAGTGGGCAAAGTCAGGAGTTGCGATGGCCACGGCATCAATGTCGTTGGCATGTTGGTCCAACATATCGCGGAAGTCGTGGTAGATGGGGATGGGGCCGAGCATACCTTTTGACTCGGTGCAGTGTTCGCCATCGGGATCGACTTCGGCCGCGCAGACCCATTCGACCAATTCGGACGAGGTGAGCGAGTTGATGACGTTCTTGCCGCGATTACCAATTCCCACCACTGCCATGCGGACTTTTTGGCCGCCGGTTGATGCCTTGAAACCTGGGAGGTCAACACTGGCGGATCCGGAGATCTTGGCCTGACAACCCGTCATCAGCAGGGAAGAGGCGAACGCGCCTTGGCGCAGAAAATCTCGACGGGTAGATGGGGCGGATTTGGAGGGGGTAGAATTCACCCAGCGATCAAAACCCAATTGGAGCGCGTGGACAAGCGCGGGGTGCTGATATCGTCACAGCGTTAACAGCCGGGGTCGGGCCATCAAAAACGCGGCGATGTGGGAGCCTTGATGAAATTCGCCTTTGGCCATCGCCCGGTCGAGTTCTTCGACCGATAGCAGATGGAGTTCCAGTTCTTCGTTGGCATCAAATGCGGTTGAGGAGTTGAGCTCCACATTGATTCCTAGAAAACAATGAAAGCGATTCGTTTGACGGGCGGGGTTGGGGTAGAACGTACCGGCTTCGGTCCATTCGCCGCCCGTTGCGCCACATTCTTCCCGGAGCTCACGCTGTGCTCCGGCCAGCGGGTTTTCCCCGTCGTCCAAGACTCCCCCCGGGAATTCAAGGCCGAATAATTTGGCCGCATGGCGATACTGCCGGACGAGCACGATACGGCCATCCGCGAGCACGGGAATCGCATGGACGAAGTCGCGCGACTCCATGACGTAGTAGGGCGCGATGACAAGACCGTCTTCGCGTTGGCAGGTGTCGGCTCGCAGACGAATCCATTCGTCGTCGACCAGTGGTTTTGACTGCAGTGTTTTCCAAGGGTGTAGCACCCCTGATTGCGTTCACAGATCGGCCGCGTTGTCGACCGACTCTTCGGCCCAATGCTTGGCTACAACTTCCCGCATGTGGGGAGCACTGACCATGAATGTTTCCCGTCGCACGGGTCCGGCGAACCACTTCCACAGAAACGTGCCGATCAGATCGTCCTCTTCCTTTACCGCCGTCAAAGCGCGATCGAGCAGCAAGGCCTGCAATTCTTCGCCGCCTTCGCGCCGATCGCCGTCTTCCCAGGGTTCACGGGCGGCGTTCATACCGACGTCGTAACCGAGCTCCATGAACACGATGCGTTTGTTTTGGCTACGGGCATAGGCGAGAGCTTCGCCGCGAACGCGTTGCCAGGTGCGGTCGAGTTCGGCGGGGGCGGGTACTCTTTGGTGATTCACCATCGGGAAATAAGCGGAGAGCGAAATCACATCCAACGCATCCCAGAAAGGCACCTTTTGATAGTCCGGCCAGTTGGCAGAATATGTTAGCGGGGCATCGGTTTCGGAGCGCACCGCTGCGATGATGTCGCGCCAACGGCGTTCGTTGCCTTTGAGGGTTTGGTCGAGCTCGGACCCAACCGTAAAGCCATCGGCATCGCGACACAGGCGGGCGAGCCGCGTAATCCACACTTTGTAGTCGGCGAAAAACCGATTCCATTTAGCCTTGGAATCGAAGGTGATTTCACCGCGCCAACCCCAACCTGCCCGCCACGGCGCGATGTGTGGCGTGATGCAGATTTTTAGGCCGAGTTTGTGGGCCTCCTCGATGGGTCGCTGCAACCAGATGGGGGCCTCGTCCGGGTCGGCGGGCATGCGACGCATGCGGATTTCGCCTTCACGGGTGACCGCGCCGTAGGGGTGAATTTGAATCCAATTGGCTCCGAGGGCTTTCACTTCCCGCATGGCCTCAACCATTTCATCGGTGCCCCATTCCTGGCCCCACGTTTGGCAGGAGATGACGATGCCACGGACGGGATCGTCCTTGGGGGGCTCAAGCGTGATTTCGTTACCGAGGGCCGGACTCACCGCCAAAACACCCCACAATCTTAGATGACGAAGCGAGACGAGGCGGGACGATTTCATGTCAGATTTTTTTAGGGTAGAGCAGGGAAGCGATGACCGAAACCGCGAGCACGGCGCCGATCACTCCCAGAGAGACGCCGACCGCGATATGAAAGTAACCGGAAATCAGCATTTTGATCCCGATAAAAACCAAAATCAACGCCAGTCCCACATTCAGGAAACGGAACAAATCCATCACGCCGCTCAGCGCGAAGTAGAGTGAACGTAGTCCGAGAATCGCGAAGATATTGGACGTGAAGACAATGAAGGGGACGTTGGTAATGCCCAACACCGCCGGAATGGAGTCGAGTGCGAACGCCACATCGGTCGTCTCAATGACCAACAATACCACGAACAGCGGGGTCGCGTGTTTGATCCCATCGACAAGGACAAAAAAATTTCGGCCGTGGTATTCCGTTGTCACGGGGTAGAAGCGTCGGAAAAGCCGCACGGCGATATTCTTTTCAGGGTCCACATCGTCATCTTGCGGCAGGGCGAGTTTAACTCCCGTGAACACCAGAAACGCGCCGAAGAAGTAGATCAGCCAATGAAATCGTTCCAGCAGGGCGATACCCGCAAGAATGAATACGAAACGCATGATCGCCGCCCCAATGATGCCCCACACCAGCACCCGGTATTGATACTCCTTGGGCACGCGGAAGAAACTGAAAATCACGATGAACACGAAGACGTTGTCCACGCTCAGCGCGATTTCGACCAGGTAGCCCGCCGTCCATTTTAACCCCAGATCCGGTCCCAGCCACCACCAGACGACCGCATTAAAACACATGGCGAGGGAGAACCACACCCCGCACCAGGCGAGTGCCTCTTTGAGGCGGATCACATGAGACTTACGGTGAAATACGCCCAAATCCACCGCGAGCATCGTAATAATGAAGAGCATGAAGGCTCCCCAGGCCCAGAGCGGTAGTGATTCCATAGACCGGCGCAGAATGCTCCGAGGGGAACCTCGGGCGCAAGCTACGAGTCAAAATCGAAATATTCCTGTCACTTGACCCCTTCGCCGGCGTCTTAGACAGTGTCCGCGGTCACCCATCCCTATGATATTTTCGCTTCGTCACATCTGGTTCTTCGTCTTCACCCTTGCGGTGGGCGGTGCCTTGAGTGCGCAAAACTCCCGTTCTCCTTTCATGCCGGCGCCCGTGGAGGAGACCCCGGCGGCGGTTGAGGTCGTGGAAGACGCCGAACTCCAATTTTGTGGCGTATTTGGCGACGGCGACAGCAAGCGGTTTCTGATCTACAACGCGACGACCAATCGGTCCTCGTGGTTGCGGCTGAATCAAGTGGGCCCGGACGATGTATTCGTGGAGACGTTCGATGGCGAAGAAGGCACCGTTAATATTCGTCAAGGGGACCGTGCAATTACCCTAGGCATGCAGTCTGCGACCCTTTCGGGTGCGCCGGCCGGAGGCGCGGCGCCCGTGCGTCTGCAAAATAATTCCAAGGACTTGGTGAGCACGGTGAAGGTCAATCCGACCCCTTCGGACGAGCGCCGTCGCCTGGAGGCCGTCGCCGCGGAAGTGCGGCGTCGTCGGGCGGCCCGCCAAGCCGCGGCGGCCAATGCACCGGCTGCCACGGATGCTCGTTGAGCGCCCAAATCAGTTGGCGTATTATAGAAATGGATACTCGGATCAGGGAGACCTGGACGGCGGCAGTTGTGCAATCCGTTGGCTTGGCAAGAGTTTTCCCAAAAAAATACCCGCATTTACCTCTGAAAAACGTATTGCTTTCGCTTTAGCGAGGTCTACACCCAGAGATCGTTATGGCTAAACGCAAACCCAACGCAGCATTCATGAAACCGGTTACTCCTGACGCAGCCCTCGCGGCGGTCGTTGGGGCAAAACCGCTCCCCCGCACAGAGCTCACCAAGCAGCTCTGGGTCTACATCAAGGCTAACAACCTTCAGGATCCCAAGAAAAAGACTCAGATCAACGCAGACGAGAAGCTCCAAGCAGTATTCGACGGTAAGAAGTCGGTCAGCATGTTCGAGATGACCAAGCTGGTCTCTGGACACGTTACCAAGTAACCCCACCCAAGAATTTAAAACTTCGACGCCGTCCTGTTTTGCAGGGCGGCGTTTTTTTGGGTTCCGGTCGGGATTTATTTCCTGTTAACCATTGGTATGCAACAGGTATTGACTTATCAGGCTTCTGCCTGATTTCAGGTTTTCAGAGCAGCATTGATGCCCTTGGCCGCTTGGCGCAGGACTTCAAGTCGGGCGAATCGTTTGTTGTTGGCGGGAATGAGATACCAGGGGGCGAATGCATTGTCCGTGAGGGCCAGCATATCGCCCACGGCGGTTTCGTAGGCCGACCATTGTCGGCGATTGCGCCAGTCTTCGTCGTTGATTTTGTGCTGCTTGTAAGGCGTTTGTTCGCGCGAGCGGAAACGGGTGAGTTGTTCGTCTTTGGAAATTTGCAGCCAGTATTTCACCACAATAGTGCCGTGATCGGCGAGTTGCTCTTCGAAGTCGTTGATCTCGGCAAAGGCTCTTTTCCACTCCCGCGGGTGACAAAATCCTTCAATTCGCTCCACTAAAACGCGCCCATACCAAGAGCGATCGAAGATGGCGATGCGGCCATCGCGGGGGAGATGGCGCCAAAATCTCCACAAATAGTGGTGGGCTTTTTCTTCGTCGTTGGGTTTGGCTACCGGAATTATTTGATAGTCGCGGGCGTCCATGGCGCTGGTCAGTCGACGGATGGCTCCCCCTTTCCCGGCGGCGTCCTGCCCCTCGAAGACGAATACAATCGAGCGCTTGGCCGCCGCGGCTTTACGCAAGGCTCGGTTCAGGCGCCCCAGCCACTTTTCGCGTTTCTCTTCGTAAGCTTTGGAGCTGAGACTTTGTGCGAGGGGAAGATCCAACAGTTGCCGACGGCCCTCGGGGCGCAGTGCGATGATCCGTTTGGGTTTGGCCGGTGGAGTCGGTTGCGTTCGTGTGATCCGCCGGTGGTGGGCGCGGAAACGGCGCACGATGGTTTGCGCGAATGCGAGGTTGCGCGGGTTGTTTTCGGCGGACTCAACAGTATCCCAAGGTGCTCCCGGGCGATCGGTCTCGGCGAGGATGTGATCCGCGGTGCGCGACCAGCGCTCATGCACGGCGTGGGCCTGCTTTTGTTCTTTGGTGATCCGCCAGACGGTTTCCGGATTGGCCTCCAGTTTGGCGAGCCGATCGCCTTGGTCGGTTTTACTCAGTTGGAACCAGATTTTAATGACCAACGTGTCGCTATCGAAGAGTAGTCTTTCGAAATGCCGGATGCGCCGTAGTTCGTCGCCGAGCTCGGTGAGATCCTTCTGGTTGCGCAACTCGTCGCGCAGGGTGCGGGTATACCAGGAATCGACAAAAATGCCGATCCGGCCACTTGAAGGCAGACTGCGCCAATAGCGCCACATGAGGGGACGTTCCTGCTCTTCATCAGAGGGTTTGCCCACTGATATCGTTTCCACGTTACGCGGATCGATCCAGCCCATGAGCGTGTTGAGCGCATCGCCGCGGCCCGCCCCGCTCACGCCAGCGAGAATGAGCACCACTTTGGTGCGGGATTCCTGCAAGTCGATCTGGAGCTTCACCAACTCCTGGCGGAGTTCGGCGACTTTCGCTTCATAGATTTTCTTGGGAGAAAGAGTGGTCGCACCCGGAGCCTTCGCCATGGTCGCACAGCCTGTTGGCGAAGGAGGGAGATTGTCCAGCTTACGAAGTTGATTGTGAGGAGTATTCCATGCGAGCTGGGAGGAACCGTATAGTCCTTCACTCCTTCATGGCTTCCTCGTCCCCATCTCTACACCGCCGTGCGGTTGGCATGCTTTTGCTGGTCACGCTGTTTTGGGGCCTGAGTTTTCCGCTCATGAAGGGGGCGGGTCAGTTGGCGGCCCGCCACGCACCCGATGCGGGCACGTGGTTTTTCACCGGGATGATGCTGATGCCACGCTACATTCTCGCGTCCGTGGTGTTGGCCTTGGTGCTGGGGCCGATGCTGCGCAGTATTACGCGGTTGGAGCTCAAGCAGGGTCTGTTGATCGGTGCCTTCGCCAGCGGAGGCATGTTGTTTCAGGCGGACGGTCTGCAGTTTACCGAGGCGTCCACCTCGGCGTTTCTGTCGCAGTTCTACGCGATCTTGATTCCGCTGTGGGTAGCTTGGCGCACGCGGCGTAATCCCGGATGGGGCGTGTGGTTGTCCTGTGCGCTGGTTTTGGCCGGTGTGGCGGTCCTCGGGCAATTCGACTGGGGAACGATGAGGCTAGGGCGGGGCGAGTCCGAGACGTTGTTGGCTTCGGTATTTTTTATGGGCCAAATCCTCATGCTCGAACGGGAGGAATTCGTGGCAAACCGCGTCGTGCCGATGACTCTGGTGATGTTTCTCGTGCAAGCGGTCGTATTCACGGGACTGTGTGTGGTCACAGCCCCAAGCGCGCGTGCTTTGGTCGCTCCACTCGCGTCGGGAGCGTGGTGGGGATTCACGCTGGCGCTCACCATCCTGTGCACCTTGGCTGCGTTTCTGCTGATGAACCGCTGGCAAAAGGAAATCAGCTCCACCGAGGCCGGCCTGCTTTATTGTGCGGAACCGGTTTGGAGTTCGGGCGCGTCGCTGGTTTTACCGGGGCTCTTTTCGGTGTGGGCGGGGATATCTTATCCCAACGAAGCGCTCTCCACCCATTTGTTGATCGGAGGCACCTTGATATTGATCGCCAATGTCGTGCTGCAGTTGCGACCGCCGCCGCCGCGGTTCAGCGCTTGAACTTTCCGTCACGCAAAAATGTCACGACTTGGTCAATCGGTTTTCTCCGATATTGGATCCAGGTGTGGGAATAGGGCATGACGATGTGATCCGTCATGCCGTCGAGCTTGGTTTCGGCCACCCGCACTTTTCCGTCGCCGGGCCCACCCGTCCAATAAGCGAGCAGCGGATTGATCGGACTGTCGCCGGCGATGATCCCAAGCTCGGGACCCTCCGGCCACGGGCCGATTTGGCGAGGGTAAGAATCCGCGGCGGTCGAAAGGCGCACGCCGTTCACGCCAGTGCTGATCTTGAACGCCTTCCACGTGCCGATGCGGTCGACCAGCGATGAGCCTTGGTTGGGTGGGGCAAACATGACCACACGCGCTAAATTTGACGGAATGGTGGACTGGGATTTTAGCCAACCGCGTAACACGATGCCGCCCATGGAGTGGGTCACAAAGTGCACCGGAACATGGTTGGCGGTGAGGCCGATCTCGTGAGCCGCGAGTTGTCCGGGTAACCACGTGCTTACGAGCTCTTCCAACGGAACCTGGAGTGATTCATAGCTGAGATTTACCACGCGGTATTCCTCGGCCTCGAGGGATTGCGCGACGCGTTTCATCGCCCATTTGCCCAAGCCCAGTCCGTGCAAGACGACGACGACGGGTTGTTGATCAGTTGCGGCCATGGGGTAGCAAGGGATGAGAGTTATTAGCGCGATGGAGAAAAGCGATAGACGCATGGTCAGACGGGAGCGCGGTTGCGATCACGGATACTGATGATGGAGCGGGTGGTGATCGCACCCAATACAATGGCACCGCCCACGATTGCCACCGGAGTCGGACGTTCGCCCATGACGATCAACACCCAGATCGGATTGAGCAGCGGTTCGATTACCGGGATGAGCACGGCCTGTAGCGCGGTGACGTGTTTGATGGCCCGCGAATACACGTGGTAGGAGACGCCGAGCTGCACGCAGCCCAGAATTGCCAACGCACCCCAGCCGGAGCCGGAGAGATTTCCGCCGCTGACCATGGACGGGAGCCCGATCGCGAAAGCGAGGAGATTGCCCAGAATGATCGACTCCACCGGTGAGCCGTCTTTTTGCGCGCGCAGTGCGATGATCATCCCCGCGAAAAAGATCCCCGACAAAACCCCGAAGATGTCGCCCCACACATTGCCGGTCGAAAGCCCGTCGGCGAGAAAGAGGATCATGCCGGCGAGCGCGACGAAGATGGTAATCCAATCCAGGCGCCGAGCTTTTTCGGCTAAAAAGAGAGAACCAAACAACGCGATCCATACCGGCGCGCCGTATTGAAGCAAAATGGCGTTGGCTGCCGTTGTGAGTTTGATCGCCACGCAAAAGCAGACTGTGCAACCCGCATAGAAAAATGCGCCCAGTAGCTGCGGTCGCGACCACGTGAATTTGAGATTCCGGTTGGTGATGATCAGAAACACCGCCGCAAAGATTCCCCGCCCGCCCGCGACAGCCAGGGGCGGCCAGTCGATGTATTTGATCAGCAGTCCACCCATGCTCCAGAGCAGGGCGGCAAAGATCAGCAGGCCGACCGCTTGTCGATGTTGGGCGGGGGTGCTCATGCGTTGGTCAGTGGTCGCGCGGCTTCGCGTCTACTGTTTTATGAACAACAGCGGGAGTGACGAATCCGAGTAGAGCGAGAATTAAGGGACGCAACATAGACCCTATAAAAACGATCCAAACGAGCGGAGCGAGCTTCACTATTGTCCGAAAATGAGCACTTCGAGGCCTTTGGGTTCAGGACGGGTAAAGTTGCTTTTTTTGCTCCTCATTTCCCCGTCTTCCGGTGGGTCTCCCGACCCCAACGAAAGGGAATAAAATGAAGAGATGCATTGTTGGTGTCGTCGTATCCATCGGATTGATTTCCGGCGCGTTTACTCAATCGCAACGCGACGTTTATCCACCGGTTTCTCTGGTGGTTCCGAGTTCAGGTTCCGCCAAAGTCAGCCCCGATAAGTTTGTCGTATTGGTGATCGAACCCCAACAAATCAGCCACGACGGCGCGCCGATTTCGGCCGACGGTTTGGTGGCTTATCTCAACGCCACCATGTCCACGGAAGAGGCCCCCTATCTCGCCGTGCACATCCGCGAAGGCATCACCTATGGTGACTTCGTGAATGCCGTTGATACCCTCCGCAAAACGAATACCAAAAGCATTTCCATCAGTTTGAGAGAAGTGCATTTGGGCCGCGAAGTCTGAATTCGTTTGGTCGGTGCCGGCGAGTTTACGGCTGGTGAGAATACGGACCAGTAGCACCCGCCGGTGCGTTCAGCCATCATGGCGAAGCTCGCGTGCTCCTCAGATCATCCTTAAGGAGCGGGCGTTCTTCGCGCCTGATATGCATGATGTAGACCGTGTTTCCCTCGACCCGGTAGTAGATCCAACAGGGATTGATCCAAACTAGCCGAAAACCAGAATTTTTGAGTTCCGGAACCCGCCGACCGAGCTGGGTAAACGTTTTTACCCCATCGGTTTTCTCAAATACACGCCGCACAAGTTGTTGGGCTGCCTGAGGCTTATCGAGAGCGATGTAGTCAGCGATGGCATCAAGCTGGTCCAAGGCAGGATCTGACCATACTATTTGAGCCATCGCGCCATGCGTTTTTTGGCTTCCTTTTGCGATTTGGTCCGGCCTGCTTTGATGGCGGACTCTCCGATGGCTAACCCTTCCAGCACTGACATGCGGCGGTTGAGTTTTTCAAAGTCTTCGACGTCCACGAGGTAAGCGGCGGGAGCCCCATGCTGGGTGATCAGGACCGGCTCTTTGTCTTCGCGCAGCTCATCAATGATATTCGTTGCCTGCCGTTTCAATGTGGTCACGAGAGCCGTTTTCTTGAGGATCACTTAAGTATCACTTTGAAATTCGTCAACCTCTTCGAGAGTGAAGGCGTCCAACTCGGTGGCTGGTGGAATTTGACCGGAGCCCGGTTCCCTCAATCAAATGCCTTCAGGCTGGACGCGAGATAGTTGTCCAGTTCCTGGAGGCTGCTGAAGGAGGTTTTGTTGCGCTTGATGCGAGCAAGGACGTTTTCCATCGCCGTCACCAATTTTAGGTAGTCCTTCCGGCGAGCATTATTCGTCAGTCGGCTGCCATCTTTGGCTTCCGCTCAGGTGCGGTTGGGGAAGGCTTCCTTGAAGCCGGCATAGTCGTCGCGAAACTCCGTCAGTGACGGGGTGATTAAACCGAATGCCTGGGCGCGAGCCATCCGCTCACGGGACAGCAGTAAAGCGGCGATGGCCGCAATTTGAATACGGTCGTCGTTGAATTTAATTTTAGCGGGCATGGACTGAGCGGGATCCCGGCATACCTATTCGAGCGCGTCCAACACGATGCCGGGGGTCAGTAGTTCGGGTAGAATCAGTGGCTCCGTGGTATCCGGGAGATAGACCAGATTAAACGGCACGGCGCTGCGGCCCCAGCGCTCGAGTTCGGCGGTGATGGCGGGGTCGCGGTTCGTCCAATCTCCTTTCAACATGAGCACGTTCTGGTCGCGGAACGTCTGCTGAATTTCATCGGACCCGAAAACGATCTTCTTATTCGTCTGACACGTCGCGCACCACCGGGCGGTGAAGTCGACGTAGACGGGGCGGCCTTCGGCTTGAGCGGTGCGGATGGCTTCCGGACTCCATTTTTCCCAGACCAAATCGTTTTCGCTCGGAGCCTGAGGCCAGCCGAGGGCGGTTCCGGCGACGAGGAGGACCAGACCTCCGATGATGCCCTTCCGGCGTTGACCCGAATTTGCCCCCGGTGTCGCGTAGCGGCCGTAGAACCAAACCGCGAGCGCCACGACCGTGAGGCCAAAGATAACCATGAGTGAACCTGACTCGGTCGTTTGCCCCGCCAGAACCCACACCAAATAACCGACGGTCGCGTAGAGCGGGAACGCCATGACTTCTTTGAAGGTTTCCATCCATGCCCCGGGTCGGGGCAGCACCTTCACTGCGCCGGGGAAAAGTGAGAGCAACAGGTAGGGCATGCTTAGACCTACTGCGATAAACGTGAATACGAGGAATGATTGTGCCGTGGGCAGCGCAAGTGCTGCGCCGAGTGCCGGGGCGAGAAACGGTGCACTACACGGCGTCGCGACGACCGTCGCCAATACGCCGGTGAAAAACGATCCCGTGAGCCCGTCCTTGGACTGCAATTTTGCGCCCACGCCGGTGGCCGAAAGTCCGAATTCAAACACTCCGCTCATCGCCATCGCGAAGATCAACATCACGGCCGCGAGCACGAATACGAAGACCGGGGACTGAAGTTGAAATCCCCAACCCAATTGATCGCCGCCGGCCCGTAGCACGGCCAACACGGCCGCCAAACACCAGAAGGAGGAAAGGACTCCAAGCGAGAACACCCACCCGTGCAGTGCGACCTTGCGGCGATCTTCCCCGGCCTGATTGACGAAGCCCATGATCTTGATGCCGAGCACCGGGAAGACACAGGGCATGAGATTTAGAATAAGCCCACCGACGAACGCCAAGGCGAGGGTGCCGAGAATGGATCCGGTTGCGGCGACAGGTGCGGCATTGCTCGCGGCTTCTCCCGCGGCGGATATAGAGCCAAACGCGACATCGATGATCAGGCCGGGAATATTGCGCTCGCGGTCCCAGCTGCCGTCTTGGCGTAGCACCCCAACCAGGCGGTCGCCCGCACCGTCATAAAATTCGGACACGGGAAGAGTCAGCACGAGCTCTCCGTTGGTGGATTGGTCGGTCGTTTGCGGCAGATCAAATTGCACGAGCGCATCGCTCGCGAAGAACCAGGGGTTTTCGATCGCACCTTCGTAGCCGCTCAGCTTGAGAGTGATGGTTTCGCCGTTTTTCTCGGCCGAGACCGTCGCCCCGTTGGGCAGTTTGCTCAGCGAATAAAGATCCGCCTTCATGGCCTCAGCGTGGGGAGTGTCGAAACCGGAATGCGACGCGGCGATGGCGAGGGTAAGCTCAATCGGCGCATCTCCCGGAATGCACACATCGGCACACATCAGCCAATCGGCATGCCCCTTCAAAGTAACTGTGCTGCCGATTTCGGCGGCGGCGGGAACCGTGATGGCGATAGGGAGATAGGTTACGCCCTCATAACCGTTGCCTGTTATCATGCCATGGCTGTCACGGATGATGATGGGCGCGGGCCACTGAATTTCTGACGCGCTCCAGCCTTCGGGTAAATCCCACTCAATGGAGGTGGGATAGCCGGTGCCGGGATTGATCCAATAGGTGTGCCAGTGGTCTTTGTGTTCGAGTCGCAGGGCCGCCGTGAAGGTCGAGTCGGGAGCGACTGCGGAATGCGGTGAGACCAGCGAGGCGTTTACTTGGTCCTGACCCAGCAGGGATGCGGCCGATAAGAGCCAAAGAAGCAGAAGAGACGATAAACGGTTACGCATGGGAAACGGTGATTCTGATTCGTGGGAGAGACCACGGGATGGGTTTGTTCCCGTCTTTAGTGGGAGCAATGGATACTGAGTCAGCTTCAGACTCAAACTGCGACGAAGAATAGTAGGGGTAGCCCCGGACGCCCGGGCAGGCGACTACCCGGCTCTCCAGACTCAAATGAGTGCATCAGGATGCGTCGTGTTCCGCGTTGGTCTGCGACATGTGGGCGAGCATGAGAGTGAAGAAACAGAGTACCA
>CBFHXU010000068.1:0-10883 GCA_965659875.1 uncultured Opitutaceae bacterium
ATCCACCTCCACCCGCAGCTCCCAATCGTTCTGCTCTTCGTAGTCCACCAGCACTTGGGCAACCTGCCAGCAAGCACCGTCTCGATCGATGTGCGTATGATGGGCGGCGCGACCGGCCGGGTCCAAACGGAACCAATCGCGCTCCGCCACGTAGTGATCGAACGCATCGCCGATGCTCCGGGCGTCTCCACCGGTTTTTTCCGCAATCGCTTCCGCATCCCGCGCCATCGCGTCCTGCAAAAGGCCGTGCACCGCAAATCGCACCAGCCGATTAAACTCCTTGGTATCACGCGTAATATCGGTAAAGCCGGGGCGCTTGGGTTTGTCGCCCACCTCTTCCGCC
The DNA here is from genome assembly GCA_965659875.1 of uncultured Opitutaceae bacterium. Taxonomy (GTDB): domain Bacteria; phylum Verrucomicrobiota; class Verrucomicrobiia; order Opitutales; family Opitutaceae; genus Actomonas. Next base: position 344 of record CBFHXU010000068.1, read on the forward strand.
ACGTAGTCCGGATTCTGCATCCGTTCCCATTCTTCCAATAGGCTCGAATCTATCCCCCGGATCAACTCGCGGAAATAAACTTCCAATTCCTCGATTTCTTCGGTCTTAGCCTCTTGCGGAATCGTTTGACTGAGCACCTTCCACGTCTGGCTGAGGTGACGCAAAAGCAGACCTTCACTGCGTTGCAGCCCGTATCGCTTCACATAATCCGCAAACGAGTCGTAGCGCTCAAACATTTCCCGGACGATGGACTTCGGCCGCACATTTTCCTGCTCCACCCAAGGGTAAGCAGCCGCAAACGCGTTAAAGGAATCGTATAAAAACTCCCGCAATGGTTTCGGGTGCTCGATCGCGTCGAGTTTATCCATCCGTTCTTCGTAGGACACCCCGTCAGCCTTCATTTCAGCCACGGCATCCGTCTTCAATCGATCGACCTGTTTGCGCAGAATAATCTCGGGATCCTCCACAATCGACTCGCACAACGTGAGCACATTCAACGCGTGATCCGCATCCTCCACAGGTAAACGGGGCAACGTATCGAGCAGGTAAAGCGAAAGGGCATTATGCAGCGAAAAATCATCCTGCAACTCCACGTTCACGCGCAGCTTGTGCCCCTCCGCCGTCGGCGGAATCCACTCCACAATCTTACGGTCCAACACTCCGCGAAAGAGCTGCCAGCCACGCTGGCGGAGCTGGTTTTTCCGATGATCGGTTTCATGCGATGTCGCGACGAGCTCACGCACTGCCCGACACCCATCCCCTTCGCGCGAGAGCACCAGCAGGAGCGTTCCGTGGGAAAGCGTGAACTTCGACGTCAGCTCTTCACAGGGCGCCGTCTGCAACTTTGTGAACGTCTTTTCATCCCACACCACGGTTCCGGGCGGTGCCGTGCGTTTCACGATCTTCTTTTTCTTGCCGGATCCGGCGGCCGCTTTCTCGGCCGCCCGCTTGTTTTCGATGATATGCTCCGGCGCCTGCGCGACGACGAGTCCTTCATCATCGTATCCCCGGCGCCCGGCCCGGCCCGCGACCTGTCGGAAATCCCGGACGGTCAGCACCGCAGCTTTGCGGCCATCGTATTTCCACAACTGCGTAAACACCACGGTGCGAATCGGCACATTGATGCCAACCCCCAACGTATCCGTGCCGCAGATGATTTTGAGCAGACCGCGCTGCGCCAATCGTTCCACCAGAATCCGATACTTTGGCAACAGTCCCGCGTGGTGCACGCCCACGCCATGACGGAGCCATCGCTTCATATCTTTACCGTAAGGACTATTAAATTTCTCGTCCTTCAACGCGCCCGCCAACGCTTCCTTCTCCGCCTTTGACGTCAAACTGAGACTCATCCACCCCTGCGCTGATTCCGAGGCCGAACGTTGGGTAAAGTAGACCAAATAGATCGGAGCTTTCCCCTCCTGCACTAGTTCGGAAACACGTTCCGTGAGCGGTGTTTCTGAATATTCGAAAGTAAGGGGCACGGGCCGGCGGTCACTACGCACCGTCAGGGAAGGTGCGCCGGTCAGGCGGGTCATCTCGCGCTCAAAAAATGCGGTATCCCCCAGGGTCGCCGACATCAGTAGGAACCGACACTGCGGCAATGCCAGCAATGGCGTTTGCCAAGCATGCCCCCGCTCGGCGTCCCCATAGTAATGAAATTCATCCATCACCACCGTGCGCAGCTCCGCTTTCGGTCCCCGCGCCAGCGCGATGTTGGCCAGAATCTCCGCGGTGCAACACAGGATTGGAGCGTGCGGGTTCACCGACGCATCCCCCGTCATCATGCCCACATTTTCCGGGCCAAAATCACGGCACATCGACAGGAACTTTTCGTTCACCAGCGCTTTGATCGGACACGTATAAACCGATTGCTCCCCCGCGCACAGCGCCCGGTAGTGGGCGGCGGATGCCACGAGCGATTTCCCCGAACCCGTGGGCGTATTAAGCACCACATTACTCCCGGCAAATAATTCGAGGATCGCCTCTTCTTGCTCCGGATAAAGCTCGAGTCCGCGATCGACCATCACCGTCAGAAACCGGTCCAACACCGCATCCGCATCAAACGTGCCCGGCAAGGGGCGCAGCGGATGGTCGGGATTGGCGGTGGATTCACTCACTCCCGCAGCACGGTGACTTCCCCTTGCTCTGGCAACCCCGCAGGCGGAATCAATCGCTAGAATCCCGTGTTTTCGAACGCCTGAAACCAGATTGCGAACAAACTTCAATCGAGCCTGTCATACCCCGCACCATGTTTTCGTCTTCAACTTTCCCGCGCATCGTCGGGGCATTTCTAAGTGGCACGGTTTTGCTGCTGACCGGCTGCGAAACCACCAAGACCGCCCCGGAGCTCAAGAAATCCGAAGCCCTCACCGAGCCGTTCGCCGTCAAACGCGGCACGCTCTCCGCGGAACTGATCGCGAACTTGGGCGAACCTGACGAAATCGCCCCCCTCGCCGACTACTCCGTCGAAGCCATGGTGTGGGTTTATAAACGAAAGATCGGAGCCCAGTCGCGCATGGTTCTAGCGGGAACCCGCGACGTTCGCTACTACGATCCTGCCACTGAGCAGACTATTTCCATTCCCGAGCCCATTATGGCCCCCGAGGTCACGCATACTCACGAAATTACCAAGATCATTGTCGTCCGGGACCGCGTCGTTTCCTGGAGCCGATCGACCAGTCAAGATCGGGACATCGAAGGTCTCTCGCGCTAGAACCTAAACCGTCGGTCCCACGAACGGCACAAACCTGCGCGTCAACGTGCCATCCGGTGCGCCATCGCAGACCCAGTAGCCCTTGAAATCGGTGCCATCGTGATTGCCGCGCACTCGCGCCACACAAACGTTGGTCACCATTTCCGTCGCTCCGCGATGCACCAGGGATTGCCCGTGGAAGTGGCCGGAAAACGTTCCGCGGAGGTTAAAATTTACGAATCGCCTCAATAACGATTCAGCATTCAGCGGGCACATGCGCACCTCCGCCGCGATCGGGAAATGAGTCAGTAAAACCGTCGGGGCGGTCGGATCCAGTTTTCCGAGGTTCGCATCGAGCCATGCGAACGTGGCGTCGCCAATGGTCACATCCTTCCAAGCCGTGCCTTCCGTCGTATCCACCACCACAAATTGCCAACCCTGTCGGGTGAAAGCGTAGTTCCGGCGGCCCGGAAACACCTCCTCGTAAAATCCTTCCACGAGGGACTCGTCCAAATCGTGGTTTCCCGGTGTCGGATACGTCGGCATTCCGGTGAGCTGAAGATGCGCTCGCATGCTCTCCAAACTAGAACGCTTGCCGCTATTGGCCAAATCACCGAGGGCGAAACAAAATTCGGCTCTCGGCGTCTTGCTCACTTGGGTAAACAACGCACGCATCCACGGATCACAGGCCGCTTCTTCATGGTGAAAATCATTGGTCACGACAAACCTCACCTTTTCCGTCGAGCCGGTGCTTCCACTACGGGAAACACACCCCGTCAGACCCGGCCACGCTCCCATCGCCAGCAAGGTAGCCAAGCGCCCCATCGCTCCCCGTCGCGTGATCGCAGCGGGCGAATTCGTCGGGGGCGGGGCAGGTTCACGCGTGGGGTCCATGACCCCATACAATGCGACATTGATTTCGTCCGCAAGCGCCAGGAGACCCGACGTCAGGATGGGAAAACTAGCGGCCTATTTCCCTATTTCCCGCCGCCCTGAGGCGCAGATTGGCCTTCTCGGATTCCTTGAGCAAGACGCCCATCGGAACCTCGGGACGCGCATCCGAGCGCGCCTGCAGAATCTCCATTTCTTCCGCCGTCATTAGCTCGAAATAGTCCGACATACTGTAGCCGAAGTCATCGACCTGCGGTTGGGCATGGACCGCTCCCCGCTCGTAGCGGCGGTCTTCCTCCCGATCTTTAGCGGCTCCCATCGCCGCCCCCGCCGTTCCACCCACGGCCGCACCGACGGCCGCACCCGCTGCGGTCTCACCGGATTGGTGCCCGATGATACCGCCAAGAATCGCACCGGTCACGGCACCGATTTCGGTTCCGCGACGCTCATGCGTGCCCGGTGCGGAACAACCCGCGAGATAAAGTGAGGCGATCAGAATAAGACTAAACGTTTTCATATGAGATGAGTTCATTCGACTCACTGTGACGCCACGAGTTCAGTCGAAATTCAAAAAAGTTGAGAATAATATCCAGATTCTCAGCCTATCCACACACGCTCCAACCGAAGAAGGCCCCCGCTGGGTGAGCCCTCAAGCTTCCTCAAACGCTCGCCTCGGTTTGACCCTCGTCGACATCTCCGTTTGGTGCCCCACCACTCAAACTCTAATAAATGAACACTACCGAAACCATCGAGAGCCGCCGCTCCATCAAACACTTTGATCCCAATCATACGATGCCGGAGGCCGATTTGGCCGAGTTGATTCGCCTCACCAAACTCGCACCCTCTTCCTTCAACATGCAGAACTACCGCCTCGTCGTCATCCGCGACAAGGAACGCCAAAAGAAGATTCGCGCCGCGGCCTGGGACCAAGCGCATGTCGAAGAAGCCAGTGTGCTTTTCATCCTGTGTGCCGACCAAACCTCCCACCTCACCGATCCGGCCACCTATTGGTCCCACGCCCCGCAACCTGTGCAGGATATCCTCGGACCCATGATCAAGCCCTTCTACGAAGATAAAGATCAACTGATCCGCGACGAAGGCATGCGCTCGGCCGCCTTCGCTGGCATGACCCTCATGCTCGCCGCCCACGACATGGGCTACGACTCCTGCCCCATGATCGGATTCGATCCCCATGCCGTTGCCGAAATCATCAATCTCCCCGCCGACCATATTATCAGCTTCCTGCTCCCCGTCGGCCAAAAGACCCAACCCGCCTGGGACCGCGGCCCCCGCCTCCCCGACGAAAAAGTTGTCATCAACGAGCAGTTCCCCGCCGCGTAAACGCTGTGCGTAAGTTCCAAGCATCAGGTAACAAGTAACAAGATTCATTAGAACAAACTCACCCTTTCTCTTTACTTGTACGCCGACACCTCCGCCGAGACGTAAACGAAATTTCGTGACGATACGCTGAGATTTTGGTCCGACTGGCTGATGAGTTCTTCACGGAGCTTTTGAACTCGATTCGTGGGTTAAGTATCAATCCAACGCGGTATCATTTCGATTCAACGGGTCTGCGCCGGCTGAATTTAAAACGATTCCCCTCCCACCTGCTCTTCGACATCAAAAGAACGCCATTCGTGTCTGAGTAGTTCGGCACCATCGAAGATCGCCCAATTTCAGAACCCAGCGATTCACCTGATCAGGACCTACCGGACTCAGAACTTTCGTGTTTTTCGTGTGTTTTCGTGGGCCAATTCAAACACTGCCTCCCAGAACTCCACAATCCACGCTTCATTGCGTCAGCTTCTGTGACTCCTGTGCCTTCCGTGGCTCAAAAATAACTCGCATTCGCCACCGCGATCACGTCACCGGTTTCGCCCATTTCTTGAGCGCCTTGCCGGTCAAACTACGGGATTCCTTTTCGATCCCGTTGCGCTCCCCCGCGTAAAGCAGTTCTCCGCCAGCGGATCCACCACGCGGCCCGAGGTCGATGATCCAATCTGCTAGGTTGATCACGTCCAAGTTGTGCTCAATCACGATGACGGTATTGCCCGCGTCACGCAGCTTCAACAACAGGTACATCAGGTGCTGAATGTCCACCCAATGCAGACCCGTAGTCGGCTCGTCCAAAATATACAGCACTTCTCCGGACTGCCGCTTCGACAGCTCCAACGATAACTTCAAGCGCTGGGCTTCCCCGCCCGACAACGTCGTCGCAGATTGGCCCAATTGCAGATAACCCAACCCCACCGCCGACAGCGTTTCCAGCTTGTCCATGACTTTGGGAATATTGCGAAAAAGCTGCATCGCATCGCGCACCGTCATGGCCAATACATCAGCGATCGAGTGGCCGTGAAACAGGACTTCCAACGTCTCGCGATTGAAACGCTTGCCTTCGCAACTCGGACACGGCGCATAGGCATTGGCCATGAACTGCATGTCGAGCTTGATCGCACCATCGCCCTGACATTTCTCACAGCGCCCACCACGCACGTTGAACGAAAATCGACTCGCTTTGTAGCCGCGCACTTTGGCCAACGGCACCTGCGCGTAGAGATTACGCAACGCATCCAACAGTTTCGTGTAGGTCGCGGGATTTGAGCGCGGACTCCGGCCAATCGGCGACTGATCCACCTGCACCAACTTCTCGAAGAAATCCAAATTCTCGATACTGCGATGCAGCCCGGGCAAGGACTTTGCTCCATTGAGTTTCTTTGCCGCGGCCGCCGCCAAAACATCGTTGACCAAGGTGCTTTTTCCCGAGCCCGAAACACCGGTGACCACCGTCAACAACCCCACCGGAAATTTCGCATCAATCCCCTGAAGATTGTGTTCGCGGGCATCGCGCACGGTCAAAAATCCATCCGTCGGTTTTTTCGTCTTACCGTTTTTATCCACCCGGGTTTTGCGGGCGAGATAAGGACCGCTCACCGAGTCTTTCCCGTCCGCCTTCATCAGCGCCTGAGGCGTGCCCTGAAACAGAATCCGCCCACCCTCCGATCCCGCTCCCGGCCCAATCTCCAGTACTTCATCGGCGATGCGCATAGTGTCTTCATCGTGCTCCACCACGATGACCGTATTACCGCGATCGCGGAGCGAAGTCAGCAAATTCAACAGGTTTTGATTGTCTGCCGGGTGCAGCCCGATACTCGGCTCATCGAGCACGTAAATCACGCCCATCAACCCCATCCCAAGTTGCGTTGCCAAACGCACCCGTTGCGACTCGCCGCCGGACAGCGTGCCGTAGTCCCGATCCAGCGTGAGATACCCCAGTCCCACTTCGCCCAAAAAACGAAGACGTTGTTCGATACCGGTCACGACATCGCGCAACGCTTCTTCCCGGGCGAAGCGTGCGGCCAAGGCGACCGCAACTTTGTGCGCCGACTCCACATCCAGCGCCATAAAATCGGGAAAGTTCAGTCGCTGTTCGTCCGTTGAAACCAATACCGCGCTGCTGCGCGCATTGAGCCGGGACCCGTGACACTCGGAGCACTCCCCCCGAATCATGTAAGTCGTCAGCCGGGCCCGGAACCCCTCGCTCGCCGTGTGCCGCCACGTGTCTTCCAGGGCCGGTATCACGCCTTCAAACGGCATGGCCTTCGGCTGCCGCATCCGTTTCAGTTTGAAGGCAAACAACCGATCGCCCGCTCCGTTGAGCAACACTTCGCGCACGTCATCGGGCAATTCCTCCCACGGCGTATTGGCATCAAAGGGCAACTGCTCCGCCAACTGCTTCAGCACGGCATTGTGTTTGATGATGAGATTTTTCCCGCCGAGTCGCCACGGTTTGATCGCGCCGTTGCGCACCGATTTGGTTTTATCGGGAATCACCAGATCCGGCGCGAAACTCAGCTTCCGACCCAGACCATCACAAGTGGTGCAGGCGCCTTGCCGGTGATTGAACGAAAAATATTGCGGCGTGAGTTTATCAAAAACATCGCCGCAGATCTCACACGCCAACGATTGGCTGAGTTGCAGTTCCACCCACGGCGCCTCCCGATCTTTTTGCGCCAGGACCATAGCCCGATCCCCGCCTTCGCGAAACGCCAGCTCCAGCGAATCCGCCAAACGACTGCGTTGATCCACGACCGCCACCAATCGATCGACGACCAAGTCGACCTGCAGCGGCACGATGCCCCGTCCATCCGGCACCACGTGCGGATCGTCGAGTGACTTTACTTCACCGTCGATGCGCACGCGTTGGAATCCGCGCTGCCGCAACCGGGGTAACTCTTCGCGCAATACGCTAGCCTTCGCCGAAAGCGCCGGTGCCAAAATCATAACGCGTTGTCCCGCCGCTTCGGCGAGCACCCGCGCGACATTGTCATCCAACGATCGCCGCACCACGCGACCACCGTCCTTCGGGCAATGCGCCTCACCGTGCAACGCCCACAACAACCGCGCGTAGTCCGCCACTTCCGTGACCGTGGCAATCGTGCTGCGTGGTGACTCCCCGGCTGTGCGTTGCTCAATCGCCAACACCGGGGAGAGCCCGTGCACATAGTCCACGTCTGGTCGGGGCAACTGCGAGAGGGTTTGCCGCGCTGAAGTGGAAAGCGACTCCATGTATTTACGGTGCCCTTCCGCGTAAATCGTATCAAAGGCCAGCGACGACTTACCCGACCCCGAAGGGCCCGTCACCACGATTAGCTTCCCGCGAGGCAGCCGAACCTCGAGATTGCGCAGGTTGTGCTCCCGCGCGCCTTTGATGTGGATGTGAGTATCGGCCTGCATGATGCGAACCGACAACTTACCCCTTATTTCGTGGGCGCAAGGCCGGAATCCATTCCTCCCAATTTTGGACAAATCGTTCGATATTTTGGTTTTGCTCAACTCGTTCTTACGACTACTGTCTTTAGCAATAAGGAGCAGTCGGTGCCCCTTCACTACGTCCGATGCTGATTTTTCTCATCCCGTAGAGGCGAATTCGACTCCCGCTAAACAAACCTCAATCATGCACTATAAGACTATATCTCGTAGCCTTCAGGCCTCGGTGTTCCTCGCCACGACCTCTATGGTATCGGCGATCACCTTCACTGACAATGACTTCTCCGGAAGCTTCGATACGACCCTTTCGATTGGTGGCATCTACCGCCTCGACGACCCGGATCCGAACTTCTACGGCGTGGCCAACGGCGGTAACGCCAACTCGGTCAATACCGACGACGGTAATTTGAATTTCTCCGAGGGGTGGGTCTCCCGCGCGTTCAAAGCGACGTCCGACCTGGAAGTGAACTATAAGGATAACCTCTCCTTCTTCGCCCGCGCGTTCTATCTCTACGACGACGAGCTCGCCAGCGGCGAACTTCCGCATCGCAATCTCACTCCGGGAGCCCGCAACCACGCCGGTGAACGTCTCGATGTGCTCGATTTCTACGGCCTCTATCGTTTCGAGTTTGCTGATGTTCCGATGGACCTGCGGGTGGGCCGCCAAGTCGTTAGCCTCGGTGAGAGCACCTTCCTCCCCAACGGCAACAACATCGTCAACCCCGTCGACGTCGCCAATCTCCGTGTCCCCGGCGCCGAACTTCGCGAAGCCTTCCTCCCGGTCAACATGGTGAAACTCGCCGCCGACTTGACCTTCAACACTTCGATCGAGGCCTTCGCGCTCCTCGAATTTCGCAATACCGATATCGAAGCTTCGGGCACGTATTTCTCAACCAATGACTTCGCCTCCATCGGCGGCGACCGCGTCATGCTCGGCTTCGGTGCCCTCCCCGAAGAAGGAGGCCTCGGCCGGGTCGGTCGCACCGCCAATCGTGACGCCAGCGACTACGGCCAATACGGCATCGCCATCCGCCACCTGGCCGAAAACCTGAACGACACCGAATTCGGTTTCTTCGTCGCCAACTTCCACAGCCGCTTGCCGCTCATCAGCGCCCGCACCCCCAGCGGACCCATCAGTGCCGCCGTGGTGCAGGGATTTGCTCTCCAAACCGCGCAAGCTCAACTCGTGCCCGCGATGATCGCCAACGGTGTGCCCGCGCAAGCGATTCCCGCCTTGCTGCCCCAGCTACTTGGCGCCGCGCTCACAAATGTCCCTGCCGCCGCCATCGCCCAACATCCCACGCTCGCCGGGCTTGCTCCTTTCTACCCCTCCGCGCAAAGCATCGCCGCCGGTGCCGGCCAAGTCGGCCTCCTGACCGCCGCCAGCACCGCCAGCTACTTCCTCGAATACCCCGAAGACATCTTCATGGTGGGAGGCAGCTTTAATACCGACCTCGGCAACACCGGCATCGCTTGGCAAGGTGAGATCTCCTTCAAACAAGACGTCCCTCTCCAAATTGAGGATGTCGAAGTGCTCTTCGCTGCGCTGTCTACGCTCAATCCGGCGTTCGGCCAAGTAAATCAAGTCGGCAACTTCCTCGGCCAATACAACCGCGAGATTCAAGGCTGGCGCCATCACGACGTGACGACCGCCCAGACCACGTTGACCAAAATCTTCGGGCCGACCCTCGGCGCTGACTCCTTCACCGTGGTCGGCGAAGCAGGCGGTCTCTGGGCCGACATTCCTTCGCCCGATGTACTGCGCTACGAAGTCTCCGGCACCTACACCTCGGCCTCACAGGCCGCCATGAACGCCGTCGGCAATGGTCTCCCGGCGACTCCCATCAGCCACTTCGCCAACGACTTCGCCTGGGGTTACCGCTTCCTCGGCCGCCTCGAATACAACAACATCTTCGCCGGCGTAAACTTCCTGCCTTCGGTCTCCTGGGGACAAGACGTTTCCGGCAACAGCCCGGCGCCGCTCTCCAACTACCTCGAAGGTCGGCAAACCCTCAGCCTCGCGGCTGACTTCGTGTTCCAAAACCGCTACACGCTCAACCTCCAGTATGTGAATTACTCCGGTGGTGGGACGCAGAATCTGCTCAGCGATCGCGACTTCTTCTCCACCACGTTGAAATTCTCCTTCTAATCCACCCGCCCCTTCTACCCACGATGAAAACTCTTTTTCAA
>CBFHXU010000068.1:10893-14537 GCA_965659875.1 uncultured Opitutaceae bacterium
TTTTTCAACTCACCGGCGGTCTCCTGCTTTCCGCCTCTTTCCTCACCGCCGACATCAGTAGCAGCGACCTCGCCCGTTTGGGTGATGACCTCACGCCCCTCGGCGCCGAGAAGGCCGGCAATGCCGACGGTTCCATTCCCGCTTGGGACGGTGGCATCACGTCACCTCCCGCCGGCTACAGTCCCGGCGATCATCATCCCGACCCCTTCGCCGACGATTCCGTAATCGCCACCATCACGGCGAGTAACCTGGGGTCTTACCGCGATCAATTGACCGCCGGTTCGATCGCCCTGCTCGAAACGTATCCCGACACCTATTCGATTCCGCTCTACCCGACCCATCGCTCGGGATCCGCCCCGCAACGCATTTATGATGCCACCCGCGAATACGCGCCTTCCGCACAGATCGTAAACGGTGGCTCCGGCGTCGGCGGTTCCATCCGCGGCATTCCTTTCCCAGTTCCCGAATCGGGTATCGAGGTGCTCTGGAATCACCTTATGCGCTACCGAGGTGACGCTGCCACGCGCCGCATCGGCCAAGCCGCCCCGCAACGCAATGGCCGCTATACCATGGTCGAGTTCGAAGACGAATTCATGTTCAACTACGCCCGCGAAGATCTCGGCGTCGACGAACTGAACAATACCCTCATCTTCTTCCAACAAGCCGTGAAGGCACCGCCCCGTCTCGCCGGCACCATCTTGATGGTTCACGAAACCCTCGACCAAGTCGTCGAGCCCCGCCGCGCTTGGGTTTACAACGCCGGCCAACGCCGCGTACGCCGCGCCCCTCAGGTCGCCTACGACAATCCCGGCACCGCCGCCGATGGCATGCGCACCAGCGACCAGTTCGACATGTTCAACGGCGCCCCCGACCGCTACAACTGGGAGCTCATCGGCAAGCGCGAGATGATCGTGCCCTACAACTCCTATAAACTGCACAGCGACCGCATCTCGCCGGATGACATTCTCACTCCGCTCCACATCAACCAGGACCACACCCGCTACGAAAAACACCGCGTGTGGATCGTGGAAGCGACGCTCAAAGAAGGTACCAGTCACATCTACTCCCGCCGTACCCTCTACGTGGACGAAGACACCTGGCAGATCCTCGCCGTCGACCAATACGACAACCGTGGCGACCTCTGGCGCGTCTCCGAAGCCCACTGCATCAACTACTATGAAGTGCCCACGTTCTGGAGCACGTTGGAAGTGCACACCGATTTGATCGCCGGACGCTACCTCGCGATCGGCTTGGACAACGACCAACGCATGTATGACTTCTCGGTCGAGCGCAGCGAGCGCGACTACTCTCCGGGAGCTCTGCGTCGATCCGGTGTCCGGTGAGGTCCCTCGCGGCCTGCTTCGTTTTCGCCGGCGCAGCCGTCTTCGGGACGGCTGCCGTGGGTGATTATCTTATTCTCGACGCCGCCCTCGCGGGTGATGCCATTGTCGCCGTCGGCGAACGCGGCTTGGTCCAACGCTCCACCGACGGTGGCGACACGTGGACCAAGGTGGATTCCGGTGTTTCCCGCACCTTGTGCGCGATCTCGTTTCTCGACCCACGCAACGGCTGGGCCGCCGGCCACGGCGCCATCATCCTGCGCACCGAAGACGGCGGTAAGTCCTGGCAACATCAGTTCACCGGCGACGACGATGAATCTCCCATCCTCGACATCATGGCGGTTTCCGGTGGTCACGTCATCGCCGTGGGCGCTTTCGGGGCTTACTACGAATCACGCAACTCTGGGGCCGACTGGGAACAGCATTTTATCCTCGAAGAGGACATGCACCTCAACCGCATCTCGCGCTCCCGTGATGGCACCCTTTGGCTAGCCGGCGAATTCGGAGCCCTGCTCCGCTCCCGCGACAGCGCCAAAACCTGGCAACCGCTCTCCACTGGCGAAGACGGCTCCCTCTACGGTGTGCTCCCCCTCACCGACGGTAATCTCATCGCCTACGGCCTGCGCGGCCGCGTCTACCGCAGCACCGACGACGGCGAAACCTGGAACAGTGTCGAAACACCTGGCACCGGCCTTCTCATGACGGGCATCGAATTGGCCTCGGCCAACACCCTCATTGTCACCGGCCAAGCCCGCACCTGGTGGGTCAGCCGCGACGGCGGCCAAACCTTCACCGCCACCATCGACGACACCCCCGCCATCGCCGAACTCCTCCTCGCACCCACCGGTCACCTGGTGACGTTCGGCGAAGCGGGATCAAATCCCGCTCCTTCTCACTCAAGTAGGAATTAAGAAGGATGAAGGCAGAAGGATTCTCAGCCCGCTTTGCGAATCGAAGCAAGAATGCGGACAAGTTCATCCGCTTCGATTTTAAGAGCCTCGAGTTGCTTGTTCGTCATCGCCTCCAGTCCTTCTATGTAATCCAGCCAAAACGCGGTCTCATCCGCTTCCTCCAACGCAATCCCTACCTTATTGATGAAATCCTTTTTGGAACGCCCGCGTTGGGCCGCTCGATAATTGGCGGCCGCCGAACTCGAGCTACGAATAATTTGATCGGCAGCATTGCGACAGGCCATGGTCCGCGGCATGGCCTCGGCCATCTTCGCGATGCGGAGAGAGAACCGCAAAAGACGCTCGCAAAGTTCATTATGCATTCACCGATCTCATCATTTCATGGGAGTTACGTCAGTAAATTTTTGGCCATCATCCGTGCCTCTCTTAAGCGTCTTACTTCTCCCTTCTTACTTCTCCCTTATCGAGGAGGCACGACTCGATGAAAGCCAAAATCATCAGTGCCATTGAGTCGTTTGTCTTCCGGTTTCGGTTCACACTCGTGCTCGTTTTTGCCGCCCTGACCGCCCTCATGGGCTGGTTTGCTTCGAAAACCTATGTTGATGCCAGCTTCAGCAAGATGTTGCCGCAGGACCACCCCTACATCGAGACCTTCCAGCAATACGAAACCGAGTTCGGTGGTGCCAACCGCATCGTCATCGCGCTGATGGCGCGCGATGGAAACATCTTCACTCCCGAGTTCTTCGCCACCCTCGAACGCGCCACCGATGCCGTCTTCTTCCTCCCCGGCGTCGACCGGGCCCAGGTCCAATCCCTCTTCACGCCCAACGTGCGTTACGTGGAGGTCGTCGACGACGGTTTTGCCGGCGGCAATGTCATCCCAGCCGGATTCGCGCCTACACCCAAGAATTTTGACATCGTCCGCGCCAACATCATCAAGTCCGACAAACTCGGCATCCTGGTCGCCAACGATTTTTCCGGCGCCATCATCAGCGCCCAACTCCTCGAGATCGACCCCGCCACCGGCGAGCAACTGGACTACATCGAAGTGGCCTCAGCCCTCGAAGAGAAGATCCGCTCCCAATACGAAGGTTACGCGGTCGATGTGCATCTCGGCGTGCACATTATCGGTTTCGCCAAAGTCATCGGCGACATCAGTGACGGCGCCCAAAACGTGCTCTTTTTCTTCGCCGTCGCCTTCGTCATCACCGGACTGCTCGTCTTCATCTTCTCGCAGTCGGCCAAACTGACGGCCTTCACCCTCAGTTGTGCGTTCATCGCCGTGATATGGCAGCTCGGCGCCCTCAACGTCCTCGGCTTCGGACTCGATCCCTACTCGATTCTCATCCCCTTTCTCGTCTTCGCCATCGGTGTGAGTCATGGCGTGCAGATG